>JACQAM010000023.1 GCA_016194975.1 Bacteroidota bacterium
TAACTTTCCACTGGGCATCGGTTGTATCAGTCGAGTACATTTTTAAGAAGTTTTAGTCGACCTCAAATAAAATGCACAAAAACTTTTGCTTTCGATGCCCCTTATATAATTTTCAACAAATCATTTTTAAACAGTTTCTTATTTATTCAAATTAATTGATAAGCTAAATACTTATAGTGAGATCGTGGACGACGCAGAGGATGATGTAGTGAATGAAAAAAATAGAACTTAGATGTAATAGTTAAAACTTGATTACCCCCGCTGATAGATGTGATCATTTCCATCGTTTCCGGATTCATTCCTTCCATGGAAAAACACCTTCCGCCGGGAATGAAGAACAGATGGAATCCATTCATGCCGAAGATTTCTCCGGCCATGCCGCCAACGCTCGACGATCCATTTGCACCTAAACCCAAAGATCCGGTGACTTCAGGGGGAAACAAAGGAACAAAAGTTATACCTCCAAAGAGTAAAGTTCTTCAAAATCTCAATCATCTGGTGGAATACAAAGGCGCCAAAGTCCCGGTCTATCGTGGTGGAAATAGCTTTAAAATCAGACCCAGTGATATAAAAGTCGATCCCTCAACTAATTTGGTCAAAACAACTCATGGTTTATCGGTTGACATAAATCCCAATTCTATTTCTAAATTTGGCGGAGCTTATGAAATAAAATCAATTCCCGATGGACTGAAAATTATTCAAAGGGGAAAGAACCCGGAACATTTCGAAATTGTTCCGGCATATGAAATGCCTGAAGCAACATTTCAGTCTCTTCTTGACAAAATTAAAACAGAGTTCAAAAAGTAATTCCTATGCCTGTTTTTGAAATTTTTCTTAAAGATGATGACGAAAGGTCAGAATACGAATCGCTTAATAAGGGTTTTAGAAATGATGTTTATATAAAGGTTGATAATAAGTACTATAATGTTTCTGTCTACAACATTGTGAGGTTACAGCAAGACTTTGAAGAAGAGAGCAATTCGTCCGGATACTATTCAATGGAAGCTAACCTCATACTTGTTAATGAGGTTACTAAGCCCGAAATTGTATTTACGATTCAGAAGTTGGTAGATGAGAAATATTTTCACAAACTAAAACCAATTGATTCATCAAATATTATTGTACTTGATCTCAAGAAAATCTTTTGAAAACGCTATTGCAACAGGGCGAATTAATTATCAATACAGTATCCGTCTCCGAGGTAGTGTCTTAGCCCCCATATTACTGGACACTTTTATTCAAAAGGTTTAGGTTTAAAGGTAAATTAATTTCATGCGCAATAAGATCAGCCGTTAAGCAAAGGTCTCCCTCGTTGATCTTGTCAAGGCCATTGCAGAGCGATGGATCTTGATTTTGTTTTTCAAAGGATTCCATCGGCCTTGACAAGATCTCGCGCGCGGGTTGTGGCTTAACGGCTGATCTTAATGCCAAGCCGAGCTGCCATTTTTCTTGGGGCGTGATGAAGTCAATGCTGCGATGCCAGCGGCGATTGTTGTAAAAGTGAACGAAGCGTTCGATGGTTGATTTTGCTTCGTAAAAACTTTCGAACTCGTATTTGTCGATCACCGTTTTCTGCAGGATGCTATGCCATGCTTCGATGTATGAGTTGTCTTCGGGCGTTGCCGGATGTGAGAACTCCTGGATCACTTCAACAGTGCGCAAAAAGTTCTTGACAAGATTTGCGATGAACTGCGGACCGTTGTCGTTACGGATAATAACTCCTTTGATCCCGTTGCGCTGATCAATGCGCCGGAGCAGTTGGATCACATCGTGCTTGCGGATAGAGCGTTTAAATATATGACCAAGAGCTTTCTTGCTGTACACGTCGATCACCGTGAGCAGATAGTAATTCCTTTTTTCTCCTTCCACCCAAACGTACTTGATGTCCATGCTTAAATACTCCAATGAGTATGTTGCGTTGATCGTGCGGAACTTCACGAACTGCCGCTTGCCACTCGTGCGGATCGTCTTATTGAGCAGCAGATTATTTTCATCCATGAGCCGGTAAACTTTTTTGTGATTGATGATGTACTGCTGCTGCAATTCGACGCTCATGTATTCATACCCGTAAGAGTCCATGAACTCAATACCAAGTGTACGCTTGATTTCCTGCACAACGGTTTCGTTACTCACCAATTCACCATCGCGTGTACACGTATGCGTACTTGGTTTGCGCCCCGCAGAGTTTTCTCCCGGCTTGTAGTAATACACGCTGCGCGGAATCGAGCACCATGTGCACATGCGCGATACCGATACGCTGTACGCATACACGCTCATGACCTCTTTTTTTTTAAGTAGTCGATCGGCGCATGCTTGAGCAGTTCTGTTTTGAATTCGATCTCAAGCGCCTGCTTGGCAACGATCTTTTTCAATCGCTCATTCTCTTCTTCAAGTTTTCTTACTTCCGGATCTACACGGTGATAATTCCGTTTCAACCCTTCCATTCCTTTGGAGAGATACTTCTGCTTCCAGCGTTGAACAAGAGAGGGAGAGAGATTGTACTTGCGGCACGTGATGGATTGTCCTTCACGATCGCATTCCTGAATAATCGACAAGCGTTCTTCAGGTGAAAATTTGCGTCTGGTTTTTGACATGGTTTCCTAATTTAGTGTGACAAAACTGTTTTTGCAATTTTGTCCAGTTCATTAGGGGGCTAAGACAATGTTGCATCCATTCCAAAAATGTCTGCGAACCTTTAGAAGCATTTGCAGATTTACTTAAGCCGATAAAGTTAGGTTCGTAATTTAAGATTTGCAATTGTTGCTCTTCTGTTAATAATTCAAATCCTTCCATTCGGGTAATTCTCTCCATTGAAACAATGTGGTCAGCCTCTAATACTCCATCAATAAATTTACCTGGTAAGACAGGATCTGGAGAACCTTTTACATGCCCTTCATTAACCATATCTCTTATTTCGTCTGTTGGTGTTCCTTTACGGAGTTTGCTGTACAATTGATTTGAAATCTTGCGTTCACCAAATCTTGCGCCTCCTCCTGCACCTTCCGCCTCAGTTTTCAACGCATCATACGTCTTTCCTTCCGCACTCGTCCCTTTAGGCAACTTATTCAATACATTCTCCAGTTCGGTAGCATTACCGGCTTCTCCAAGCAAACGTTCAAGATCTTTCGCATCTTTCACTTTCGAAAGCATTCTTTCCAATTGAGCTGCATCATCTACTTTCGAAAGCAGTGAGGTGAGCAGTTAACGCCAAGTATTTCTTAACCGGAGCTTTGTAATCAGGGTCATTAAGGATTTCCTCCGAAACAAGCATTTTTTTAATTTCACTCTCAAAATTTATAAGAGCAAAGGTCTTTTCAAAAGAATCTTCAGAAATTTTATTCATCTATAACCTACATTCTCCAGGAATCATAATTCAACGGATCAGCCAGATAAATGCCAGTCATTCCATGGCTGATAATAAGATCCCTAATTGAGTCATTACAAAAAATGTATGTTCGAATTCCATTCACTCTGAATACAGAGCGATCCCTTATGGCCGTCTCCAGTAGAATGATTTTTTTCACTTCATCAATTGTAGGCACTTCTTCTGACGGAATCTCTTTGATCTTATCCGGTGTCCATTTTACAATTTTTTTAGACCCAGAATTCCATGTTTCTGCAATATAATCTGACTTTTCCCAGTTAAACGCATCTACATTCTTGAGGATGTGCATAAGCCAATAGTTGGAATTCAAGCTTTGTCTATCAAAATACAAATTCACTTTGAAAAAAATAGCGTTCATGTCTCCCGAAGATTCTATCAAGGTTTTCAATTCAGAAGAAACAATTGGCAGTGGCATTACACCACTTAAAAGATCAGGAAAGGCAATAGGTTTTTTATCGCAGAACAGGTTAATTAAAGGTGGATCAACTATTGATTCTCCCTTTAACATTAACTCTGCCAGATCTGGTGAATATTCCGCTTTTGTAACAAATGCATTCCCTGGTTTTGTATCACGTTCAAGAATGAAATAATTCACGCTCATTTTTTTCTCAATTTAAGTTCACCTGAATCAAATTTACCAATTATTTCGTCAACCAAGTTATTCACTTTCGTCAAAGCCTTATCCGAATTTTTATCAATCAAAAAGGCGTCATAAATTACCTGAAGTTTAGTTTGTATTAAATTATTGTAAGACTCAGGATGTGGCCCCAAATGCTGGGGTAGTTTTTCCCAAATTTTAATTTCAGGAAACTCCGTCAAAATTCCCGGATTTTCCTTAAGGACATTTGCGTAGGGCTTACTCAATAATGGAATTCCATTTTGAGCCGCACTTTCAATATCAAAACCAATTTTTCTGAGGAATGGGCCAAAAGTCGCATCATTCGCAAAATTAAACTCAATGACGTGATGGCATTGAAACAAGCTTTGAAATTTCTCTGGTATCTTAATTCCAACTTTTTCCATTTCCAAAAAAACATTTACCCTGAAAGCCTTGTTTCTTTTTACAATCTCTACAGCTTCCTTTTCTGCTACATCTGTCGTTTTTTGACCTGCTTTTTTCTTCGCCGCATCCTTCGCCATCTGATCCTCTAACTGTTGCATTTCCGGTGTAAGTGAAATAGGGGGTTTCTCACCTTTCAGGAAACGGAGTATTTCAAACCATTTGAAAAGTACACCCGTAACTACCTTGATACTTCCGTCTACCCTGAGTTGCTTTTTCTGTTCATCGGTAAGCCATGGGGCAAAACTATAGACCCACTCTCCTGCACCGTAAATAATATCAGCAATAATTACAGCATCGAAGAACGGCGCAGCATTTGCCAGTACGACCATTAAAGCTGCAAAATGCTCCGAGATCACTCCAGCAACAGCCATCCATGCCGATCGGAAAGCATTCTGTAGAAATAACCTCATCGCCCATCCTACTCCCAGTTCGGCAACAGAGTCTCCTAAAATGGCAACAAGAGCTTCCGCAACAAGATCAATTAAAAGCCCAACCAGGTAAGCAATAGCTGCAACGATCAGATCTATAAGCACTACAATAAGAAGCACCAATGCGATGATGGCGAGAACAAGAAGAACAATAGCAATCACAATGGCGATGATAGTGAGTACGATCTCTACCACTAAAAGAATGATGTCACCAATAACAGAGAGGATCTGGCGGGCCCAATACGTAGCTTCCCATTCACTTGCTAATTGCTCGGCTTCACTATCAATTGCATCTTTAGCATCTGTTACCATTCCGCGATTTTCTTCCAGCACGTCATCCACTTTTCCTGTGATCTCCGTTTTTCCGTCGATCAATTCCTGTGACCATTGCGCAACACTGTCAGCGGCGGTCTTATCCATTCCCGCTAGACATTGATCAACCGCATCCTTCATTGCATCGGTTGCTTTTGTTCTTGTCTCCAGCAATGTTTTCAGAATACCTGCCTGCGCTTGCGTGGCTGTAGTGGTAAATTCGGTTGATACGGTCTTACAGTTGGATTCAACTTGTATTTTCAGATTGTCGATCAGCGTAACAGCTTTAGTTGAGCAATCATTGTAAGCTGCTGTTTTGAGCGCAACTTTTAACTTGTCCGATTTTCAGGGGAGCTTACAATTCCATACTGTGCATTTTCAAGTTTATTTAATCAACCAATCCCATTGTTGTCCACTCATCAAGTACGTCGAAAAAAGCAACATCTATATCAGGCGCCTGGCTGCTCCACCATATCAAACTCTTCGCGGGAGAAGTTGCAGTATTAAGACACAAATAACCTCCACCACCATTGGAGAAAAGTGTAATAACATCTTTCAGATCAAAATCTATTCTGATGTTCTGAAGAATTCCCCATTCTTCCGTGCTGAGGGGAGTAATAGAGGCAGATGGTAGCGGCCCCATTGCTTCCGAGCCAGCCTGGAACCATCCATCATGTAAACCACTATAGAATTTCTGTAACGGTTCAGGTAGTGCTTGCCATATTGTAGCAACATCTGGTCTTATCTTTTTCTCAAGTGGATTCCGGCCTTCCCTGAAATGAATTTTTCCTTTCACATCAAAGGAGTAAAGAAGTGAAGTTCCATAGTCACTTGCAATAAGTTCTACCTGCTTTAAAAATTCCGTCATTGCCAGAACAGTATTACTCATTTCCTGGTTTGGAAAGCAATTTGTCCAAGTCTCTATGACCTTCTTTTTACGTTCATCCTGATCCGATATGTTCAATATACTTTTCCAATTTTCAGGAACTGGAGCTCCCAAAGCGGAGACATTTTCAACAATTCTGAAATTCGGTAATAAACGTTTAAGACGCGTGTGGTCGAACATAATTTATTTATTTAAGGAAATTATCAATCATTCTTTGTATTTCGATTTCGAGTTGTTGTTCACGAATAATCATCTCTGCTCTGAATGTTTCTTCAACATATATGCCTGAACTCTTATGTTGCATCCATTCCAAAAATGTCTGCGAACCTTTAGAAGCATTTGCAGATTTACTTAAGCCGATAAAGTTAGGTTCGTAATTTAAGATTTGCAATTGTTGTTCTGTAAACGTGCGCGCCACGATCGGAATAATGAACATTACCTACAATCTTTTCCGCCTCACACAACTTAAAGTTAAGATCGCCTAGGAAATGAATGCTCGATGAGCAGAAAATGCAATTGGCCAAATTCTAAAAAGGAAATACTTTTTTAATTTCTGAATCCAACGCTTCAAAAAATGTTCAGTGAAAAAATGTCAACAAAAAATAAATCGAAAAATCGGGTTGTTAGAGATGCCCATAATATAGAAGTGGAAATAAATTGACTTCAGCTTACTCGCTTCATAACTTCATACCAAAACTCCGGTTTGAAAACCTGAGTTAGCTCTTTAATCTTCTGGAGCAAGCTTTGACAAAAAATCGGTAAGTGAATTGCTGATTTGAATAGTACCAGAGTGAGGGTCGTCATAATTTTCATGATCCCAAAAATAAATAGAAGCAAAATCTGCCTTGTCGGTACTGAAACAATAATAATTTCCTCCCGGATCAAATGCAAATGGTATGAGATGATGGGGGATTAATTCTCTGAGGTTTGAAAATGCAGAATCAAACGTATCCCTGCCATACTTTACTGATAAGAATTGTTGAACAACAAATATCGAATCATAATGCTTGTACAGATATTTGTCTGGAGATCCTCCGTTGAAATTCAGATAATGTTCTCTGAATTCAGGTGGGAATATAAAATTCAACTTCACTTCTGTTTCCTGCAGATCAACATCACTGACAGGTTCTTTGACTCCTGTAAAATTGTTGTGGTTCATAATACTTGCAAATTTATATTATTTATACTTTACTCCATTAGCTTGCTCATATTGAAAAACTGATCCTTTGTGAGGATATGTTGCTTCATGCGCTTCACGGGTAATTAATTGCATAGTAGATTCACCCGTAGCAGGATTAAAATCATCAAGGTGGTGCCAGGTGTAACCATCAGGTGCTTTGGCTCCTGGAAATCCAGCTGCTTCATTCGCTGCTTTAAAATCTCCATACCTGCCTCCGGTAAGTCTGATTTTTACAATATTCTGCTGACCTTCTACTACTGGATATAAGTAATCAGTACCTGAAAAATCTGGGCCACCATTCTTTGTAACTTTTACTCCCGGAAAACCTTTATCAGCTGCCTTAGTGTGAAAAATAATTTCTTTCTCTTGCAATTGGGAAAATGATTTCCCTTCCACACTCGTTCCTTCCGGCAACTTGTTCAGTACATTCTCAAGTTCAGTGGCATTACCAGCTTCGCCAAGTAATCTTTCAAGATCTTTCGCATCGGTCACTTTTCCAAGCAGCCGCTCCAGTTGTGCCGCGTCATCTACTTTCTACAGAAGGGACGTAAGTAACTCCGCGTCGCCACCAACCATAGGGAGGAAGCGTTCCACTTCGGATGCTTTACCCAGTTTGAGAAGAAGTGTTTCAAGTTCTACAACACTTACTTTTTCAAGCAGCGCCAATACTTCCGTCTCTGTTCCTGCTTCAAGCAAGCTGCGTGCGAGTGCTTCGTCACCTCCGACTTTCGCGAGGATGCGGTCGAACGCGGTAGCTTCTTCGGCCAGGCCTAAGAATTCCATGATCTTCGACCATTCAGTAACGACTATTAATAAAAACGCGAAATATCGTAGCCATGCTTCGTTGCCATGGCGTGGTAGGATAAATTTTTATCTTCATCTAATATTTCAAAAATACTTTCCCGTTGTGACTCATTAAATCTCAAATCCATTTTTGTCAAATCGGCAGACTTGATAAATTTTGGATCGATAAGTTTGTCTAATCCGAGATAATGCAAGCCAATATCCGCAACTGCGTATGATGAAATAATCGAAGGATAAGTGTTTATTTTTTCAAAATCAGTCCTGTCAAGTGACGTTGGAATTTTTATTTCTCCTTTAGAGAAATAAATCTTATTAGGTGTTCTTATAAGATTTTCTGGAAAATCAAGTTCGTCGGGAGTCGGGTATTGATATCCTGTTATTTTCCAAAGATCATCTTCAATTCCCAAAGTATCTACAAAAAATCCTTTTATAAGAACTTCCTGTTTTTGAGTAACTGGCTGATCATATAACCCCTTAAATATCTCGATCAGAATCGAAGACCCATAAAAAACAAAGACCGAGTCGTCATCTAACAGATCTGAGTTAATGCATTGTTTGTGAACATTAAGTAATATTCTTCCAGCAATAAACTTTCCATTACTGATTGCGATAGAAAAAATATCTCCAGCATTTATCTTTTTCTTCATCATGGCATTAAACAAGGATTATGTAATTTCTTATAAAGATTAAACTTTGCCTCGGTGATTCCACTCTGTGCATTTTCAAGTTTATTTAATCCACCATCTTTCATAATATAGTGCTGTTCCCAAACAGCCGTTTCGTATGTTGTCCATGATCCTGACTCCGCCATTCGCCAATAATATCTTCCAGTTTTCCAAGCAAGTTTTTTGGAGTCTTTTAAATGCTCCGCAAAACGTTCGGCAATTGTTCGGTCAGTCTTACCCACATATACAATCCCATCATTGGCAGGATTGATTATTTCATAAATATAAGAGTTTCTTTTTGTTAAGTCAGCGAATGCAGAAGTCTTGTTGTGAGTAAGGACACCTCTATTGCCTACAAAATAGTTACTCGTAATGTTTACTTCAAAATTGTATGTTTCGATTACATTGAAATAACTTTCTACCGCTTCAATTTGGACATCTTTGCCATTCAGAAGCTTTAACTTCATTCCTTCCTTTAATAATAAGGCCGGCAACCATTTTGATTCACTTTCAACCCAGAAATTATGGTTAAAAGTTGATTCAATTGTTTCCCCATCAATTTTTATCTTTATTAAACGATCTGTCCAATTTGAAAATTGGCATGTAATTTTTCTGATTACCAATTCTTCTTTTCCAATATCATAAGCGTAAACTTCGTCTCCAACTTTTAAGTTTTCAATTGCTGTATCTCCCAATGGCGTTTTGACGATGGTGCCAGGAGGGAAACAGAGTGGTTTGTTTGTTCCTAGATCTGCGTACTCAAAATCATTCCATTGTTTACCAGCTAATTCCTGTGCCTTTTTCTTTGCTGCCTCAAGGTCTTCTTCAGGCTTATTCTTATTTCCTTTTGGATTTGTATCATTATTTACAGAATTTTCCCCCGCACCTTCCGCCTCCGTTTTCAACGTATCATACGTCTTCCCTTCCACACTCGTTCCTTCCGGCAACTTGTTCAGCACATTCTCAAGTTCGGTGGCATTACCAGCTTCGCCAAGTAAACGTTCAAGATCTTTCGCATCTTTCACTTTCGAAAGCATTCTTTCCAACTGAGCTGCATCATCTACTTTCGAAAGCAGTGAGGTGAGCAATTTTGCATCGCCACCTACCATTGGCAGGAAGCGCTCCACTTCGGATGCCTTACCCAGTTTAAGCAGAAGTGTTTCGAGTTCTACTGCACTAACTTTTTCAAGCAGTGCTAACACTTCTGCTTCTTTTCCCGCTTCCAGCAACATCCGCGCAAGTTCTTCATCTCCTCCCGCTTTTGCGAGTACGCGATCGAATGCCGTGGCTTCTTCCGTGAGTCCGAGGAATTCCGTGATCTTGGACCATTCGGTAACGACGATGAGAGAAAGATCAAAAAGTTTATCACCTCCTTGCTCCTGTTTCTGACGCATGCTGAGTTTATCGCTCGTGAGAATATCCACAATCTTCACCAGCACATAAGCAACGAACAGATCCATGAACACAGTCATGAGCGCAGACATGAACGCAGTGGCAAGGAATGCCATCAGGTCGGCGATCATAATGCCGATCGCGTCGATGATGAATGTAATAAGTAATTCAAGAATAGTTGCGACGAGTGTACCGAGTGCTTCAGGCAGGAGCGCGATGATAATAATGATCGCAACGATGACAAGAAGAATTATGCCGATCCATTTGAGCAGCCAGAGCAATATGTTGCCTAATTTTTTCAGGAATCCCCAGAACATTGCTCCGAAACTTCTCAAAAGATAAGTTGCCTCATATTCGGTAGATAATTGCAGCGCTTCATCCTTCATGTCAGAAATGGAAGAGGCGACTGCATCATCTCCTTTCTTGATGGTTTCATCAACCTTGTCTTTGATCTCTTTGTAACTGTCCGTAAGTTCAGTCGCCCATTGATCGCCAGATTTCTTTATGCTCTCATCCAGTTTCTTCACATATTCATCGATCACGTCATTCATTCCCTTCAACCCTTTCGCTTCCGAATCATTGAACACTTTTATCAATTTAGCAGAAGTATCACTTGCGCTCTTTACCATTCCTTCTCCTGATTTCTGAGCCGGCGAGATCATGTCATTGTAAGTAGAATCGAGGTATCCGTTCGTGGTAGCAGAACCTTTGCTGAAAATATCTTTCGCCTGTGTAATGAATAAAGGAAGGTTTTTATTAAAGTCCGCTTCTGTCTTTTTGAAAAGGGCATAACCCTTATTGAAATATTTCTTTGCGAGTTTATTAGTGAGTCCCGGTGTTTTAGCATCCGCATCAGCCTCCACTTTGTCAATACTTGCATTGAGGTCAGCAATATTTCCATTCAGCTTATTTTCCGCATCTCTTGCCTGAGCATCAATAGCACGTTTGCCATCACCAACAAGTTTCCTCACATGGTTTGTGGCTTTGAGTTTGTTATCGAGTAATTGATTGATAAGATCTTCAGAATTCTTTTTGAGCTGGTCAAGTGAGCTTGTATCAGACACGGTGATCTGGTCTACAGTATCATCCCGCAGTTTTCTGATCTGGTCAGCGGCAGCATCCTTTCCATCAGGAAGATCTCCATACGCATCTGTATATTCATCTTTGTATTTTTTTACGAGGTCGTCCGAATTATCATTGATGGTTTTTTCAAGTGTAATTTCGTTTTCAAGAAGAGACTTGTTGGTCTCATTAGCCATATCAGAAATGTTGGTATTGATCCTTACACTTCTCGGGTCGGTTGCATAACCATCAATTATCTTTTTTGACTCTGCATTTACTTTTGCGATCTGGGCAAAGGTTTTGTCTCTTGCCATCTTGAGCAAGTCAGCCCTGTTCTTTTCTGCTGCCTGTACATATTTGTTACCAAGAGCGACAACTTCAACTTGTTTATCCTTCGTCTTTTTATCCAGTTCTTTTAACTTGGCATTTGCATCAGCTTTTACCTTGGCGATAGCGAGTATTCTTCCGCGTACAGTGTCGGTATATGCTTTCCTGACTGCCAATCTTATTTTACTTATTGTTCCATCGAAAAGAAGATTGACGGAATTCAATGTGGCTTTAGCCTTTATGTCTATTGCAAGTTTTTCCGCTTTGGCCGCTGATCTTATGATTTGAATTCCAGCATTTCCCGAAGCAGAAATCCTGTTTTTCACCGCACCTGCCTCTGTCTTGAATTTATTCAGTTCACTCTCTATATAAGGAGTAGGCTTGTGTTTCTTCCCAACCGGGGATTGAGGTTTGAATTGCTGCGGTTTCTTTTTGACCGGCACAAATACATTCTGCTTCGTTCCAGTTTTACTAATTGACTTCTTGATCTGCTTGCCAGCTTTAATGGCTTTACCTTTTATTTTCTTTTTCGTTTTGCCTTTCCCGGTTTTTTTAGCAGCTTTCTTCTGATCTGCTAAATTTTCCTTCCGTTTTTTGAGAGCCTCGCTTGCTGATTTTGTTTTATCAAGCCTGACATTCTTTAGGATAGCAGGATAAACAGGTCTCTGTATTAACGGAGGAGCAACGTATGTTTTGTCTCTAACCTCCTTTTTCTTTGGAGCATCCGGTTGCCTCATCACTTCCCTGTTCACTCCATCCTTCTGCTGCACCGTATGCGTCAACTCATGTGCAAGCAATTCTTTTCCCTGGTGCGAATCGGGATTATAATTTCCATTCTTGAAATAAACATCCTGTCCGTGCGTGAACGCTTTTGCATTTATGTTTTCGCTCATGTCGTGCGCATTCGCTCCCGTGTGAATGTTCACACCGCTGAAGTCGGCGCCCATTTTTTCTTCCATCGCGCTCTTCGTATGCTCCTCCATTTTATTTCCACCGCCTTTACTGCTTTCGAGTGAGTGCTGGAAATTTTCGGGCACGGTCGTTACATTGCCTTCCGCCTTTTTGTAAACGCTGCCGGGGTTTTCTGCCAGACGCTGCACCTTTATTTCACTTCCGCCCGCTACTGCTTTTCCGGTTGCTTCGGCTTGCTTTTCATGTGGATCGTCGGGATGAGAAATTTCCAGCTTCGCCTGAACGGGTGCGTTCTGCCTGCGCACAATTTCTCTGCGCCGCTGCAGGTACCAGTCGTCCTGCAGCGATGAACGGTCTTCACGCTTGTGAAGAAGTTCTTTCCCGATCCCCATTGATCAAAAATTATTCATACAGAAAATCATTTATCAGGGAGTCCTGCTGTCTTTGGCATATTCGATCCTTATGAAACGGCTGATATCAGTTGCATTCAACACATGATCGCCGCGCTTGGTGGCTTTCACACAACTTGCTTTTATTACGTTGGCAATTCCCGCACCGCTCAATTCAAAATGAGCAAGCTTGGAAAAACTGATATCCGTTGTGTATTCAAATCCCGGCGGAATACTCTTTTCCCATATTTGAATTCGCTCTTCCGGTTTGGGAAAAGGAAAATGAATGAGCGCCTGGAATCGCCGCGTGAGAGCCGGATCAAGATTATGTTTGAGGTTGGTTGCAAGAATACAAAGCCCTTCGTGTTCTTCCATTCGCTGCAACAGGTATGACATTTCCAGGTTGGCCCATTTGTCTTTTGAATCGCTGATGCCGGTTCGCTTGCCGAAGAGAGCATCTGCTTCATCGAAGAAAAGTATCCAGTCTTTGCTCTCGGCACGATCAAAGAGATATGCAAGATTTTTTTCTGTTTCTCCAATATATTTTGAAACGATCATGGAGAGATCAATCCTGAACACATCTTTCCCGTATTGTTTGCCAATCAGTTTTGCAGTGAATGATTTTCCGGTTCCAGGCGGGCCGTAAAATAAAACCGGGAAACTTTTGTTGATCTTTCCCCCCGTTCGTTTTATTACTTCTTTTCCATGTGCAACCCAATCCATCACATCGTCAATTTCTGTTCGCGTAATTTTGTTCAGTACAAGTTGTTCCCAACCAAGATTTGTCGTTACCCATCTTGCCGGAAAAGATCTTCCGAAATCAGGTCGGGGTCTTCTTCCGTGAAGGAGATAGTCCACATATTCTGTTGCAAGATCGATGAGGGAATTCAGACGATTTCCAATGCGAACGCGTTCATCGACTTCGCGCAACAGAATAATCTGTTCTTTCATCAATCTTCCGCGATGAATAACTTCCTGTTCAGAAACACGCCATGCTGCAGGATCGGTGTCCGCACAAAGGAGAAATAAGGTTTGAAGTGTCGGATAATAATTACCGGAAAATGGGTCGAGATAATATCCGAGAGTGGAAGCTTGTTTTTCCCCTTCGGAAAGTTTTGAGACCCGTTTGATAATATTTGCCGGACTGTAATGCGGTTCCAGTGAAAGCAAAAGCAATATCCGTTCTGTTCTGCTTAAACCGAGCGACCCTACTAATCTTGTGAAGGGGCAATCAGGAAGAGCGTCGGCATCCCAGCCAAATTCGCCCTGGTTTGATTTTTCAAAAAGGTTTTCAATCCATGCATATTCTTTTTCAAGTTGTGCATTGTTTCTTTCCAATCCTTTTGTATTGAGAAGGCCATCGGAATCAAACATCGGCTCTTCCGAAAAAAACACTTCAGGCGAATCTGCTATTTTCATATTGCATAGAATAAGTGCATTATAAAAATGAAGAATATCGCAGACAACTTATCGGACAAAAAAAACGGCCGGAAGAGAGTTATTCCGATAAACCCCTGAATACTAAACGTTGATTATCAATTCTTAGTAAAGAGCGGGGAAGAGCATTTTTTACAGCAATAGAAAATAATTTCGGATGAAATTTTTCAGTAGTGTATCAGTTTGAGTCGCAACACCGGTCTGTGCCAGGTTAGAAAACGCTGACACCACTTCAAACTGATACGCTACCAATTTTTCACCTACTATGGCAACACGGATACAAAAAATTCACTGTAACAACCGGAACTATTTTCGAGAACACGAAGATCAAATTGAATCTTTGGTTTGAAGCGATCTTCGTTATCACAGCGCACAAGAAAGGAATTAGTTCACATCAATTGGCAAAAGACATTGGATGTTCACAGAAAACAGCTTGGTTCATTTTACACCGTGTTCGTGAAATGCTGAAAGATAAAGCACCGGAACTTCTCACCGGTGAAGTCGAGATTGATGAATCTTATTACGGTGGACTTGCGAAAAACAAACACGCAAGCAAGCGTGGTAAGAATGACACTGGAAGAAGTTTGATAAGTAAGACACCGATTTTCGGAATATTGAAACGTGGAGGAGATGTTTACGCAACTCCTGTTTCTAATGTGGATTCAAAAACTCTCATTCCAATTATGGTAGATCGTGTCGAAGAAGGCGCAACAATTTACACGGACGAACATAAGCCTTATAGAAAGTTGAAAGGCTTATACAATCATGCGGTGGTTAAACATGGCAACGGTCAGTATGTGAATGGGGTCGTTCACACGAACACGATTGAGGGCTTTTGGAGTCAATTAAAGCGTGGTATCAATGGAATCTATCACCATGTTACGCCGACTCATTTGCATCGCTATTGCTTTGAGTATTCTTATCGTTACAATACACGCAAGATTACCGACGTAGAGCGGTTCAATAACGTATTGGCGAAATGCGAAGGACGTTTGAAATGGGATGAATTAACCGGCAAAAATCCTGAGGCGTAATTTTTTTCACTTCCTTTGTCCCAAGATATTAGTCATCACCATAATTAATAATATTCAAAAAGGCACTTTGTCCCGTGATGATATATAGTAAAGTATCACACCCGTGCTTGCATCCCGAAAATAACGGATCTTCCCCGTCCTTGTTCTTTTTGAATTCGACTTCATCATCCTGACATTTGTTCCATTCGAATAAATGGCGTAGAAATGCCCCTTTGAAAAAAGTTTTTCAAAAATCTGAAATGTTGCAGAGACCGGGCTCAGGTGAGAATTATCAGGAGGATAATTGGGCAGCAGATCTGTTATAATAACACCCCATTGCAACTGAACTGAGTCTATGAAATTCATATAGTTTTCCTTTGCCGCTGAATCTGCATGAAAAGTATTTACCACGCTTTTCCACTCATCCCTGCTGAAATAATAAGTAATTGTTGTATCAGAATATAGTCGGATGACGATAGGTTTTTGAGGCATTGCATTCAAGACAGGAATTCTTTTTTTCAATCCGGAAGCTGAAAGCGAAAGTCCACAAAGAAAAAGAAAAAAGAAAAAAAATGACTTTCTTATTAACATAAAAGACCGATACATTCAGGAAACATAAAACAAAACTGCAGGAATTCATTCTGAACGCAATTGCTGTTTCGGATATATGTAAAAATACAACTTCACCTTCATTCATAGATAGATGCTCTTAACATTTACCCGTCAACTTACCCCTGACTGGCAAAACTCTTACTATTGGCGATATGGCGGAGATCGAAATAAAAGCCATGACAAACGTTGGCATTCCTAAAGATATAGCAACGGGGTGGGTAGTTAAAGGGCTTGAGGATCTCAAAATACAGGGTGTAGAAAAAATTACAAATATTCCATGGAACGGGTTAAATAAATAAAATACACAGTCATGAAAACTAACCAGGAAATACTCGATGAGTTTGGACAAAAAGTGATCAAAGAAGTCTTTGACAGGCAATACAAATTTATTGTCAATAAGGTTGAAGATTTGGCGGAAACAAAAGAGTACAAAAACCTGTTTCAAAACATGACAGATATTCAAAAAAAAGAAATAGAACATTACACTTACCATAAAATATCGGGTACACTTTTTGACTTTCTCCGGGTGCTAGAGGAAAACGAAGAATTCAAACTGTACTATGAAAATGGAGGGCAAAAAGAAAACCTAGCTGATATCAGTGAAATGCTGAAGGCTGAACCTATAATTGAAAATGGATGGATCAAACGTTTCAGTAAGTTTGCAGACAAGATCAATTTTGATTTGTAGAACGGAGAAGCAATGTATTGCAGGGAGGAGTATGGCTTGATTGCATCAAGCCATTAAATTTATGAAGACACGAACGACATCATTGGTTTAGCAAATAATTTAAACGCGAGAGATTTCTCCCGTTTTTCGTTTACTCAAATTAATTGTCTGTGCTGCCATCAATGGCTTCGTCATGCTTCCGCAATTCATTTCTTAGTACGAAACTATTTCAGCCATGAAAGACGAAATGCCGCTATGCGCGATCTGATGTTTTTCTCCTTTCCATTGCAGGTGCTCTTTTTGATTTAGCTATTGTTGCAAAAGGATTGAAAGTGCTCGAAGGTCCGGCAAAAGCTCTTGCTGCAACGGGAGATGTTGTCGAATTTGACAAGGCGCTTCAAACTGCGAAACAACTCGAACAGATCGACGCGAAGCTTGCCGACAGAATTGCACTGGCGTCAAAAATGCGCACAGGATTTAATGATGCCGCAAAGAATTTACTTACACATCTTAAAGTCGCTAATCTTGGAGGAATAGCCACTGAAATAGGGAAAATGGCTTATTACTCCATTCGTGAAGGGCTTGCAAGTTTCGATCAGTTCTTAATTCTGATCAAGGGCTCCTATGTAAAAGCGAATCTCTTAAAGGTGACAGCGAATTTCACTCCTGAACAATTAGCCATGATCAAGAAGGCATGGCAAGAGGGTTTACAAAGCGCAGAGAAGGGAGTGGTTTATTTGGAAGGAATCTGGCTCCTTACTTAAAATCGTTAACCATTCAATAACACGTTGCTTTAGCTGCGTGTTTTGGCCTGAAGGTACGAGCAGAATTTCCCCAAGTCCAGCGATTTTCATTTTAGTTATTCCATAATTTTCATTCGCCTCGAGTACGCAAAGGATAACCGCACCATCTGGACAACACAGCACATTCATCATGTCGCTTTAACTGCGCAGTATTTACAGTTCTTACAAGCAGAACAGTTTGCTGAGCCAGTGCATTTACGAGTGCTGAGGTCTATAGTTGCGAAAATGCTGAGCAAGAAAAATAAGGTTACGTTTTTCATGATAGATTTATTTATTTGAAATATTTTCGCTTCCGCTACCTATCTCCTGCAAAAGTCGAAACTAAAAATAAAAGAAATAGAATTGAAAACACAATCTGCGCAGTTTCATAGATTATCCTTTCTCAGCGGAAAATTTCAAATCCTTATACTTCAGTTCATTTAAGACAATGATTTTGTCTGTAGGGTCAAATACAAATTCAACACGTACAAAACAGCTTTCGTATTTTCCCCTTGACTGCCTGAAGCAGGTCATCTTTACCCAAAAATCAAGTGTCTTTGTATTCGATTCATCTTTCTTAAATAAGAAAGCAGAATCTAAAATATCACAGTTAGGGGAAATAAAATCTTTACTGTTTTTCTTGTAAACCGAATCAACTTGTAACACACTAAGGTCATTTACCAAAATATACCTATTTACATGCGAAGCAAAGTAATTCGTTGCTTTAAATTTTCCATACGCAACGTCGCTATAATAATTCCTGACTATCTCCATCAAAATTTTTCCTTCTGGGTCCTTCAGGATTTTTGAATAGGTGGTATTAGTAGGGTTAAAATAGGATTTGATATTGTTAAATCCGGTCTTTATTTCATTTGCTCCTTGACAACCGTATTTGCAAACTCCTGTGGCAACAATGCCTATGGCTACAATTACTGAACCAATAGCAAAAGGCCAATTGTTTTCAAGGCGATTCAACATGCGCCTTAAACGAGTTGTTTTTCCCTTCGATTTTTTCTTCTTGATGGCTTTAGACATTTCAGCTTTTTCATTACTTGCGGTCTGCGAAGTATCTTCGTTGGATTCCATTTTGCATAAGGATTTGAGACTCTATTAAAAAAATAGCTGATGAGCACTCTATTTAGATATTGGTAATTTTCAAAAATTTACGACCTACATTAGTTTGAAGTTGAACAAAATGAATCCAGTCACTTCATCCCCTCCCCCCACCTGCTCACTGCAATATTTCCGGCAATATGTTCAGGGCACGATTCCGTTGCAAGAAGGATCTTGTTTTGCACTACGCATCCGCAGGAAGAGCAACTCATGTTTCCTGTGCGCGTACCGATCGTTGTTCCTGCAGATGCAGGCGCAGAAAAACGCTGGAGGTTTGAAACCGGATCAACGAGGTTGGGACATGAAAGGCACGCGTCTTCTCTCGTCTTCAGTTTTTCTTTTGAAACGGTTGGGAAACCGGAAACAGCCCATCGCATTAATGCTTTTCCCGCCTTGGAAATAAGCTGGGCATTCGAAAATGAATTCTTTGTTGTTCCGTTTCCCGGAGGATTATTCAAAAGATCATACAGAACAGGAATGTTATCCTTACTCAAGAGAAGTCTTCGCATGTAGCCGGAATTTTCCACCGCAGATTCAAGCACTCTTTCCGGAACTGGTTCATCAAGTCCCAGCATGTATGCAAATGCCTGGCACTTGTCGGCAATTGTGTTACCTGTAAGTTCAGGATTGCTTTCATTGGCACGAAATGAATTTCCGGAAAAGGAAGTGGTTGATCTTTGCTTCTGAAGATTTGTTTTTGGAAAAAAATGCTTCATCCCAGTTCCACTGGCGTTTATATTTATGGATATCCTCGGTTTACTGCAATTACACATTTCCCGGCAGTTCTTGATTTTCGATTATTGTTTTCACAAAAAACACAGAAAGAAATCTGTGGCCGGAGATCCGGGCATTTTTATTTACAAACTCAGCGAAAACATCTTTCACCAACAGATCTGAATCTCCTGCCCCTATCCTGAGCTCCTCTCCAGGAAGTTCAAGTATGTATCCCAGTTGTTCTTTTGGAGTTCCCTTATTAATGACGCTCTCCCTGAGAATTCCATCCAGGGTCAATAATGGGAAATCGTTCTTTTCATTCATGAAGTAAAACTATTATTTCATTGCTGCGGAAGAAAAATCTCAGCATGCGCTTTATTCATATCACAATTGCCGCTGATACCATCTACTTTCCCTTTATCCGTGTATTGCCAGATGGTAAATTTATTCCAGCCATGCGGAAGTGAAGGTGCGGGAACATTACGGTACTGCGCTAACCAGAGCGGCATATTTCCGAATTGGTGATTCGCCGGTAAGTTCGAATCAAAGAAAGGTTTGTAGCTATAGATGAACACGCGTAAGTGTCCGTGCGCCTGCATACGCTGAAAAAAATTAGTTATCCACTCCTCCACCTGTTGTGTATTTAATCTCTTCTCATTTGTTTCAATGTCAAGAACTGGAGGTAAAGTAGCAGGTGATAAGGTCTTCAATACAGCATCGAAATAGTCGGCTTCCGCCTGTGCATCCTTAACAATATCAAGAGAATTCAGCGAAGCAAAATGATAATAACCGATTCGCAATCCTGATTGAAGCGCACCGGCACCAAAATTTTTCGCTTGCGGATCAGTGTAACCCACTCCCTGCGTTGCTTTAATATAAGCGAACCTTATCCGCGGGTGCGAAGATTTTACTTTATTCCAATTGATGTTACCATTATTGTGAGACACATCAATTCCCAATAGTTCTTCAGTAAGGCTTATGGAGTTCATATTGATTTATTTTATCAGGAGACTTTTTTCATGAACCATTCGTCAAAGCGGATGACCTCATATCCGGCAGGATTCCAATAATAATTCTCTTTCGCTTCTGAAAGTAACCGGATCTCCGCCTTGTGTATCGGCAGAATTTTTTCGAAGCTGCAATTCTCTCTTACAAGATTCTTCATGATTTTGGTGATCACATTTATTCTTATTTCTTGTTTATCTATTCCATGCCGGTGAAGCATTTTGCGGAACGCTTCCAACTTGTAGTTTGCAAGATCAGAAGCTTTCTTTTCCATCATAATGAGCAGATCGAGCATATAAAATCCGGGGATCCAATCATCTTTTTCGCGTGAACTCTCGTTTTCCCGATTGAGAACGTAGGAACTTTTTTCAATGTCCCCCTGCTTGAACAACAGTGCAGCTTTAAGCAATTGAATACGTGAAGATATTTGCGGATGATTTTTTGATTTGATCAAACGATGATTCTGCACGATACTCAGTATTTCCGTTGCCCGGTCAAACTTTTCGTCACGGAATGTTGCGAAAAAAAGAATGATGTATGCATGTAATTGATTTATCATTCCCGGCTTGAAAAGATCGACGGCTTTCTGCGCAAATTCCGTTGCCAATCCATAATCCCGCGTATTGAGATAAATATTAGCCAGCTCCATATTTGCACCTGCAAGGTTTGAGATTGAAAGAACCACATGATCTTTTTCGAACGCATCAACAAGTAAACGGGCATACGATTCCGCCTTTTCAAAATCACGTGACGCTGAAAAATAATTGATCGCCGCCAGATTTCTGAACATATTGATTCGGGAGGATTTTGTAGAAGAACTCAGAGCGGAGAGTTCATTCATCACTTTCCTTCCTTGTTCAAGATAATCCGGCAGCGATTTTACACCCATTAAGCGCGGGTTCGTCAATTCGTAATGTTTTTCTTTTGCGATCAGAACATCTCCCAATGAACGGTAATTGCGTTCAATGGAATTGTTGAGTACTGTAAAAGAAGAAATGTTTCCTTTCAATGCATTGTGATTTCTTATCAGATCTTCTATCTGTAATTGTTCTGCGTAAAGCTGATACTTGAATGCGATCTTAGAAGCTTTGTTCAAAATATCCATTGACTCCTCGTAGACACCGCGGCTCATCAGAATTTCACCTTGTATCAGACTTCTTCTGCATTCAAAAGTCGCCGCTGCATACGGAGTACTGAACTTCGAAGTACATTCCTGCATCAGTAATACAGAAAGTATATCAGCTTTAAGCCGTTGCTTCAGATTCTGAAAAGAGCTTCCGGGATTGGGATATCCGAGTTCTTTTGCTACATCGTTCTCATCTTTGGAACAACGCTGAATCAGGATGTCAAATAATTTTCCCCTCTTGAGGGAATCAGAGTTGCCCTTTATTCTATAGAAATTTTGTACAAGCCGGATTTCTCCAAGGCTCATACTTTCTGAAATTGTGATCAGCCTATTCATAATTTCAATTAATTAAGACGTTATGTAATTCTTTTCCTACATCTAATAGAGTTTGAAGTTCATTTAATCTACTTCGGAGTAATCCCAAGGATCACTTGCTAATTGTGAAACAGGAAAAGTGTTCGCGTTAGGGGCGACACCTCCGAGGCCCTTGCTCCGGGAGCAAGGACATTTTGAAATAATAAAACGCATGAAAGCAGGGGTTAAAAAATTATTCTGGTGGAAAAGCGGGAGTGTTAATGAATGCGTATTGCATAAATATTTAGTAACTGAACTGCAACTAACCTAAAAGAATCTGAAACTAAAACTGATAATCAGTGAACGGATGTGCTTTATGAATTAACGGTATATAAAAAGGAATTAACGGTCCAATCTGAACTCCATTCCGGGAGATCAGAAAATAAACAGAAATCATTCTCATGATCGCAACCTCTTCAAAAACTCCACTTTCTGTCTCCTGGCGACAGTTACAATACTTCCGTCACTCATGGTTACACAACCACCATCACCCTTTTCATAGGTACGCACCTCTTTAAGATTTATGATATGTGATTTATGGATACGGAAAAATACTTTCGGATCGAGTTTCCGCGCGACCACCTTAAGTATCTGCGTACTCACATACTGCTTTCTGTCTTTTGTATACACCACCGTATAACCTTCCTGTGTAGCAAGCCGAAGAATTTCCGTTTCCGGAAGAACGATCGTTTTCTTTGTATCAGCTATTTCTATGAACCCTTTCATATTTCCACCATTTCCTGCATGTTAGTACAGAGTTTATTCGATACTATTTTAATTCTGCCGGGGATAAATAAAAATACCAGCTCCCAAGGCAGGATCAATTCCGATAAATTGTTCTCGACCACTACAGAATCATTCACTAAAGAATGACCTGATCCAACAATTCAATATTTCGCAACGGGGAAACGCTGTGAAATAATGAAGCTTTTTACTTGTTAATACTCCACGTGGACAAAAAAGTGCGTTCTGAGGGTCCTGCAGATACGCGCGTCCGATAGGCTAATATAGTACAATTTGAGTGTGTGTAACATTAAATTCTTATAGACTTTGTAAGCTCCCCCATTTTCGGACAAGTTGTGTACCCTGCGCCCGTATTATGGTGCGCGGCGTGTGCAGCAGCATCTTCATGCGCGAGGGAATTTCAATCAACATCAAACGCATTCGACGGTTGATGCACAAGATTGGAATCATCGCAATTTATCCGAAGAAAAAAACAACGCTTGCAAATGTGCTTCACAAAAAATATCCATATCTCTTGCGCGATTTGAAAATAGAATGGGTGAATCAGGTTTGGAGCATCGACATCACTTACGTGCCAATGAAAAACGGTTACATGTATTTGACAGCCGTGATGGATTGGTACAGCAGGAAAGTGTTGAACTGGAAAATATCGGCGAGCATGACGGTTGATTTTTGCAGGAACTGTTTGCAGGAGGCGATAAATACTTTTGGAACTCCTGAAATTTTCAATTCCGATCAGGGCTGTCAATTCACCAGCGTAAAATTCACTTCCATCTGGAACGGAACGCAAACGAAAATCAGCATGGATGGACGCGGACGTGCGATCGACAATGTTTTCATTGAAAGATTATGGAGAAGCGTGAAGTACGAAAACATTTTCATCAGCGCCTATGAAACCAATTCAGATTTGTACGCGGGACTGTTCGAGTACTTTCATTTTTACAACAGCGGAAGATTCCATCAGTCGTTGAATTACAAAACGCCCGATGAAATTTACTATATGAACATGTTAACCGATATGAACAAAGAAAAAAAAAGCAAAAAAGAAATTCAACATCATCAACAAAAATAAATGTCTAAGTTTCTCATACTTAAATCATGTGAAAACAATTTACAGAAATGGGGTACACTACACTCGCAGATGGTTCATCTCAAAAAGGGAAAATTTGTATTGTGAAATGAAAACTCAATCCGCGCATCACGATAATACTTCCTCTTCCTTCTCGCCTGTAGCCGAAGCATCTTCCTCTTTCCTTTTCACCAAAAACATTTTTGATTCGGTTTTGCTCAGCAAACGTTCAATATTTTTCTGGTGCGTAATGAGAATGAGCATGGCCACCATGCAGGAAAAAACCACGTGCGCCGGAACCACATGATGTTTGAAAAAAACAATGATCACCACAGGATAAGCAATGCCGGCAGCAATGGAAGAAAGAGAAACGTAATGTGTGCCCAGGAAAACAAGCATAAACAAGGCAGCAACTATTGCACAGGCAAAAGGATTTATGGCCAGCGTAACGCCGAGTAAAGTGGCAATTCCTTTTCCGCCGCGGAATCCTGCAAGCACCGGAAAAATATGTCCGAGTACTGCTGCAGTTCCAAGAACCAATTGTGTATTCACAAAATCTTCTGTGCCGGGCGGAACCGTGGAAATAAAATAAGCGAGCATCACCGCAAAATATCCTTTTGCACAATCCATAATTAAAACCGGAATTCCTGCGCGCTTGCCCAACACGCGGAACGTATTTGTTGCACCCGCATTCCCGCTCCCGTGCTCGCGCACATCCGTATTGAAAAAAGCTTTGCCTATCCACACCGCAGAGGGAACAGATCCGAGCAGGTAAGCGAAAAGCATTCCGAGTATTCCGCTGGTTGTCATTTTTGTTTATTTAATTTCCTCCGCCACTTCCTCCGCTTCCATTGTCACTGTCATCTCCGGCGCCTGCACGTTTCAAAAGCTTGTTCAGGGCAGTAAGCTCTTCCGGACTTCCGGCTGTAAATTTATACCTTCCTTTCGTATCTCCAAGCCGTTCTTTATCATAATCATCAGGTGCCGTTTTGTCATCATCCTTCATTTCTTTAAGAATGGTGGTGAATTTATCATTAGGTGAGTAACATAACATGTTTCCGCCAAAATAATAAAACGTGTACCAATGCGTGTCGAGGTTGAAATAGATCCACAAAACATCACCGCTTTTCTTCCTCTGCAGCACAATAGTTCCCGGAATATATTTGAAGATCTGTTCTTTGTTTACGCTGGCCAATCCGAGTTTTCCGTCTGAAATGTAACTGTGCATTTTCTGATTCCAGTTCATTTTCACATCCGAGAAAAAGAAAGTGTATTTCAGTTCGTCAGGAAATTTCTTGTAGTTGCCATAAAGTGTGAGATTCGAAATGATCTTATCCGCTTTATCTTTTCCCATCATTTCATTAAGACTTCTCTGGAATGTGGGACGCGAAGGATCTGTTCCCGAAAGTGTGGTTGATGCATTAATATCTTCCACGAGCACATCCATCGCTTTATCGCTCATAAAAAAATCTATTCCCATCGTGAGGTCGAAAGAAGTGGAATGATCGGTGGCGTTGTGCGTGGCATTCCCGATCGGGTTGATGTACACTTTTCCGAGACTGGCGCCGAGCATCATTTTTCCTTCGCCGTAAACGGAACATGTTTTTGTGCTGAAGCTCACATAATTTCCGGGAAGAGATCGCTCTACTAATTTTTCTTTATTGGAAATCCTGTATTCGCGCGAAGCTTTATCGAAAAAAAGATAGCCACTCGCTGTTACCACTTCCACATCTGTTTTTCCCTGCTTGGGCGAAAGGAAAGATCCGTAAATGTGAATTGAATCGCTTGTAACGGTACTCATTATTCCGGAAGTGATCGGTTCTCCTTTTTCATTCTCAGGATTATCGGAAACAGGAATATAAATTTCTTCGGGGTTAATTTCTCCTTTAAACGCAAGGCGGCTTTTTCCAAGCGCACAATCGTGATGCAAACTGGTGGAACCGTCGAAATAAAGAAAGTGATTGTTTGCAGCAAGAATTACTTTTCCGCGATAATCAAAAGCAGGGCTCAGGTAAAATTCAGAACTGTCTTTGATGGTTCCTTCGGCATACGTTTGGCCGGAAGTATCGGGAGCAATTTTTGCAAAGTGAATGATCTGTTCTTTTTTCAATTCATCCACGTATGCATAATCGCCGGAAGCGAGATAATTGTGGCGTGATGTGATGTCGGTTACGCAATTGAAGAGATGGTGGTACTGTGTTACGGTGTTTGCCGTGATCTTTGAATTGGTGAGCGTTTCCATGTAAGCATTTTTCCGGATCGTAACTTTTCCGCTGTCGGGAACAATTTGCGCATCGGCCACATCGATCTCTTTCACATCCTGCGCATAAATAATATTATTCCGATAATCGAATTTTGCTTTCGGCGCACGAAACCGCAGCGAATCCTGTTTCGCATTAATGGAAATGAATTCCGGCCCTTCAAGATCAATCTTGTCTGTCGATCCCGGTTTTGCTTTTCCCCCGCTCATCTCAATGGAATTCTGATCCATGTACCATTTGAAATTTTTCATGTAACAGATGTACTCGTTCACCGGGAAAGTAACTTTCGATCCTGTCCCGCTTATGGCTTCGAATTCACCGATACGTTTTTCAAAATCGAGATGGGCTTTTACACTGTCGGTTTTAAATGCGAGGCCGGCCTGTGCGATCGCTTTCAGATTGAAATCGGAAGTATCGGCATCCACAATATGTTGTTTGATGATCATGCGCTGCGAGAGTAACTGCGCAGTAGAAAAATCCATTTCTCCTTTTCCGGCGAGCGCCTTCGGCCCCAGCGTAAGTGTGCCGTCGAAAGTTGCTTTCCCCGCATAAACAGAAAAAGCAGAATCCTTGTTGGTTGCATTCAGGAAATCTTTTTTCGGCATCCAGTGTATGTAAATATTTTTTGAATCCACCTGTGGATATTCTGTTTTGCCACTGATCACCTGCTCTTTCATATTGAATGTCTGCGCAACTCCATTCATGGAATCCGGGAAGAAAATAAAATCATTCGACTTGCTTACCGAAGTGATATAATCTATTTCTCCGTCGCCACGAAGTCCCTGGTTACTCAAGGCCATGTGATTCGTGAATTTTGCTTTTCCTCCATAGAGCGGGTATCCGCCCGGGGGCGCAACGCGTGTAAAGCCAAGAGAATAATCGGGCATCAACCGGATGGAATCGCGGATGTCGGGAAAAATTCCTGCTGAAGAAAATACGCCGCCGAATTTCAATGCTGAATTCGTAAAATTATCAAGACTGTCTATGGTGAACGGATCGAGTTTGAAATAAAAACGATCTCGGTTGTAAACTCCTTTCTGAATTCCCGGTTTGTCGTAGTAAACAAAAGATGGGCTCGACGAAGTGAAAATCGGATACTGTCCGAATTTTTTACTCCATACTCCCGATTTATTCGAAGGATCGTCTATCTGCAATTTCCCATTCATATTCTCGATCACACTTTTCACTTTCATCTGCACATATCCTCCCTTCGGATCATTCGGATCAATATGGTCTGTGTCGATCCATATCCGCACCGAATCTACATTGGTAAGATCGAGTGTGAAATTGTTGTAAGTGAAAGAAAATAATTTTCCGTAATAATCGAATCGCCCCGCCATAATGGAACCCTGGAAAGTGAAATTGCGGTCCTTCTTGAGAATGATCATGTCTTTATCCGGGAAAACGGTAACGTTCTGCGAATCGCTGAGTGTAACTTCCTGCACACCAAAAAGTGTCATGTCGTAATTGAGCAGGTTTATTTTTCCATTCGCTTGCCCCGGTGTAACCTTCGACTCGAAAATAATATTGTCGTAATCTTTTTTTCCTGCGCGCGCGGCAATGTACGTATCACATTTGTCGAGGTAAGTGATCACATCGGTATTCGGATCGTAAATGAGAAATCCCTGGTTGGCAAGATTCATAATAAGCGGGCGCAATTCTACCGGGTCAATTTTCCAGTAATGAGAAAGATCGACCGTGGTAAAAGATTTCACTCCTCCATTCACATCGCGCACAAAATTCCGCAGCTTGATCAGCGGATGCACGGGTTCTATTCCCTGTAATTTATCATAGAGATACTGGCGGTAATAATTTGCAGAAGGAAATTCCGCTTCGGCTTTTGTAGAACCTGGGAGAGAATTCAGGTAAATCGTATTGTCGGTGGTTTTGTATTCTATTTGCTGCACATACATATCCACTTTGTGAAATGAATCGTAGAATGGCGCAGCAGAAGCGCCTTCATCAGAACGATAAATAAGAACACGCGAACTGTCCACAAAATATTTGAAATCTACTGAAGGATGATAAATGCTGTCCTGGTCGAACATGAATTTCACGGTGGTATTCTGGCTCGATATCTTGTCTTTGGTAATTGCGAAACTGGTGGAAGAAACAGTGAGAAAGTTTTTTCCATTGCGTTTAAAAACAAAAACAGCGGGATTGTCTTTTGTTCCCGAACCAATGAACTTCCCTCCTACCTGGGTGAATCCTCCTTCGTAATCCACATTCGGGTACATAGATTTTATCTGGTAACGGCTGCTGTACGATTCGAAACGCGGATATCCTGCAGTGGCCTGTTGCGCATCGGCCACTAATTTTTCCGTGATCCTTCCCGGCAGCGGTTTCCCCATGAAATAGGTTTTGTCATAAAACGTAACCGAATCGGCTACGTATGTAAATGATTTTACCATGATGGAATAATTTTTCAGCTCCGCATATTCATCTTCGGGTTTTAGTCCCGCGCGCTCCCACGTAACGCGACCGCCTTTTCCTTTCCAGATTCCTGTGCCCGGATAAAAAGTTCCGCTGGTGCCAATGATCTTTGTGCTGTCGTTCTTCGCGAGCGCTTTCAAAGTCACATTGGTAAAAACAATGGACGCAATGGAATCGCATTCGAATTTCCACGATCCTCCTTCGGTCCACCATTCGCCAGTTGCAGTTTTGAAAAAACGATTTCCGCTGAAAAGATTTTCTCCCATGAGAATGAAATCGGAAAATGGCTTGTTCAGTTTTCCGGCGCCGAGCCCTTCGAAACAACTCTGCCACGCATTGATCGTAACTTGTGGCGTGGCATTATCAGCGAGACATTTGATGGTATTGAAATAGGCGTAGAATTCAGGAGCGGGCCTGAATTTTCTTTTGATCATCGCGTTGCAATTCTTGTAGCAGATCTGTTTCAGGTCATCGCCCACTTTATTGGTCACCCAGTATTTATCATTGAATTCGTCGATGTAATCTTTCCCGTCTTTCTTATCATAGCTTTCGAAAAAAGCTTTCATCTCCTCGATGAATTTCACGGGGTCGTCTGTAAAACTTTTCGGCATCACCTGCGCATGCACGCGCATCGCGAGCGGGAACATCAGCACGAATAAAAGAATGCTATATTTTTTCACAGTCATATTATTTTCAGTTTTTCTCAAAATGAAGAAGCGCCCATTCGCCTTCCCCGGACATCGACTTGAATATTAATTTATTTTCTTTTGCAGTTCTTTTCAATTCATCAGCATCCTGTGTGAAAAATCCGCTGAGCAGAAGATCTCCGCCTTCGTGAAGATGTTTGGCAAATGAATCCATAGAGGAAAGCAGGATATTTTTATTGATGTTCGCCAGGATCACATTGAATTTTTCATTGTCAAGCGATCCTGTATTTCCGCAAATTGTTTTTATCACGGAACAATTATTCCGCAGAATATTTTCCTGCGAGTTCTGCACCGCATTTTCATCAATGTCAACCGCGAGCACTTTTTGAGCGCCGCATTTTTCAGCGAGTATGGCCAGTATTCCTGTTCCGCAACCCATGTCGAGTATATAACGCCGGCCGAGTGGCAGTGTTAATAACTTTTGCGCCATGAGCCGGGTGGTTTCATGATGCCCTGTTCCGAAAGATTGTTGCGGCTGGATCACAATTTCCATCCGGAAGTTTTTACCCGGCAAATGAAAAGGAGCGCGTATGAGCAGGTCATTACCGATCATCACCGGTTCAAAATCTTTTTCCCATTCTGCATTCCAGTTGCGGTGCGCGATCACTCTTTCTTCGAATTGAATTTTTCCCAATTGAAAATCGTTATCATTCAGCAAGGAATAGGCACGCTGGTTGAACGCATGCTGCGGCACGTAAGCAAGAAAACCTTCTTCCGTATCAGCAAAACTTTCAAAACCGAGTTCAGCCAGCTCCGTGATGAGGAGATCACAGCCCGGTTGCCGCGGATCTATTTTTACTTCAAGTTCGATGTAATCCATAATGTGGGAACGTAATTTTAAGGGCAAAATGTGTTCCGTTTGCACAGATTTGACGGATATTTTTAACAATTAAACAGTTCGAATTTGTGAATTCTCCAATGAAAAGACGGTAACCGCGGCTGTAAGTTACACGGGAAGCGCTCTTATATTTGCGAATGGAAAGTGAAATTTTCGGAAAAGAATTCTGGAGCGGGAGATGGAAAGAAGGAAATACAAAATGGGACATCGGTTACCCGTCTCCGCCTTTGCAGGAATATTTAGATGGAGTTTCCAATAAAGATGAAAAGATCCTGATCCCCGGATGTGGCAATGCGTACGAAGCAGAATACCTCTGGAAAAAAGGTTTCACACGCGTGTACTTAGTTGACATTGCAGAAAAAGCGCTGGAAGAATTTTCAAAACGCGTTCCGGATTTTCCAAAAGATCATCTCATCAATAAAGATTTTTTTGATCTCGAAGGAATAAATTACTGGAACCTTATTCTCGAGCAGACTTTTTTCTGTGCGCTGCATCCCTCGCTGAGAAAGAAATATGCAGTGAAGATGAATGAACTGCTTACGCCTGCGGGGCGACTGGTGGGTGTGCTTTTCAATGACCCGCTGCTGACGGACGATTCTCCTCCCTTCCGCGGAAGTGAAGAAGAATACCGCGCAATCTTCTCTCCTTATTTTACGTTTACAAAAATGGAACCTGCACGCAATTCCATTCCGCCAAGAGCAGGAAGAGAATTATTCATAGATCTCCGCAAGAAAATTCAGAAGTGATGATGCGTAATATTTTATTTTCTGCACTGTTGCTGATGTCGCCGCAAATATTTGCGCAGATCGATTCTGCATTTTTAAAAACTGATTCTACAAAACACAGCGACGTTGTCAATTATTATGCTGCCTACGGGCTTCATCCTGATTCGGCTGTAACTCCTTCGCTTTTTTACGATGTGTACGAATGGAAAGGAACGAAATATCATTATGGAGGAATGACAAAAAAAGGCGTGGACTGCTCGGGATTTGTCATCAATGTTTACCGCGAAGCTTACCACATTGACATTCTCAATGAAAGAAGTGCGAAGAGTTTATTCATCGCCACCGACACGGTTCCGCGAAAAGAACTTGCAGAAGGCGATCTTGTTTTTTTCAGAATAAAAAAAGGACAGGTTTCTCACGTCGGAATTTATCTCGGCAACAACAAATTCGTGCATGCATCCGTGCACGGGGGCGTAATGATCGATGACCTGGATGAGCCTTATTACAGGAAATATTTTTACAGGGGAGGAAAACTGAAAACAGGAAAGGATTACAGATAGTACAGATGTACAAATCGTGTGTTGGTCATCACGATCCCGAATTTATTCGGGAGAAGCGCTCTTGCCGGCCGACCATTCGTAATCCGTAAATCTGTAGTATCTGTAATCTTCCCCATTAGTACTTAAAAAATAATTTCCATCCCTGCTGTGCATTATCAGAATAAATAATTTCCGAAATGCGGTCGGATGCATCATAGAGAATTTTCACTTTTTCAATTTCATTCTGCACAATATTCTCAGCGCCGCCCATCACTATTTTTATATTCTCCACTGAAATGATCCGGTTGAGTTTTCCGCTCGCAGAATAGTTGTAATGATATTCAAACGGCGTGTACGTGCAGGATGCGCAGCCGGTACCGCTGTAGCCCACTACTCTGCCGGTAGAATCGAAATCTCTTGTGAAACTCTGATCGTACTGCGGGCCCTGGTGCGCAGGATCGCCCGACTTCACCGTTTTCACATCGAGCTGATCGTGTTTGGTTGGATCATACATGGAAAGCGGCAATGCGATGCGCATACTTGTTTTGTGAACGGCGTAATAAATATCCGGCATGTTATTCACCGAAAATTTTTCATTCCACATGCGTTTCATCTTATCATCAACGGTGTCATTATTTTTCACCGAATAATTGATGAGTGTAACCTGCACGGCCACCGAATCAGTTCCGCCGGAAATAGCAAAAGCAGAATGCTGGTGAAATGAAACGCAGAGAAAAATAAAAATGAGGGAAGCAGAGGCAGTAATGGTCTTGCGCATAGAAAGGATTTAGATGACGCCCATCTCGATCAACTCTACCACAGCTTCAATATTCGCATCGTCACCGGTTGGATCGTAATCGGACTTGAGGTTATTTCCAAATACAGTGGCAACGCCCTGCCACATGAAAGCGGAGAAAGATCCGCGGCGTTCTTTGATGATATCGTAAGTGGTGGAATTCGTTTCGCGATCCATCAGTTTGAGTAAAATGTGTCCCTGCGTAAATGTAAGATCACGCATATCCACTTCAAATTGCCCGACAAGTTCTTTCTCACATTTCTCTGCATACTGTTTTCGCTGCTCATCCGTTTTCATATAAGCCATCTGCGCATCCATTTCTGAAAGTTTCATTTTTGCAAGCACAGAATACGGATAAGCTTTTTTCACATCGCGTTTTAACCGGTCCCATTTTGCCTGCTCTTTAGGATTTGCAAAAGTCCGCGGCGCGGCAATAACGCAAGTGTATTCATTCACCACAACCAGCGTATCACCATTAGCATCAACACCAGTTGTAATCATGGCTTTGGGATATTTATTCACATCGCCAATTCCAAGCGCCTGCGCCTTTGCAGTGAATGCTGCAAGGAGAAGAACCGAAATGAGGATTGCGTTTTTCATGATTCTATAGGATAAGTTTCAAATCCTATGCCAAATCCTGCAGTAATAACGCGGAGTTGTTGCACTAAGTTACGTGGACGAACTCAATAATTGTTAACCCTGAGAAGTTAATTTGAACAAATCAACGCTCAGATCTCATTCGAAGTACGGTTCGCTTTCCAGTGTGAATGCGAAATATTACCATTCGGATGATGAGAAGATCTCTTTTTTTCCTTCAACAACCAGGAAGCAGCCACAATGGTAGCAATCTCTTCTTCCTCATTATTTGTGACTTTCAACTGATCGGGAGTAAAATATTTTGTAATGAAGCTTGTATCAAAATCTCCTGATGTAAATGCTTTATGTTCAAGAACAAAACGGCAGAACAAAAGTGTTGTTTCCACGCCCGTTATCTGGAATTCATCAATGGCGCGTATCATACGCTGAATGGCTTCTTCCCTGTCTTTTCCCCACGTGATGAGTTTTGCGATCATCGGATCATAATAGATCGGGATGTTCATGCCTTCTTCAAATCCATCGTCCACGCGCACACCGTTTCCCTGCGGCCGCCTGTACGTAACAAGTTTGCCAATGTCGGGAAGAAAATTATTCGCCGGATCTTCTGCATACACGCGCACTTCAACCGCGTGTCCGTTCATGTAAATATCTTTTTGCGAGAAAGAAAGTTTTTCTCCGCGCGCCACGCGTATCTGTTCTTTCACAAGATCGATTCCTGTTATCATTTCAGTAACCGGATGCTCTACCTGCAAGCGCGTATTCATCTCGAGGAAATAAAAATTTCTTTTTTCATCGAGGAGAAATTCTACGGTTCCTGCGCCCGAGTACTTGCACGCACGCGCCACATCACACGCACACTTGCCCATGCGCTCGCGCAACTCAGGCGTGAGTATACTCGAAGGCGCTTCTTCGATCACTTTCTGGTGACGACGCTGAATGGAACATTCGCGCTCAAAAAGATAAACTACATTTCCATGATGGTCAGCCATCACCTGTATCTCTATGTGTCTTGGGCCGCTCACATATTTCTCAATGAAAACAGACCCGTCGCCGAATGCAGATTTTGCTTCACTCACTGCAAGTTTCATCTGCTCTTCGAAATCCCCGATCTTCTCCACGATTCGCATTCCTTTTCCACCTCCACCTGCGCTGGCTTTGATCAGTAACGGGAAACCGGTTTCTTTTGCAATTTTTTTTCCTTCTTCCACCGAACTGATCGCGCCTTCCGATCCGGGCACCATTGGTATTTTATACTTTTTCGCTGCGGCTTTAGCAGAAAGTTTATCGCCCATCATGTCCATCGCTTCCGGTGAAGGACCTATGAATTTTATTTTCGCTTTGGCAACTGCAGCGGCAAAACCGGAATTCTCAGAGAGAAAACCATAACCGGGATGAATACCATCGACAGCAAGTTTTTTTGCAACAGCAATTATTTTATCCCCGCACAAATAAGATTGTGAAGAGGGCGGCGGACCAATGCAGACCGCTTCGTCGGCATATTTTACAAATGGCGCATTGCGATCTGCTTCAGAAAAAACGGCAACAGTTTTTATACCCATCTCCCGGCAGGAACGCATCACTCTCAGGGCAATTTCGCCTCGATTGGCGACAAGAATTTTTTTCATACGTAATTTTGCTAAGGTAAGATTTTCTCATGCAGTAAGAAGTGAGTAGCAGGCAACGAGCGGCAATGAAAAAATTTCATCTTAACAGGGTTCGAATTTCGCAAGTTTGCACTTCGGATTTTAGAACCTGTTCGTATTTCGTTCCCCGGAATAACTTTTTTGATGTTCATGCGTTATGGAATGTAACCTTTCAATGAATCCTTATTATACAATTAAAAGCTACCATGCGGACATTTTTCTTTTTTCTTCTTCTACCGTCAATTATTCCTTCGCAGAATCTCGTGGTCAATCCCGGTTTTGAGGATTGGAATACTCCCGATCTGTATTATGCCACCATGCAGAACGACGCCGTGAAAGGATGGTACGATCCCGGAATGAATTCTTCCGATTTTTATAAAGCTTCTCCGCAGGGAAATGAAAATAACATGAGCGTATCGATCGGTGGTTTAATGACCGCGCACAGCGGATCTTCTTTCGCGGGATTTCTCGGAAAATACGGAGAGGATTACCGCGAATACATGGCTGGATCACTCGTTTCTCCATTGGAAAAAGGAACAACTTACTCGGTGAAATTTTTTCTTGCATTGGGGCCGGGTTGCTACCAGGGAGTGAAAGAACTCGGAATTTTTTTCGGAGATTCTGCTACCATCAACAAAAACATTCATGGAGAATTCACGCCTCAGGATTTCAAACTTATTCCCCAGGTAAAAATTCAGGATCTTGATTATGATAATTATTCCGGCCAATGGAAAGAATTCGATCTTGAATTCACTGCGAATGGCGGTGAAAAGAATTTTGTGATCGGGAATTTTCTCAACGATGCACAATCAGTTATAGAAAATCCTAAAACTAAAACTGCGGGTACATTGAACTGGACGTATTATTACATTGACGATTTTGACGTTGAACCAAAAAATAAAAAACCGATCGACCTTGTGTTATCTCCTGTTTTTTCTACTGCTGATATTCAACCCGGAAAAATTTATACTTCCTCCGTATTTTCTTTTGTCGATGGAAAAAGTGAATGGAATGAATCATCAAGCGCCCCGCTTCTTTTTATTGCGCACGCTATGAAAACTAACCCGTCGCTGAAATTAGAGATCGACTGGTACACGGATGGGCACGATGCGCTCGCAGATACGCGCGTGCATGCGATCTCAGATTTTATTGCAGCACATGGAATTCCAGCCACGCGCATAAGCACGCACACACAATCGCCCGGAAAAAATGAACAACCGGGAGTTCGGTTCATTTTTTCGAAGTAATTTTAAATATGCGGATTTACGCAACAATTATTTTTGTTTTTATCACGCGTCAATTCTTTTCCCAGAACCTCGTGAGGAATCCCGGGTTTGAAGAAAAAGATTCCGTTTATTATTTCGGCGCAAAATATTGGAGCGTTCCTACAGCCGGCACCACCGATTTTTTCAATGTGCCTGATTCGCGTGATCTGAATTTTTTCGGTGGAAGAACAAAAGCAAATACAGGAAATGGTTTTGCCGGATTCATTCCGTATGAATATGCCACGCACCAGGATAATTATCGTGAATTCACTACAGGAGAATTAACCGAAGCATTAAAAGCGGGCCAGACTTACCCTGTTTCATTTTATTTACAACTCGGAAAAAAATGCAGGTACAGCGTGGCTGAATTGCAGATCTGGTTTTCGAAAACAAAACCGGAAAAGACATTAGGCCCGAACCCGACCAAAGAAAAACCACAAATGGAATTTAATATTAAACCGGCGAACGCAACGCAGGGAAACTGGGTAGAAATTTCCGGAAGCTATACAGCAACCGGCGGAGAAAAATATTTTACGATCGGAAATTTTCTTTCCGATAAAAATTCTACTATGGTAAAAATGCACGTTCCGGTGAAAGGAAGCCACGAGTGGGCTTATTATTATATGGACGATTTTTCGATCGGCGACACTGCGATAACTGAAATTCCAAATGACAATGCTATCTGGAAACCCGACTTAGATACCACGAAACTTAATGTGGCAGTTCCATTGGACATTGCAGCAGGAAAAAGAATTATTGGGCAGAATATTTATTTTGAAAATGATAAAGCGGTTCTCCTGCCGGAATCCTATCCATTGCTCGACCAGATAATCGCAGCAATGAAAGATCAGCCGCAATTGAAAGTGGAGATCGACGGATTCACCGATGCGAATGGAACTCCCGAACACAACATGATGTTATCTGCCGATCGCGCAAATACTGTAGCCGGATATTTCTTTTCGCACGGAATTGATAAAAACAGGATGACTGCGAAAGGATTCGGCTCCACTCGCCCGGTTGCTGATGAAGGAACTGATGAAGGACGCTCGAAGAACCGCAGGGTGGAATTTGTTTTTTCTGAGTAAATTGATGCAATGAAATTTTCTCTCCCCGTAACGGTTTTTATTTCTGCGAATCTTTTTTCCCAGAATCTAATTGTCAATCCCGGTTTTGAAGATCATCCCGGCGTGAAAATCACTGCGGGAACTTCGGTCTGCATCAATTCCGTTTCCATTCCCGGCTGGACCGATCCCACCGACGGAACTTCTGATCTGTACATTTATGCCGAAGGACAAATGGAAGGAAGAGTTTCTCCGAAACCCGATTCCGGTGATTCGTACGGAGGATTCTGGGGAAGCAAAGGCGGACTCGGCACAGGAGAATATCTCCAGGGAATGCTCAGCGCCCCTCTCGTAAAAAATTCAACTTATCATATTTCCATTTCAGTTTGGGTTTCCAATAACGGAAATTATGACGATGTGAATTCGCTCGGAATTTCTTTTTCTTCTTCATTGAGAAAAGATATGAGCGGACTTGCAGAAACCATTTCGCTCGAATCCGATATGAAATTCAGCACGCAGAAAATAATTACCAAAGAAGGAAGGTGGAATACTTATTTCCAGGATTACATAGCGAATGGATCTGAAAAATATTTTATTCTCGGCACTTTCCGCGACCCGGAATCAAGGCCGCGGAAAGATGATGCCTCTTCAACTTATTTTTATGTCGATAACCTTTCTCTTACAGGAAAGCGCGCTCCGGGGCCAATACCGGATGATGTTTTTCAAAATGATACGGTCTGGACAAAACACGGCAACTGGAAACAGGATTCACAGCGTAAAAAAAATATCGATACTCATTTTTATACTGCGCCTGCCAACGGGCAGCAAAATAAAAATGAAAGGAGAAACAGCGGTTCAAAAAAGAATCTGCATTTTCTGTTGCGCCGAAATCAGAAATATTTTTCAAATAAATAAACGATCGTGAAAAATATTTTGTTTTTATTTTTTTTGATTTCAATGCAATTAAATTCCCAGAATTTAGTGGTGAATCCCGGTTTTGAAGATCATGGCAATGATCCGGCGAGTTCCGGAACTTTGCAATCACTGAATCTTCCGGGTTGGACCGATCCCACAGCCGGCACTTCCGATATTTATTTTATAAGCAATGGAGAAGATACGCAATACCACCCCTTAGCTGATTCAGGAAAAAGTTATGCTGCTTTGTGGGGAAGTGAAGACGGAAAATACTGGGCTGAATATGTGCAGGGAACTTTTGTTCATGCACTGAGAAAAAACATCGTTTACCGGTTTTCATTCGCGCTGCATATCTGCGACGGGTATGGAAATGAAAACGACATCAACTCGCTTGGAGTTCGGTTCTGTGATTCCCTTCTGCACGGCGCAGCGGATGTTGCGCGTGGAATTCCGCTTGCGGCGGATGTTCGTATCAGCAGGGAAAATAAGATCGAACGCTCCGGGCGCTGGACAATTTATTTTGCCAATTACAAAGCGAAAGGAGGAGAAAGACATTTCATTCTCGGATCTTTCAATCCGAAAAAGTTTGATTTCATTAATGACAGCCAGCATTCCAGTTATTTTTTCATTGACAATGTTTCATTAACCGGAAAAGATAATTTACCTCCCGGCCCCATTCCCGATGTTGTTTTTGAAAAAGACACGATCGCGCCGGATAAATTTATTCCTGTACGCTTTAAAAATTCGCAAGTAAAAAACACGCCGTCATTAATGAATGAAAACCGGAATTTTGAATTACCTTTCTCTCATGAAAATGCGGTTCACAATATTCTCCATCATTTTCCTGCACACCTGCGTAAACGCGCAAACGCAATTCGGATTCAAGTTAAACGCCGGGGCAAGTTATTTCACGGATAAATTGACGAGCACCGATCCCAACACTAAGCAGTCTTTTTCTCTCATGCCGTCGGGCCAGGCCGGACTTTTTTATTCTTACAGATTTGGGAAATTTTCCGCCGGAACTGAATTGTTTTTTATTCCTATTGAAGGGTGTGAAACTTTAATTACCAATGTCCTTGATCAAACAGGAAATCCCACAGGCGAACTCGGCAACGATACCATCCGGAGACACATCTATTACCTGGGTGTTCCTCTTTATTTCGGATACTATATTAAAAAATTCAATTTCAATCTTGGCGCCCAGTTTCATTATGCGCTCGCAAGCGGTGGAGAAGAACAAGGCCACATCAATTACAATGGCGGATACTATCGCTGGAATAACAAATCAACCTCGCTGGCCATTGATAAATTTGACATTGGTGTACGTGCAGGTGTTTTCTATAACTTGAATGATAAATTTTCAATCGAAGCAAATTATTATTATGGTTTCAATAATCTTATTTCCGATCCGCGTATTTCACCGGACTGGAAATGGAAAGTGCAGCAAATGACGATCGGGTTGCGTTATGGAATTATGAGAAGAGAAACACCTCAACCCACTAATTGATAAGCTCGAATAAAAAATAACTATATGACAAAAAATAAAACTACAGAAAACAAAAAAAGTATTCCTGCTTTTTTAAAGTCGATCAAAGAAGCAAAGAAGCGTACGGACTGTTCCGCTATCATTGACATGATCGCAAAGCAAACAAAATTAGAACCGAAGATGTGGGGAACAAGCATCGTCGGTTTCGGGAGTTACCATTACAAATATGAGAGTGGCCGCGAAGGTGATGCGCCTCTTGCGGGAATTGCGGCGAGAGCAAATGCGATTACTTTTTATCTCGGTTCGGAATTCGAAAAAAGAGAAGAACTGCTTTCAAAATTCGGAAAACATAAAGTAGCCGGAGGATGTATTCATATTCATAAACTGGAAGACGTTGACAAAAATGTTTTAATTAAGATGGTAAAAAATTCCATTGCACAGCGAAAGAAAGATCATAAGTGCTGATTATCCTTCAGGGAAATTAATTTGCCAATGCTTTTAAGAGCTTGCCCGTTCGAGGCGGTCATTGATGGCAACACCTAATCCGTGATCGGGAAATTTTTCAGCAAGGATCACCTCTGCCCCACTCGCATCTAGTTTTCTCATTGCAGAAAATAAATTACGCGCCGCTTCGTGAAGATCTCCTTTTAGAGAAAGAATTTCGTATGCAACAATATTTTCTCCGGAATATTTTTTCGAAAAAGATAAAATTGCTTTTTTCTCGTTTGAATATTTTGCCAGCAACTTTTCCATCTTTCCAAATTTCAAAATAATTTTCGGCGCGTAATGAGATTTTAATTGGCCGGGGGAATTTAAAATTGAAGATTCAAGATTCAAGATTGGCTTTACAAAATTTTGAATCTTGAATTTTGAATTTTGAATTTGCTCGGCAATATCCTCCATCGCAACTCCACCAGCCCTGAGAACAGAAACTTTATTCCCTTCGAAAGAAATTACCGTCGATTCAATTCCTACCATGGAATTTCCTCCATCGAGGATGTATGGAATTCTTCCTTCGAGTTGTTCTCTTACATGAAACGCATTCACCGGCGAAATATATCCGAATGGATTTGCGCTCGGCGCCGCAAGCGGAAAATCAAGTTGCGAAAGAAGTTTCAGCGCGAGCGGATGCCCGGGTACGCGCAAGGCAACCGTATCTCCTCCACCGGTAACGATGTCGGGAATAATATTTTTTTTCTTCAGCACGAATGTCAAAGGCCCGGGAGAAAATTTATCGGCAAGTTCATAAACGATTGAAGGAATTTCCTCGGCATATTTTTCAAACTGTTTCGCATCATGCACATGCACGATGAGCGGATTGAAAAGCGGGCGGCCTTTGGTCTCATAAATTTTCAGAACAGCATCGGCATCGAGTGCATTCGCTGCCAGGCCATAAACAGTTTCTGTGGGAATGGCAACGAGTTCTCCTTTGCGGAGAAGTTCTGCCGCGAATGAAATATCAGTGCCGGTAATGGTCTGCATAAGCGGAGCAAAGATAATTTATCTTAGCGATGAAAGTTTTTCGAATAAATAGGGTAATGAATCTATTTATTTCCCCTTCGCGTCTTTGTGTCTTCGTGGCAAATGATAGTCGCCACAAAGGCACTAAGGCACCAAGTGTTTAATAAATTTTAAAGCAAAAAACTATTCGAAATTCAAACATGGAAAGTCAACGCAAAAACATTTCTATCGTTCTCCCGGTTTACAACGCTGAAAAACATTTACAAAAGTGCATTGAAAGTATTTTCGCGCAAACATTTACCGACTTTGAATTGTTGATTCTTGACGATGGTTCAATTGATTCAACGCCGGAAATTATCAAATCGTTTTCAAAAAAAGATCCGCGCATACGCATGATCCCGCTTGCTCATGCGGGCGTAGCAAACGCAATGAACGCGGGCATGCGCAGAGCGAAAGGAAAATATATTTCAAGAATGGATGCCGACGATGAAATGTTCCCGGGAAGAATTGAAAAACAATTTCATTTTCTCGAAGAGCATCCTGATACCGGTGTGGTGAGTTGTCTCGTTGAACATGGCGGTGATCCGGAATTGCAGGAAGGATATGCAGCACATATTTCATGGATCAATTCGCTTCAAACGCATGAAACTATTTTTCTCAATCGATTCATCGATTCTCCTGTTTGCAATCCTTCGGTGATGTTCAGAAAAGAACTCGTGGAAAAATACGGCGGTTGCCGTGAAGGAAATTTTCCGGAAGATTATGAACTATGGTTGCGCTGGATGAAACAAGGCGTTCGGTTTGAAAAAATTACGGAAGTACTCATGAAGTGGAATGACCCTCCGGAACGGCTGACCAGAAATGATGAGCGCTATTCTCCTGAAGCATTTGCAAAAGTGAAAGCTGAATATCTTGCTGAATTCATTACGGAGAATATCGGTGACAGAAAATTATTGCTTTGTGGTGCAGGAAGAATTACGAGAAAGAAAAGCGGCTTTCTTTCTGAAAAGAATATTTTCACCAATGGATACATTGATATAGATCCGGAAAAAATCGGAAAAAACTACAATGGAATTCCGGTGATCGGGCTGAATGAACTGGAAGGGAAAGAAAAATGTTTTGTAGTGAGTTATGTCGGCAACCGCGGAGCGAGAGAAGAAATCCGGAAAATATTATCAGGAAGAAAATTTAAAGAAGGGAAAGATTTTGTAATGGCGGGGTAATTATTTTTAATTTTAATTCATGAAAACAAAAAATTTTAACGGCATCGCCACTGTCCTTTTACTACTCTCCTTTTGCCAATGCCACATGAGGCCGTCCGAAGACAAGTCTCTTCTGGCATGCATCAGAATATTTCAAAAGAACAAATCGGATTATGAAAAAGTCGTTTCATTAGCACACACGCAAAAGCCTGAACAACTTTATTCAACCGGCTGCGTTGCCCCTTACTTTTTATTATTTCCGGATTCGATGCAGTTTCACCCTCCCGGGGTTGATAAAATAGGAAGAGATGCCGACCAGACTGATATCATTTTCAATTTAGATTCACTTACTTCCTATAGTAATATGGAAGGTGAAATTCATTATGGAATAATGTTTAAAGACTCGCTTGGTTCGATAATAGAATATCATGCGTCCCAATATGAAAATACTTATTCGGCAATGCCTAATGGATATGGCAAAGCGCTGGATAATTACACGTATAAAAAAATTGAAGGAAACTGGTACGCTTACCGGCACTCCTGCATTTCGCTAATTTCAAATAATTAGAAAGAGTTATTTCCCCATTCTCCTGATCACATTACTCTCCAGAATTCCATTCACACTTTCATCATTGGCCGCAACGACCATTGCCTTCGCCACTTTTTTTGCGCTGATCGCTTTGTATTTCGCCGGAGTGACCGGCCAGAAAAGTGTCATCACTAAAATTGCAGGCCATTCTTTGAGCCGGATCTCTTTTCTCCAGCCCAGCAACATGGAAGGACGAAGGATCACACATTTTTCAAAGCCAAGAACGGAAACCGCTTTTTCCATTTCACCTTTTGTCTGGTAATAAAAATTCGCAGAATCGGCAGCCGCGCCAAGAGAAGAAACGACAAGAAAATTTTTTACGCCGTTCTCCTTCGCGCACACCGCGCACCAGCGCACCCACTCGTAATCGACGCGACGGAAATTTTCACGGCTCCCGGCTTTTTTTATCGTGGAACCGAGACAGCAGAAAACTTCATCGGCTTTTACCATCTTCCTGAATTCTTCCGGGTTTTTGAAATCGATGATCACCTCGTCAACTTTGTGATCATTGATCCCGGTTGATTTGCGGACAAATATTTTTATTTCGCCGTAACGATCATCCGCAAGAAGTTGTTTCAACAGAAAGCCGCCGATGAGGCCGGTGGAACCGAAAATGATCGCCGATTTCGAATTGCCAATTTTCAATTTACAATTATTTTGAAAAAATCCTGAACATTGGTACGCTCGACAATTGAAAAATGAAAACCGGCACTATCAAAATAGTTTCTGCTGCGGCCCGCTCTTTTTCCCTTTATCTTTTTCCTTGCGCACTTTTTCTGTGGGCGATTCACCGTCTTCTTCGTCTTCTATCTCCTCTACTGAAAGTTTGGCAAACGGATCGATCATGTCGATGTCTTTGATCTTATTTGCGCTCAGTTTATTTCCTTTTGCTTTCATATTGCGCACCTCGATGAAAGTATCGGCATCGATCTTTTCCGGTTTTGCATCTGCTCCTTTTGACTTCGCAAATGTGAGAACAATTTTTTGCGATGGATGCTGGGAAATATGTTCAATGCGTGATTGAGGATTTTCGGTGATGAATAAAGTTTTCTTGTCCGTAAGATCGAACAGGAAACGTTTTACGAAATAATTCTGACTCTCGCCATCGAAATAAATGCAGGTACTCGTTGCTTTCGAATCATATTTCTCAATGCGGATCGTGTCTTCATCAAAATGCAGCGACGTTTCAATTCCCGTCATCCGGTAATGCCCGCTCTGCGTAATCGTGAGAATGCGGTCGTTCGGGCCGAAATTTCCGAGGTAAGTTCCACGCTCCTCGTAATTGAGGCGATGTGTATTATCATCAAACCACACTTTTTGTTTTTTGATCGCGACTTTTCCTTTTTCTTTCAACACCACTTTCCGCACCGGGTAACGTGTGAGAATATTTCCCTGCGTGTCTCGGCCTTTGATTGCAACCTGCGAAAGATCCATTTCGAATTCCTGCTTGCGCGCGCCTGATGTGGGCGTGAGCGAAACGGTGATCACTTCACTTTCTCCATTGGGGCTCACTGAAAAATAATGCACTTTGGAATCTTTCGCTCCGCGCGTGAGATTGTATTCTTTGTCTCGCGTGATACCGCCAACCGTAAAGCGTTTGATCATCGTGTTGCCGCGAAGACCATCGCGGTACGCCATGTTGTAAACAGTTTTATCATCTCCCTTTTTGAAAACACCAATGTGAAGAATATCTTTTCCAACATAAGTTTTCTCCGCGATCTTCGTCACCATCATCACGCCATCGCGGCGGAAAACAATTATTTCATCAAGATCAGAACAATCAAAAACAAATTCATCTTTCTTCATTCCGTAACCGATGAAACCCTCGTCCCTGTTCGCATACAATTTCACATTGTTCATCACCACCTGCCTTGCTTCGATCTGTTCGAATGTTTTAATTTCTGTTTTGCGTTCACGGCCCGCTCCGTATTTTTTCTTCAGCTCCTTGAAATATTCTATCGCGTAATCCACGAGATGCGCAAGATGATGTTTCACCTGGTCGATCTTCGTGTCGAGCTCTTTCATTAATTCATCCGCCTTTATACTGTCGAATCTCGTAATGCGTATCATCGGGATCTGCGTGAGTTTGTGCAGATCATCATCATTGATAGCGCGCAATAATTTCCGGCGATGCGGTTTAAATTGTGCATAGAGGTATTCGTACAGCGATTCGCGATCAGCATACTTTTTAAAGTCGATGTACATTTCCTCTTTTATGAAAATTTTCTCGAGCGAAGAAAAATGCCAGCGTTCCTGCAATTCCGAAAGTTCAATTTCCAATTCGCGTTTCAGAAGATCCATTGCACGATGCGCCGATATCTTCAGCATTTCATTCACACCTACAAAACGCGGCTTTTCATTTTCAATGATGCAGGCATTCGGTGAAATGGAAATCTCGCAATCCGTGAATGCATAAAGTGCATCGAGTGTTTTATCAGTGGAAACTCCCGGTTGCAGGTGAATGATCACCTCCACATTTTCCGCCGTGTTGTCTTCGATCTTGCGGATCTTGATCTTTCCTTTGTCATTCGCGGCGATCACGGAATCAATGAGACTTCCCGTTGTTGTTCCGAATGGAATTTCAGTGACCACCATCGTTTTTCCATCCTGTACTTTGATCTTCGCACGCACACGGATTTTTCCGCCGCGTAATCCATCATTGTAATTTGAGAAATCAGCCGAACCTCCTGTAATAAAATCAGGATAGATGTCAACTTTTCTTCCGCGCAATGCGGCAATACAGGCATCAATAAGTTCGTGAAAATTATGCGGAAGAATTTTACACGCAAGCCCCACTGCAATTCCTTCTACACCCTGCGCCAGCAACAAAGGAAATTTCATTGGTAAAGTAACGGGTTCGCGGTTTCTCCCATCGTAACTCGCCTGCCACACGGTGGTCTTCGGATTGAAAACAACATCGAGCGCAAATTTTGAAAGCCGCGCCTCAATGTATCGTGCAGCAGCAGCACTGTCGCCCGTAAAAATATTTCCCCAGTTTCCCTGCGTATCAATGAGCAGATCTTTTTGTCCGAGCTGCACCATTGCATCACCGATGGAAGCATCACCATGTGGATGATATTTCATGGTATTGCCAATGACATTCGCGACTTTATTGTAACGGCCATCTTCCAATTCCCACATAGAATGAAGAATGCGGCGCTGCACGGGTTTCAATCCGTCTTCCACATAAGGAACAGCGCGTTCAAGAATTACATAAGATGCGTAATCGAGAAACCAGTTCTGGTACATTCCGCCGATCTGCTGAATGTCGGAGCGCTCATGGTGTTCACTGCTTCCATCACCATTCTCATGGTCATCAAAAAGATTTTTTTTATTCTTCGGAGTCATTATACTTTAGACTTTTTCTCTGCTTTTATTTTGCTTCGGATTCAACTTTATTTTTTTTCTTCTTCCACGATATCTTTTTCCACACGCAGATTGCCGATAATGAATTCCTGCCGCTCCGGCGTATTTTTTCCCATGAAATAAGAAAGCATATCCGGAATATTCGATCCCAAACCAATGAGTACCGGCTCGAGACGGATATCTTTCCCGATGAAATGTTTGAATTCATCGGGGGAAATTTCACCCAAACCTTTGAAACGAGTGATCTCGGGTTTTGCGCCGAGTTTAGCAATGGCAGCGCGTCGTTCATCTTCAGAATAGCAATAGATCGTGTCTTTTTTATTTCGCACGCGGAACAAAGGAGTTTGAAGAATATAAAGATGTCCATTCTTCACAAGATCAGGAAAAAACTGGAGGAAAAAAGTCATGAGCAATAAACGGATGTGCATTCCGTCTACATCAGCATCAGTGGAAATGACCACATTGTTGTAACGGAGATTTTCCAATCCGTCTTCAATGTCGAGCGCCGCCTGCACCAGATTGAATTCTTCGTTCTCGTAAACAATTTTTTTTGTGAGCCCGTAAGCATTCAGCGGTTTTCCTTTCAATGAAAAAACGGCCTGCGTATTCACATCGCGCGCTTTGGTGATGGAGCCACTCGCAGAATCTCCTTCGGTAATGAACAAAGTAGATTGCAACCGGCGATCATCTTTCATATCGTTCATGTGAACGCGGCAGTCGCGCAATTTCCTGTTATGAAGATTTGCTTTTTTCGCGCGCTCGCGGGCGAGTTTCTGAATTCCTGAAAGTTCGGTACGTTCTTTTTCGCTCTGCAGAATTTTGCGGTGAAGTGCGTCGGCAGTCTCCGGATTTTTATGAAGATAATTATCGAGTTCTGTTTTTAGAAAATCATAAACGAACGAACGCATGGCCGGGCCTTTCGGACCCACATCCTGCGAACCGAGTTTTGTTTTTGTTTGCGATTCGAAAACAGGCTCCATCACTTTCACACTGATCGCTGCAACAATGGAAGTGCGGATGTCATTCGCTTCGTATTCTTTTTTCAGAAAATCGCGGATCACTTTGATGTAAGCTTCACGGTAAGCCGACTGATGCGTACCTCCCTGCGTTGTATGCTGGCCATTCACGAATGAAAAATATTCTTCCACGTATTGCTGATCACTGTGTGTGATGGCCACTTCAATGTCTTCGCCTTTGAGGTGAATGATGGGATACACAATGGGGCCGCTGAGATTTTTCTGGAGAAGATCCAGCAAACCATTTTCAGAACGGATGGGATTTCCATTGTAATAAAGTGTGAGGCCGGTATTGAGATAAGCGTAATTCCACAACATCCGTTCTACATATTCATTGATGTAATGGTAATTGATAAAAACTTTTTCATCGGGAATGAAGGAAATGATCGTTCCTTCCGCTTCGTTACTCGACTTTACGCGTTCATCGGATTTGAGATCGCCGCGTTTGAATTCTGCCGCTTTTGATTTTCCCTCGCGTATGGATTGCGCGCGGAACCATTGCGAAAGTGCATTCACCGCTTTTGTTCCTACTCCATTCAATCCCACTGATTTTTTAAAAGCTTCCGAATCGTATTTTGCACCGGTGTTGATCTTGGAAACACAATCGATCACTTTTCCCAATGGAATTCCACGCCCGTAATCGCGCACGGAAACGGTTCCGTCTTTGATGGTCACTTCAATTTTTTTTCCGTGGCCCATTACGAATTCATCGATGCAATTGTCGAGCACTTCTTTGAGCAGGATGTAAATTCCATCGTCGGGAGAAGAGCCATCACCGAGTTTCCCGATGTACATTCCGGGACGCAGGCGAATGTGATCTTTCCAGTCAAGTGACTTTACACTGTCTTCGTTGTATGTAGATTTTTCTGCCATTTATTGGAAATTCAAAATCCCAAATTCAAGATGTTTCTTCGGTTTTGGGGATTTGTTTTTTTCTTTTTTGTTTTTTTTCAGAACATCATTTTCACTCCGGTCAGTACCAGCATTTCTAACAGCCAACCCAAAAGTGCACAGAGTAGAAAAATAAAATAATTAATGAATCTCCATGCGCTTTTGTCTTTGCTGAATACTTTCCAGCGTTTTTTCAGGAATTTAAAGAACAATGTTCCGAGTAAATACGGAACGATAAACCAAAGCGTCAGAAAAAAAAGAACGTAGAAGATCTCTGACATGATCAAACATTGAAACGGAAATGCATTACATCTCCGTCCTGCACAATGTATTCTTTTCCTTCGATCCGTATTCTGCCATTATCACGACAGGCAGCTTCGGAACCGAAATGGATGAAATCATTATACGAAATCACTTCCGCTTTGATGAATCCTTTTTCAAAATCGGTGTGAATGACACCAGCCGCTTCAGGGCCGGTCATTCCTTTTTCGATCGTCCATGCACGCACTTCTTTAACGCCCGCTGTAAGATAAGTTTGAAGATCCAGCAATTTGTAAGCGGCGTGAATCAGTTTGTTCACACCCGGTTCATCCAAACCGATCTCGGTGAGAAATGCTTTTCTGTCATCGTAACTTTCCAATGCAGCGATCTCGGCTTCCATAGCGGCTGTAATGATAAGCACTTCTGCTTTTTCATCTTTCACGGCTTCTTTCACAGCATCGGTATATTTATTTCCTTTTTTCACTGCCGCTTCATCCACATTGCAAACGTAGAGTACCGGTTTCAACGTGAGCAGGTGAAGGTCTGCAATGAATTTCAGATCATCTTTCGAAAGATTCAATGTCCGGACCGATCTTCCTTTCAACAAATTTTCATTGACAAGAGAAAGAATTTCGAAAGTTTTTTTCTGGTCTTTATCGGTTCCGCTTTTTGCAACTTTATCAATTCTCTTCATGCGCTGTTCCACCGACTCAAGATCTTTCAATTGCAATTCAAGATCGATCACTTCCTTATCACGAACAGGATTCACACTTCCATCCACATGCACCACATTCGGATCATCAAAACAGCGGAGCACATGAAGAATGGCATTCGTCTCGCGGATGTTTGCAAGAAATTTATTTCCCAGCCCTTCTCCTTTGCTCGCACCTTTTACAAGACCAGCTATGTCCACTATTTCAACCGTGGTGGGAATAATTTTTTCGGGATGAATGAGTTCCGCAAGTTTATTCAGGCGTTCATCGGGAACTGTGATCACGCCGATATTCGGTTCGATGGTACAGAACGGAAAATTTGCCGCCTGCGCTTTGGCATTGGACAAACAATTGAAAAGTGTGGACTTTCCGACGTTTGGCAATCCTACAATTCCGCACTTTAAAGACATAGTTCAGGTTTCGGGTGCGAAAACGGATAAGACCCGTCTTCAAGGGGGCAAAATTACCATTTCAGATTTTTTATTTGTTGCTCAATACTTTTCATCTCATCGTAGTTTTCAACAACCCACCTATGTTATTAACATAAATCATCTCTCCTGCGCAAAGAATTACTTTTGCCCGTCTGAAAACCTGTTTACAGATTTTTGTTCAGCCCCGTCAGTTTTATTCGGAAATATCAGAATTTTCGCATCCGTAATATGACAACAATCTCCCCGGAAAAAAATCCTGCCTTGATCCATCAGCAAGGCGAAAATCAGAAAACAGTGATGTCAATTCCAGAACTTGAAAAAATCTGCTCGCAGGTGCGAAGAGATATTGTGCGGATGGTTCATGCAGTCAACTCCGGCCATCCAGGCGGATCGCTCGGCTGCACCGATTTTTTTGTGGCGATGTATTTTGAGATCATGAAACATGATCCGGCAAAATTTTCGATCGACGGAAAAACGGAAGATGTTTTTTTTCTTTCGAACGGACACATCTCCCCGGTTTTCTATAGTGTGCTTGCGCGTTCGGGATATTTTCCGGTGAAAGAACTTTCTACTTTCCGGAAAATAAATTCTCGCCTGCAGGGACACCCGACCACGCATGAGCATCTGCCCGGTGTGCGCGTATCATCGGGTTCGCTCGGGCAGGGAATGTCAGTGGCTATTGGCGCTGCACTTGCAAAAAAATTAAATGGCGATGATCGTTTTGTTTTTTCATTGCATGGCGATGGGGAACTGGATGAAGGACAGGTGTGGGAAGCTGCGATGAGTGCCGCCGCTTTGAAAGTTGATAATCTCATTTGCACGATTGATGTGAATGGGCAACAAATAGACGGGCCTACTGAAAAAGTAATGCCGCTCGGGGATCTCGAAGCAAAATTCAAAGCATTCGGTTGGGATGTTTTAAAAATTGTGAATGGAAATAATATTTCTGAAGTGATCGATGGAATTAAAAACGGAATGTCACATACTCGGAAGGGCAAACCGGTCGTTATACTAATGACAACGGTGATGGGCTATGGTGTCGATTTTATGATGGGCTCACATAAATGGCATGGCATTGCGCCGAATGATGAACAACTGGCACAGGCTTTGAAACAATTACCTGAAACGATCGGTGACTATTGAAAGGATGATGAAAAGTATCAGCCAAAAATTCATTTCGCTCTTACTGATTTTTTCTGTGCTGATGGTTCGGCCGCAAAAAATTTCTGCGCAGTCACACACGTACGTGCCCCAGCTTACGCGCATACTTTTTGTTTTCGATGCCTCTTATTCCATGTACGGAGAATGGCAATCTGGATCGAAGATCGATATCGCAAAAAGATTATTCTCCCAGTTCCTCGACAGTTTAAAATCAATTGACAATCTTGAGGTAGGATTGCGTTGTTTCGGCCATCAGCATTCATTGCTTCCGCAACGCGATTGCGAAGACACCAAGCTGGAAGTTCCCATAGCGAAACCGAATATTTCCATTCCGCAAATGAAAGCGACCATGGAAAATATTGTTCCGAAGGGAACCACACCTATTGCCTATTCTCTTCTGCAATGTGCTGATGATTTTCCGAAAAGCGGCGCCGGAAGAAATATCATCATCATGATCACCGATGGAATTGAAGAATGCGGCGGCGATCCGTGTGCCGTTTCTCTTGCATTACAGCAAAAAGGAATTATTCTCAAACCATTCATCATCGGTATTGGCGGAACGGTCGATTATTCTTCACTCAATTGCATAGGAAAATTGTACGACGTTTCGGACGAAGCCACATTCACCAACATTCTCAATATTGTAGTTTCCCAGGCGCTGAACAGCACCACTGCACAGGTGAATCTTCTTGATATTTATGGAAAACCAACGGAGACCGATGTGGACATGACTTTCTATGATCAGCAAACCGGAGTGGTCCGTTACGATTACATGCATACGATGAATGATCGTGGCGTTCCCGATACAATTGTTCTTGATCCGCTGAGCACTTACAAATTAGTGGTGCATACCATTCCTGAAGTAATCAAAGAAAATATTACGATCACGCCGGGAAAACATAATATCATCGCCGTAGATGCGCCGCAGGGATATTTAAATCTGCAGGTCGCCGGCATTAATAATTACACACGATTGCAATGCATTGTGCGAAAAGCAGGAACCATGCAAACCATCAATGTGCAGGATTTCGGAAAGACAGAAAAGTACATTGTGGGAAAATATGATATTGAAATTCTTTCGCTTCCCAGGATCTACATGAATAATGTTGATGTGGGACAAAACAAAACGACATTGATCCAGATCCCCCAGGCGGGAATGGTTACCATTTCAAAACCACAGGAAGGAACAGGACAATTATTCCTCGAAGAAAAAAATAAACTCACTTTCGTTTGCAATCTGAATTCTCAGATCATGAATGAAAATATTGTTTTGCAACCCGGAAATTATAAAGTCATTTACCGATCGAAGTCCGCGCATGAAACGATCTACCAGGTAATCCGTGAATTCAAGATCGACGCGGGCGGACAGGCAACAGTGAAATTATATTAACCATGAGAATGGAGGGTGCTTGCCCGCCTCTTTTTTGGCGGGGAGAATAGAGAAATGCTCAACCAGAATTCATTTATACTCCAAAATAATTTTCTGCAAACCAAAAGAAATACTTAGCAACTCCTGACTCTAATGAAATACACTGCTACAGAAAAAAAAGACACACGCTCCGGATTCGGCGCAGGATTATCGGAACTCGGAAAAATAAATCCTGATGTGGTTGCACTCTGTGCCGACCTTACCGGCTCGCTGAAAATGGATGCGTTCCAGAAAGAATTTCCGAATCGTTTTTTCCAGGTTGGGATTGCAGAAGCAAACATGATGGGAATTGCAGCCGGACTCACCATTGGAGGAAAAATTCCATTCACCGGAACATTTGCCAATTTTTCTACGGGAAGAGTGTACGACCAGATCCGCCAGTCGATAGCTTATTCCGAAAAAAATGTAAAGATCTGTGCATCGCATGCCGGACTCACACTCGGAGAAGACGGAGCCACACACCAGATTCTCGAAGACATCGGCCTCATGAAAATGCTTCCCGGAATGACCGTGATCAATCCCTGCGATTACAACCAGACCAAGGCAGCCACCATTGCCATTTCAAAACATATTGGCCCGGTTTATCTCCGTTTCGGAAGGCCTTCGGTTCCGAATTTCACTCCTGCCGATCAACAATTCGAAATAGGAAAAGCATTAAAACTCATTGAGGGAACTGATGTTTCCATTTTTGCAACCGGCCATCTGGTATGGAAAGCGCTGGAAGCTTCCGACATTCTTCGGGAACAGGGCATTTCGGCGGAAATAATAAATATCCATACGATTAAACCTCTTGACGAAAAAAGCGTCTTACTTTCAGTAGCAAAAACCCGTTGCGCGGTTTCGGCTGAAGAGCATAACCGGATAGGCGGACTGGGAGAAAGTATTGCAAGTGTGTTTGCAAAAAATTCTCCTGCACCGCTTGAGATGGTGGCAGTAAACGACAGCTTTGGTGAAAGTGGAACACCCGACCAACTGATGACCAAGTATGGTCTCGACACCAAAGACATCGTGAATGCCGCGCTCAAAGTTGTAGCGAGGAAAAAAAGCTGAACGTAAAATATTTTTACCTTGAGCTGTGCAACGGGAAATAAAAACTGTAGCACAGCTTTTTTATTAATGGAAGACGTATCCGATAAAGAACTGATCTCGCAATTCCGGGAAGAAAAAACAAGGCAACTTGCTTTCCGTAAAATTCTTGAGCGCTACCAGAAAAGACTGTACTGGCACATACGCCGCATGCTCGTTGATCATGATGATACGGATGATGTGCTTCAGAATGTATTTATCAAAGTGTGGAAAGGCCTCGATAATTTCAAGGAAGATGCGCAACTCTTCACCTGGCTTTACCGGATCGCAACGAATGAAACGCTCACCTTCATTCGCCAGCGCAAAGCAGACCTTTATGTTCGTTATGGTGATGTGGAATACGGAATAGAAAGCAAACTGCAGGACGATAATTATTTCCGCGGCGATGAGATCCAGAAAAAATTACAGCTCGCGATCGCTCAGCTCCCGGAAAAACAACGGCTCGTTTTCAATATGAAATATTTCGAGGAAATGAAATATGAAGACATGTCGAACGTACTGGAAACTTCGGTAGGCGCTTTGAAAGCTTCCTACCATCACGCCGTAAAAAAAATAGAGGCCTACATCAGGGGAAATGCTGATTCGGTCTTCTGATCCGGCATTAAAAATTGAAAAAAGTAAAATGAATAATGAGAATGACATAAACCTTCCGGCTGACTTCGATGATCTTTCGAAGCACGCTCCTCTCCTGCACGCATTGCAGAAGAAGGGAGATGGTTTTGTTGTTCCTGAAAATTATTTTTCTGATTCGGCTGAAATTATTCTTGCAAAGACTATTCTTCCTTCTGCTGATGGATTTGTTATTCCTGAGAATTATTTCAGTTCACTGGCAGAAAATATTATTTCTCTTGCAGCGCTTTCAGAACTAAAAGACAAAGAATCATTTTCAGTTCCCGAAGGTTATTTCGAAAAATTTGCGGATGATGTTATTTCAAGCGCAGAGCTGCATGCAATGATCAATAAAGATGGATTCACCGTTCCGGAAAATTATTTCAATGAATTCGATTCCGAACTCAACACAAAGATCGCACTCGATAACCTGAAGCAGGATGATGGATTCGTAATGCCCGGTGATTATTTCGAAAAACTTTCTTCCTCGGTCATGTCGCGCATCAGCATTGATGAAAAATCCGAAGACGAAACAAAAGTTCCGGACGGATATTTCGACTCACTCGCCGATCGCATCACCGCGCGCATACGTGAAGAAGAAAATATTACCAAAGAAAAACCGGCTGAACAGGGACGCGTTATTGTATTCGCAGAGATCGTAAAACGCTATTCACGCCCCGCCGCCATTGCCGCTTCGGTTGCACTTGTTGTAGCAGCCGCTGTTTGGTTCCTCAATCGAAATGATCACCCGGAAAAAAATCCGATCGCGAAAAATGAAACGCATAAAAATGTCAACCCGGTTGTTACTCCTTTGAAAAAAGATTCAGTCCCTGTTCTTGTTATTCCCGATCAGCATAACAACAACATGGCACAACACGATGTAAAAAAACAAAAACCGCGGAATGGAGTAAACCATCCGCACGATGCATTAGTCAAAGTAGAAAAGAAAGATATCATGGATGCGATCGATCTTCTTGACGAAAATACAGTGGCCGATGTTGTTGCTGAGAAAAAACCGGATGTGAAAGACCAAAACAATAATGAACAACTCGATCAGTCGATGAAAGATTTTCTCAATGATAATTCAACGCTCGAAGATATTTCAAACAGCATCAACAACCACTAACAGAACTTCACCCTGTCATGAAAAAACTTTTACTCATACTGATGCCTTTCTTTCTCCTGTGCGCGCTTCCCGCGGTGGCGCAGGGAGCGAAGAAAGACACTGTTGCATCGGCGAGCGGCGCTGAACGGGTGCAGGCGCTGAAAGTTTCTTTCATCACCAAGCGTCTTGATCTTACAGCGGAAGAAGCGAAAAAATTCTGGCCGATCTATGATGAGTACCAGGATAAACGCGATGTTCTGAGAAAACAATTACAGGCCGATTATGATACGGTGCGCACACAAGCCGACCATCTTTCGAATGAAGAACTCACCCGTCTTGCCAATGAAGAAATGTCTTTGAAACAGCAGGACGTGGCTTTACAGGCAGAGATGCATGAGAAACTGAAAAATGTTCTGCCGCCAAAAAAACTTGCAGAACTTTATGTGGCCGAAGATGATTTCAAAAAAGAACTGGTGCGCATTCTCACCGAAGAGAAAAAATCAAACGGCGGTAACCCGAAATAAATTATGCACTTGTTCCGGAAATATTTTTTTCTGATCGCTGTTCTCGCACCTTTTGCCGGAACAGCTTCTCCATTCGTGCATGATTCTATCGTGATCGCAAATTCTTTTTCATCAAAAGCAAAACAGCGCGAAGTGAGAAATTATATCCGCCCCTGCGTGTACGTGAATTATTTTACAACAGGAGAACGCATCATTCGCCCTGTAAAACCAGGCATCAACCAGGTGGCCATCACTAACGTTCTTGGAAAATATAAATTCTCAGAGGGGAATCTTGGTTTTTATTGTCCGCTTTACACGCATACGCATTTCAGTTCCGACAGCACCGATGTAAATACTTTTCATTTACTGATGACGTTCAACGGGCTCAATGATCGCCCGCAATTTTCAAATCTTCCGAAGCAACACCAGCTTTACAAAATGGGCTTGGGTATTCGCGGCATTTATGCTTTCCGTTCGCAGTTCATTCTCTTCGCCGATCTTTCTCCGTACGTGACCGGCGACAAATATGACACGCATCTTACACAGCAATATCATCTCGCGGGTTCTGTTGTTTTCAACTGGATGGTGAGTCCTGCATTCAGCATGCGCGCGGGCATCACGCGGACTTTCATCTGGGGAAACCGGTGGATACTTCCAATGGCGGGGATCCGCGTTGGGCGGCTCGATGGAAAATGTTATTTCTCGATGCAGTTTCCACGATACACTTCATTGACATTCCAGCCCTCACCTAAATTTTCTTTTTCACTTTACAGTCGTGCGTACGGCGGACTCTATAATATTTCAAACGCTGATTCGCTTTACATCGGAAGAGATTCTGTTATTCAGCTCGGGCAAACAGGTTTGGCGAATGGAATACGATTCGATTTCCGCCCTTCACCGAATTTTTCTTTTTTCGTTTCCACGGGATATGCAGTAAGAAATCACATCTGGCTTTATTCGTGGAGTTTCAATGACCAGTTGCACCCCATCAATAGTTTCGGACCTTTCTATAATGGAAATCCTGCACCAACCGGATTCGTTCAGCTCGGAATGACCTGGCGTTTCGGTAAAGCGAAAAAGTCGGCAGGAAATTATCTGATGTATGATGTTTTCCAGATGAACAATGATATGGATCCCGGCGATAACAATAATGGCCCCGGCAATGGAAATATTCCAGGAGGTTACGACAAGAAAAAAGAAATGAATAAAGTTCAGTACAAAGATGTCATTGATTTAGTGGACGACACCGATCTTTACTAGAGTACGAAATACGTAACTTCTACTAAAAGTTACGTAATACGAATGGGTACGAAAGTTTAGGAAAAGGTTTTACTTTTGAGAATACGATTTCTGTTTGTATCCGCAGTTTTTCTCCTGTTCTCCTGAGCGCATCCGGGATTTCATATTTCTTACTAACCATGATTCGTATTGCTCCCACACCATCAGGATTTCTTCACGAGGGAAATGCATTTTCTTTTTTGATCACAGAAAAAATTGCGAAGAAGAATGATCTGAAAATTTTCCTGCGCATTGATGATCTGGATGCAGATCGAAAACGGTCAGAATATGTAAAAGATATCTTTGAAAGTCTCCATTGGCTGGAAATAAAATGGAATGAAGGCCCGCGAAACGAAGATGATTTCGAAAGGAACTGGACGCAGAATAACCGGATCAGTTTGTACGATGCAGCATTGAAAAAACTTTCGAAGAACAAACATGTTTTCGCCTGCACGTGTACGCGCAAAGACCTGGGCATGTATGACGGGCGCTACCCGGGTACGTGTACGCACAAGAACATTCCGCTGAATGAAAATGAAACTGCACTGAGATTGATCGTTCCGGAAGGGACGCTGGTTGAATTCAAAGATGAACATCTCGGTGAACAAAAAATTGAACTCGATCATGAAATGGGATCGTTCGTCATTCGCCGCCACGATGGAATTCCGGCTTACCATCTTGCTTCTGTGGTGGATGATATTCATTTCGGCATCACGTGGATCGTTCGCGGGAATGATCTCCTCTACTCTACCGCGGGCCAGATTTTTCTTGCCGAGAAACTGGGGAAAAATAATTTCTGGAAAACAAAATTCCTTCATCATATTCTTATTCCTGATCAACACGGTGAAAAACTTTCGAAATCGGAAGGAGCACTATCGATGAAAAGAATGAGAGAAGACGGGATGAAAGGAAAAGATCTCAGGGAAAAATTTGGCCATTTGCTGAAAATGTATTGATTCAAGAATATGTAATTTTGGCCATGCCTTGCTTTTATTACAAAGATCTTTCTGTTCACACTGTAATTCTCAGCGAAGAAGAATCGAAACATGCCGTGCGTGTGCTGCGGTTGAAAAGCGGCGACAAAGTGGAATTGATTGATGGTGCTGGAACACGTGCGCACGGGGAGATCGATGATGCGCATCCGAAAAAATGTTCCATTCTTATTCTTGACCGGAAAAAAGAAAATACGGGAAGAAATTATTCGTTGCACTTAGCAATTGCGCCCACAAAAAATACTGACCGCCTTGAATGGTTCGTGGAGAAAGCAGCGGAGATTGGCATTGATAAGATCACACTTCTTCAATGCTCACATTCCGAACGGAAAAAAATGGGAACTGATCGTCTTGAAAAATTAGCGGTCTCTGCTATGAAACAAAGCGGGCAAAGTTTTCTTCCGCACATCAATCCGCTTACCGATCTGAAAAAATTTCTCGATGAACTTCCGAAAAAAGGATTGCGGTTTATTGCGCATTGCCGCGATGGAGAAAAAACTTCGCTGAAAGAAGAATTGCTTCACGACAAACATGCAACGAAAGAAATTATTATTCTCATCGGCCCCGAAGGAGATTTTTCAAAAGAAGAAATTCTTGCTGCCATGTTCACCGGGTTCAAAGAAATTTCACTGGGAAATACCACGCTGAGAACGGAGACTGCTGCGCTCATGGCGGTGACCAGTGTGAATGTTCTGTGCGGAAAATGAAACCGGGAAAAGTTTATCCTCCAAAATAATTTTCGGAAGATTGACAGAAATATTACCACGGATGGGTATTACAGATTTTTTTATTCAGCCCATCAAAAACTGCCGCTGCCACTCAATGACTACCTAGTGCCCCGCCTCAACTTCGTTTAGTCGGGCAAGCTACTGCACCACCACCTTCTTCGTCAGCACTTCATTTCCGGAAACCAGCGAAACAAAATACATTCCGCTTCCATACTGTGAAAGATCGACCTCCTTACTTTCTGCAAGCGATGATGTGAAGTTGTACTCAAACACAACCTTTCCCAGCATGTCATGAACTTCAATTTTTCCATCCGATCGTTGCGCGAGATCTACATCAATGAATAAATGTCCGTCTGTAGGATTGGGATAAACATTCAGAATATCCTGTGTCGTGAACATATTTTCATCAATGCTGCTCGTTAATCCAACCGTAAATTGCTGGTAAACCTGTCCGCCGAAATCTGCACCGAAATTTTTATAGATCGCATTGCTGCTCGCGCTCTTGAAACGCAGATAGCCGGATCCCTGCGCTGTATTCGCCCACCAGCTCAATCCATCCTCTCCGGCATCAATCATTTCAAAAACATAACATCCATTCGCCAGCACCATCGTGTCGTTGTAAGTTGTATTCGGCGCAGATGCTGTACGTGTGAAAATAATATTACCCTGGTCGTCTTTCACCGTGTAAGAATCTTCGGTGTAAGAATTATTCGAACGATACTGTATCACAAACGGAGATGGCATCACCGGAGGATACGTGAATGCGCTCGTGCGCGAATTGTTATAGGAATACTGATCAGCTCCTCCATTCGGATTGCTGATCGTGCAAACAAAACTGCTTGCTCCCTGCGCCCAACCGAAAGTTCCAAGTGTAACATCAGCCGATTCCATGAACGCAAGATTTCCGGTCCATGTGTAAGTTGACATCGGCCCATTATTCAAACCGTAAGTGATGGTAAGCGAAGTGAGCGGCGTACTTCCTGTATTGCGGATGCGCACCACCGGGCTCGTGCAAACTGGATTGTAGCGCAACCACATCTGGTCTTTGCTTGGTGAAAGAATATCTTCGAGTCGCGCGTCGAGTGTAAAATTCGGCGCACCATAATACACGATCTGATCTTCCACCTGATAATAATCCCAACCGCCCGTATTCGAATAAGGTTCTGCATCGTGATTGAGCACCGCAGTATCTCCCGGCGTTACAAATGGAGTAAGTTCCATATCGTACGTCCACACTTCTGCACCCGGGCACCAGTTAGAACGCTCGTACACCCATGTTCCTCCCTGCGGATACAACGGATTACGAGCGCAATTATCTCTCCACACGAGTTTCGTGTATTCGAGATTACTTCCAACATAATAATAATGATTTTTCGGGCAGAACTCTGCGCAATTTTGTGGAGTATCCATTCCGTGGCCGGTAACGCGTGATTTCCATCTTGAAGTAATTGCATTTGCAGGAATCGGGATCTGCAGCGGAGGCAAATGACTTTCGATCGGGTCAGCAGGTTGGCCGTAATTGAAATTTCCGTTCCAGAGATTTTTTATATCCACCACATCGCGCGGAGGAGTTCCGAGTATCATCAGGAATTTCACATCGAGTAATTCCTGCCAGTTTCCCGCTTCGAGATTTACAGAATCATGCAACAACGTCACATAATCACTTACGTCGAATGTCCATGTCCATCCTGTTCCAAGACTCAATCCATTTCCATACGGAGTAATATAACGGCCGAGTTCATAGCGGATCACTTGCGGAAATTTATTGTAATAAGAATAATTTGAAAGATAAATGGTGCTGTCAACTGTTGCATTTCCCGTTACAGGCCATCCAACGATAGTATCGGTTGCAACTCCCGGGTTATTCACCGAATCATTGTAAACCACTATCTGAAATGAAGTGTTCAGCGTGGAATCAATGACGAGAACAGAATCCAGGTGTGAAGTATAAACTCCCTGTTCGAATGTAATCCGGGGGCGGATCTTTGTTTCGGTAAAATGATTCGTCAGCTCCGAAGAATTTTTCAGCGGATCATTTACATTGAATAACGTTGCAGCAGCATGATTTCCCGAAGCGGAATCAGCCGCCGTAAGATTATTGCCGTCATCGAAGTTGTATTGCAACACAACATTGGAAAAATTCGGATCGGAAGGAGTGATCGCATTATTCATGTACGACTGGATCTCTGCCTGCGAAAGTTCTTTATTAAGCACGGTGAATTCATCCATTCGCCCGGCGTAGGAATTCGATCCATTCCAGTTTCCTTTTTCTATACGGAAATATTTTATCCAGCGCATTCTTCTCACTTTTCCTGTTCCGGAGAACCACAGATTTCCGTTGAGATAAATTTTCATTGAACCCGTTCCCACATTTTTTGTGAATGTCCAGTAATTCCATTGCCCGGCATATTCACTGGCCACAGCAGCATGACTGATGCGGTCATAATTTCCACCGGTATTCCCGGCATCCCAGTACACATTTGCATCGCTCCACGGACAATGTGCATTGATGACGCGTTCATTGGCAGAATCAATGGCTTCGAAACAGGTGCCGTCCTGCGGTTGTGCTGCAACACTACCATAAGCCCAATAAGAAACGGTGATGAAGGAATCAAGAGCCGCCACGCCGGAGTTGAGCGGAACATTCACATATCCTCCTGCATTTGCAGTCACCGCACGATCGTGCCCGGAATTCACCAGGCCGGATTTGAAAGCGACAGTGGTATCGGCCTGGAGAATATTATCGGCGAACATCGGTGTATTGTCATAAGTGATCTCGACGAGAAGATTGGAAGTTCCGTTCCAGTTGAAAGGAGTGGTAAGTTGAATACTGTTCCAACCTGTTGAAGAAAATTGAGTGTTCTGCGAATAAACCGTAGTGAAGCCGGCATTGGTAAAAGTTGCCTGCGTAAGCGAATCGAGAGTGGTGTGCTGAATGCGGATAGTAAGATCTCTCATAGAGCCGCCTAAACTCTGCAGGTAAAATTGCAAACCGGAAATATTTCCAGCCGTTAATCCCGCAGCGGAAAGTTCAGATGCTTTCCACAAAAATTGAGAACGTGATACCGGTTGCGATGTTCCGAACGGAGCATTTGAAATTGTTGTTCCCGATCCGATCGTATCCGTCGTCAATGAACTCATGGACGTATGCACAATGAAATATTGCCACGAAGAATCGTTCGTGTAGGTGGGCGAATAAGAAAACTGCATGCTGTCGGGGCTTGAAGAATTGACCACATAATTCGGTTGAACAACAATGGAAGAATCGAGAAGGCCGGTGTGTTTATAAACGTACGTGTTAGTGAGATAATCCCATTCGCCGCAAGCGGGGCTCTGTGCAGGATTGCACTTGAGCGTATATTTCATGATCACCTTCTCATACCGATTCGTGTCGGAAGGAAAAACGAACCATGCATTCTGCGGAGAACCAAAAGTGAAAGTCGGCACGACGATCGTGTCGCCGGGATTGTTTTGCGAATGAAGATTGCCGAGCAGAAGGAATGCAGTTGCGAAAAGGAATATTTTTTTCATTGGAGTACGCGGTTTATTAACGCCAATAAAAGTACTAATTCGATTTAGATGGGGCTGGTACTATTTTGTTCCGTTGTGTGCGGGAATTGATTTGTTGAAAAGTAGAATCAACTATTGATCTCTTTTGAACAGATACGTGGTGCTGTCCTTCTTCCAAACAGATTTCTCCGTCATAGAGCCGGTAGAATCCCATAAAGTCATCAATGAGTACACAACATCACCCATTCCATTTTTTTGTGTATGAACAGTTTCTTCCCTGCTTTTGATCATGCCATTTTCATAGAATCGAATGCCAATATACTTGCTGCTGTCATTCTGCAATTCCTTAACCATACTCATAGAAACTCTCCTATCCTTCAAATAGCCAACCACACTATCTTCATTCCCCATAGTGTAATACCTCCTGCAGTGAACTTTGCCGAGTGTATCATAATCTATCGTGACACCATCCAATACTCCATTTTTCATATTCGATTCACACATTTTATTCCCGTTTTTATAGTATTGAACATTGGGGCCTCCGTTACAGGAGAGCATGTAGATCGTTATGACAAAGAGCGTGTTGATTTTTTTCATATTTACATTTCTTTTTTTGTGTACACGATTTAAAATTCCCTGGTCTATTTCTTTTCTCCGTATCCCTTCGCATGTACATAAGTATCCGTAGTCACTTTACCGGTTTTATCATATTCAAAAATATGCCAGCTCATGGTTTGATCCTGCCAGTGATTTCCGTAATCAAAAAACTGGTTCAGTTCTCCTGTTGAATAATACCATTTGTAGGAAACATATTCTCCATTTTTAAAAACATCATCATCACGCAAAATTCCTTTCTCATCATACCATTTGTATTCACCATCGAGCAGGATCAGTTTACCACCTGATTTTGTTTCTGTTGATGCTACCAGTTTCCATTTTTTATCGCGCGGGCCCATCGGGTAAACATCTTCTCCATGATCGTAAAAAGTGTAGCGATAATAAACTGCTTTGGCGCTGTCCTTCACTTCATGCCAACTTGCATCCCAGTAAACTTTCCATTTACCGTTTTTCTTCCCGGAAGAATCGCGCTGATCAATGGAAGCCGGTTGCGAAAATAATTTTGAGAAGAAACAGAAAATGATCAGCAGGGAAAGTAAAAGTTTTTTCATGGCAGAATTTATAGGCGAGAACTTATTGGACAACAATTTTCATCCGGTTCGAAAAATTATCACCGTTGTTCAACTGCACAAAATAAGTTCCTGCAGAAAGTCCGTTCAGGTCAAATGAAATATTATTGACACCGGGATTGGATTCCACGGCAAGTGATCTTGCAAATTGGCCGAGCTCATCGTAAACATTCACATACGTCGTTCCGCCGCTAAGCGAATTGAAAATAATATTCGCATTTCCATTGGAAGGGTTCGGAAAAATTTCTGCAATGGAAATTCCATCCGCATTCACATCAGCAACATCAGTATTGCAATTATAGGATTGCACAGCGAGGAGCGCATTGTAAATATTGAGCCGGCCATTGGACGTACACATGCCATTCATCGAGGGAACATGATCGGCACTGTTGAGTAAATAATTCCTGGTGGTGACCGCCATCGCAGAAGGATTCGCTTTGTAATCGGTGATGTACTGGTTGCACGCGCCTGCATACAGGAGCGCCACCGCGCCTGCCACATGCGGGCTCGCCATAGATGTGCCCGTGAGCGTACCATACGTATTCGAAGGAAGCGTTGACCAGATAGAAGTTCCCGGCGCACCAATGTCAATGGTAGTATCGCCATATCCGGCCTGAAAATATTTTGCGTCGGTGTTGGTAGTATTTGTTACAGCGATCATATAAATACTCGAACACGCCGTTGGAATATCGCCCACCACATCAATATCCCAGTTTGCATTCGCAGTAGCAGCAGCGCTCAGAATTCCCACTGCACCCATCGAATCATACATAGCGCACCAGAGCGGGTACGCAGCGGGTTGTCCCTGGTCGACGCCGAAGGAAGAATTGGTGGATACAACAAATGCACCCTGCGCACCGGTTGTGTTATTATACAACCTTCTTGCATCAAGGACATACGTGTATGCTTCTACCACCTGCGCTTCTGTTCCGTCGCTTCCCATCACCGGCATGATCTTCACTCCCCAATTCACTCCGGCCACACCCACGGAATTATTTCCGCGCGCACCCACAGTCCCGCTCACGTGCGTACCGTGCATGTCGGAAGATATATTTCCATTGGAGAAATAGGCATTCCATCCATCGTAATCATCAATGTAGCCGTTATTATCATCATCAATTCCGTTGTTCGGAATTTCTGCATAGTTCTTATGAAAATTAAGATCCTGCTGTGCAAGATCGAACCCGGCATCAATCACAGCAACTACAATGGTATCACCCTGCACCGTCATTCCGCCGGTTGTAATATTCCATGCTTCCGGTGCATCAATATCAGCATCAGGAGTTCCGCCGTTCTGGCCGGTGTTGTTCATGTCCCACATATTCGGAAAATCAACATCATTGGGAATATTCACACGATGCGCCACATAATGATTGAACTGCGCCATTTCTATTTCCGGAAATTTTTTCGCTTCTGCCAATGCATTTTCAATAGCTGTTCCATCCTTAAAAGTGAAAAGCCATATCCGCATACTTTTCGCCACACATTTTTCTTCCACTATTGTAAATCCGGCAGCAGAGAATTTCTGTTCCAACTCTCCGTTCACGGCATCAGGTTGCAACATCACCAACAACTGGCCCTTCACATATTCGCCGGGATCAACGATCGCCTGCACCGGGGGCTCGTAAATATCAACTACCGAATTGAAAAGCGGAACCTGGCTGAATAAAGCAACAGATGGAAACGAAAAAAAGAAAAACAGAAGTTTTTTCATTTGGGAATCCTCTATACAAGTTTACGATTTTTTAGGCGCTTTTGAAAGAAGAAAATGGTATTGGGTATTGTGGCGATAAAAATTATAACTCAAAATCTCAACACCCTGATACCTCAATAACCAATAACTTTATTCCGTGAACTTCACCGTTTATAGATCGTCGGCCGGATCGGGAAAAACATTTACACTCGTTCGCGAATATCTCAATCTTGCACTGGGCGACCCATCAGATCCGCCGCAGCGTTACCGCGAGATTCTTGCGATCACTTTCACGAACAAGGCCGCTGCAGAAATGAAGGAACGCATTGTGCGCGCGCTGAAAGAACTTTCCATTCTCATTGATGATCGGCCAGGAATTCTTGCTTCGATGCTGATGAAAGATCTGCAGATCGACCGGCTCACTTTGCAATCAAGAGCCGATGCTGTATTGCGCGCTATACTTCATAATTATTCCGACTTCGCCATTGGTACGATCGATTCTTTTACGCACCGCATCGTTCGTTCATTTGCACACGACCTCGATCTTCCTCTGAACTTTGAAGTGGAAACAGATGCTGATCTTCTATTGCGCCAGGCGGTGGATGTGCTCATCAGCAGGATCGGGCAGGATGAACAACTGACGAATGTACTCGTGCAATTTGCGCAATCGAATACGGACGATGATAAAAGCTGGCAACTGGAAACGCGGATTATGTCTATTTCGAAAAATCTTCTGAGTGAAGAAAGTTCCCGTTATGTGGAACGGTTGAAGGAACTCCGGATTGAGAATTTCATTGCCATTGGAAAAAAACTGCGTTCCTGGCTGAGCGAATTTGAAAAACAAGTTGCCGCATTAGCAAAGAAAGCAATTGATCTTCTGAATGATTCAGGGATAGAACCCTTTGAACTTGCCAATGGCAAAAACGGACTAGGTGGAAGATTACTCGCTCTTGCCAATGGTGAAACGGAAAAACTCGGCGGAGCTAAAACCAACATTGAAAAAAATATTGCTGCGAAAAAATTATTTGCTGATAAAACTCTATCCGCTAAAAAGCAAAAAATAAATTCTATCACCGATCATCTTATCGAACTGTGGAATGATCTTGAGGACATTTGCGAACGGGAATTCGGAAATTATATACTGCGGAAACAATTGCTCCGGAATATTTTTCCAATGTCGGTGTTGAATGAAATTGAAAAGATCATTCTTGAATTCCGCAACGAAGACAACATCATTCACATCTCGGCGTTCAACCGTATTATTTCCGATGTGGTTTTCGAACAACCGGTCCCGTTCATCTTCGAACGCCTCGGCGAAAAATATTCGAATTATCTCATTGATGAATTCCAGGATACTTCTGTGGTGCAATGGCAGAACCTGCTTCCGCTTATTGACAATGCGCTTGCCGGCGACCATTTCACGATGCTGGTTGGCGATGGCAAACAGGCCATCTATCGCTGGAGAGGCGGCGATGTAGAACAATTTTCCTCGCTGCCAACTGTCACTTCCTTCACCGATAATGAACTGGTGGTGCAACGTGCAAAAAGTTTGCAGCGGAATTTCCGCGCTCTGCATCTCGATTCTAATTTCAGGAGCAGGAAAGAGATCGTTGAATTCAATAATATTTTTTTCCGGAAGATCGCTTCCTTCCTGCATGATGATCACCGGAAGATCTACGAATCGCTGGAACAGAAATCTGATCCGTTGAATGAAGGAGGGCTTGTTCACATTGAACTGATGTATGATGAAATGAGTGAGTCGGATCTGCGCATAGAGAAAACTTTAGCTCTCATCGGAGAATTGCGTGAAGAAGGATGGCGGCTTGAACAGATCGCAATACTGACGAGAAGCAATAAAGAAGCAAATTCTACTGCGGCAGAACTTCTTCGCAATGGAATTCCGGTGCTGAGTACAGAATCTTTGTTACTGAAGAATTCTCCTGCAGTTAATTTTCTTGTTGCAGCGCTCACCTGCATCGATCATCCCGAAGATGAATTACCGGGAGTACAGATGATCTCTTTTCTTCATTCCGTTGGAAAACTTTCCGGAACCATGGATCATTTGCTTTCGGAATATTCTTCCATGGAAAAAAATATCCGGAAATTTCTCGATGCAAAGGGATTTGATTTGTCTTCCTGTTTGTCGGCAGGAAATATTTTCGAGCAGGCAGAGTTATTGTTCCGCATCTTCAGCTTGAATGAAAGTGAAGATATGTTCCTGCTTTTTTTCCTTGATGAAATGCTGGATTACCTCCAGTCGCGAAAAGCAAACAAAATGGATTTTGCCGAATACTGGGAAGAACGGAGTAAAAATGCATCGGTGCTGGTTCCGCGGGGAATGAATGCAGTTTCCATTATGACCATTCATAAAGCAAAGGGGCTTGAATTTCCGGTGGTGATCCTCCCCTACGCCGATTGGAAAATAGAAAGACAGAAAGGAGAGTTCTGGGTGGAATTGAACGATGAACTTATTCCTGAATTGAAAACTGCACTGATCCCTTCTTCGGCAGTTCTTGAATCCACTATTCTTGCAACGATGTACGAAGAAGAAAAAAGAAGATCGGTGTTGGATGTGATGAATGAATTGTATGTGGCAATGACCCGGCCCATGGATCGTTTGTATATTTTTTGTTCTGCGAAAGAAAATAAAACAAATTCTTCGCCAACGAATGTCACACAACTTATCCGCGCAGGTGCCAGCGCGCTGGAAGAAAATTTCAAAGAAAATATTCTCACGTACGGAAAAGGAAATGTGGTGGCGCAGGTTCGCCATGGAAAAACGGATTACACCAGTTCGAAAAAGAATTTTTCGGGCGAATGGAAAAACCGCCTGCGTATGCGCGCGCCTTCGGGTGAATTCTGGGAAACAAAAAAGCGGGAAGAAAAAAATGACCGGGGAAAAATGATCCACCACCTGCTGGCGGCGATCAATACGGCAGAAGATATTCCTTCCGCAATTTCATCGGCTATCGCTGACGGATTCATCACCGAAAACGAAAAACAGGAATTCACCGATCTCCTCGGAAAAATAGCCGCTCATCCGGAGTTGAAAATATTATTCGGAAAAAATTCCCGGAACAAGAATGAAAGAGAATTACTTCTTCCATCCGGAAAAAAATTCCGTCCCGATCGTGTAACGCTATTGGAAGAAAAAGTAATTGTACTCGATTATAAAACAGGTGCGCACGATGAAAAACACAAACAGCAGATAGACCGTTATGCAGAATTGCTGAAAGAAATGGGTTACAAAAATGTGGAGAAGAAAATTCTTTACACAGAGGAAATGAAAGTTGTTAGCTGGTAAAATTCCCTGCCCGCATTTCTAGTAGCGGCTCTTTTTGTTCTTTTGAATTCAAACTTCGCGCCGCAGCCTGCCCTGAAGAATTGAAGGGCGGTTCCTACACTATTCTTTTATTTAACCGCTAAGGCGCTAAGGCGCAAAATTTTTTCCTGTTTGAAAATTTATATAAAATTACCCGCCTATCCCTTTTAGTACAGAAGTATAGGGGGATTAATACAATATTATAAATTTCTTCGCACCAAATCTTGAAGAAAGCAAAGCAATTCGTGCTTATATCGAACAGAAAGCGTTTCGTTATTAGCAAGATTTTTGAAGGTTGATAGTCGTTCGTTTGCAAAATCAACTAAATAGGTAGACAAGATTACATTATTCAACTTCTGCTTTACGGGCGCAAGCATAGATTTGTCAAATGTCAAATCTTCTTTATCAAGCAATATCTGCTTTGCTTTCTCTTCAAGAAGTTTTTTTGATTCTTCTAAATGGTCGTTATAAAGTTGCATTGTTCTCAAGTATCTAATGGAGCCTGCCGAAGAATAGCAGAAGCCCGTTCTAAGAAGACGAGCTTTCTCTTAGGCATTACAAGCGTCTTTTATTGCTTTCAGAGCCTTTTTAGCAGCTTTGGAATAATGCTTGTCCAGATTCCAATCGTTATACCTCGCATTATGAGCTAATCCATGAAGATGGTCATACTGATCAGCAATAGCAGCAACTTTCATCCTCACCAACCTCTTCATAACCTCATGCTTGTTAGTGGGTTTATTTATTGACTGATGATACTCATAATACTCGTCGAAACATTCGAATTCTTTTTTTTGTCCCGGTGCAGTTTCCATTTCATACGGGAATATTTTATGTCTTGCAAAATGAAGAGCAGAGTAAAAGGCAGTAGTAACTACCCAATCGTTTTTGTCCTTAGGTGCAGCATCGAGAAAATTGCAAACCATCTCATTATGATTTGCATGATCGAGTGGTTTATTTTTCATATGAAAAAAAATAACCGGCACCACTCAGGGTCTTTCGATTGATTGTTTTGGTGCCCGGGATAAATGTAAAACTCAAATCGAAATTACTTGACTTCTTTTCTTCGATAAACTTGATCGCTTCTGAATAAGTTTTTACAAATTTGTCAGAGAAAAAATCGCTCTTCTTAATGACAAAAATTGCATCATATCTGTTTCTTGCTTCTAACCTCAAGAAGATTTTTTTGCAGTCAAAATTTTTGTTGAGTTGCACGAAAAATCCTTCACAGATTTCCATTGATTTTTTCAGATTACCAATGGCCTCTTGAGCTATTTTAGCTGGTTCGATGACGATCTTTTGCGGCTGATCAACAAGAGGAGTCTCCTTTATTGGTTTCTCCCTTTCAATCTTCTTCTCGGCAGGTTTGAAATGTATATCAACAACGTTAGAGGCAAGTATATTGCTCATGTACGTTTTCGGCATAGGTAAATTATGCCAGGATTTTCTTTGAAATCCAAAGCCAGCTGTGGTAGCGCCACTCATTTGAAAAATGTATGTTGGTAGATGGGAATATCCAGTTTATACTGGGATGATTCAGGTACAATAATAGGAAAATTCAATCAATTAGCCGTTTGTAAACGGATAATTACAAGCAACATTTAAGGTACTTTCACATGCTTATCTGGTTTATGGCACCAAGGTAATTCCGAAGTTGAAGAATCCTTGCTAAGTATTTTATCTGTTGGGAGCGAATCCGTCCGCAGAGTTAACAAACCTGTACCTATAGCTATATCTATTCTGTACTAAAAGGGATAGGCGGGTAAAATTAATTGTGAACTTACGTCAGGTCGTCTTGAACAGGTACCATCCGTCACCAAGACTCTTCATCAGTATAAAATGTTTCTCGGTCATGTGCGGAATTTTTTTCGGATCGGGTTGATACATGTAGCCGATAGAATTATCTTTTGCTCCGCCGATCATATAAAAAACGGCGCCGGGATATTTTTTGGAAACGGAAATGTCGCGGATCAGTAAAGCATTTGCTTTCTTTTTTATTTTTTTATTCATCATTGCCGTATTCACCAGTGAGTCATTTTTCCCGTACAGTTTATTTTTCACCAGCAAATTCTGAATAGCAATAAAATCTTTTTCACAACTGTGGAAATTCCGTGAAAGCACCGAGTCGGATGAGGTCCACAGCGAAAGATTATCATATTCGAATTGCCAGGAAAATCCATTGGGGGAAATAAATTTTTTCTGCTCCGCTACGGTCATCGTGTCCATGTCCCTGCACTGTTTTTCAATTTCATCCACGCCCTGCAGCGTGCGTATGGCGAACACCGTCCACACCTGTCCCTTAAAAAGAAAAAAATAATAATTCTGCGATGTAGCCGAATCGTGCAGCCACGCATCCACAACCGCGTGGCCTGTATCTTCGAAAAGCAAACTGCAATCGCGCTTTACACGCGAAGGAAGCACCATGCCGAGTGTAGAATCTGTTTTCCACTCGCCCTGCATCTCGCAACAGAAATATTTGAATTTATCGTCCCACCTTTCACCCGAAACATATTTCTGCACCACGCGCAAGGGAGAAAGTGTGTCGGAAGGATTTTTTGATTGGGAAAAAAGCGGGACAGTAAAAAGAAAAATACCGGCAGCTATATTTACAAGGTGCAATTTACAGTATACAATTTTCTGTGCGTCTGCCAGGAGGCCATTCTTCATCGCTGCTAAGTTACCGCAAATTGTAAATCGCAAATTGTACATCGTACATCCCTTATTCCTCCTTGAAAAAATCCAATTCCGAAAGATCGATCAGTTCCACACCCTGATAATAAAACGGAATGATCTGCTCGTAAGTGTAACCGTATTTCACCATTCGCATTGCTCCTTCCTGGCACAATCCTACTCCGTGTCCGTAACCTCTACCCTTGAAAATAATACTGTCCTTCCCTTCTTCGATAGAAAAATACGCGGAGCGCAATTGCCAGTCGTTGCGAATTGTTTTGTAAGGAATTTTCATATTGCCATAGGTGTAATACGCTTCTCTCGAATATTGCGTCATGTTCATTGCTGCATAACACGCATCACTGTCGTCAACGGGATATTTGTGTTTCATGGCGAGATAATTCAGCCAATCTTCTTTCGCAATTTTCCTTGTCCAGTAAGCATCGGGCATTGTGTGGCAAAAAGTATCTTTTACCGAACGGAGATAAGGAACTTTCACAGCCCACACATCTTCTGAATTCGCGGTTTGCCCGCCGCAATTCGAATGAAAAGCTGCTGTGATGAGATCGAGATTCCTGTCAACAATCACAAGTCCATCAGTTGCGTCCACGGCTTTCTGCACATTGGGATCTGTTGGCCGCCCGCGATAAACTTCACAATGCACACCGTCACAAAGATCGAACCCTTCGTCCGCGTGCCTGTACATGTGTGCGAGCGCATAAGTGCGACAGAGGATCGATTGCACTTTGTAAAATTCAAGATCCATTCTTTTTCCGCCTTCCGATTCCACCACGCCGGCAACGTAATGATTCAATTCCACTTTATTCACACAAAGTAATTTCTGCATTTGCACAGTGATGGTGAGCGTATGATCATAAATACGAGTGCCGCTGAAAGGTTTGATCGGTTTTATTTTAAAACAGGAACTATCGTCGAGTGAAACCAAACGGAAATTTGCAAAATGCCCGAGCGTATCATTGGGAATTCTAATTTCCATCGAATCGCCGATGACCGTGATCATGAAAACTTTTGTGGAGAGTGAATCCACCTGTTTTTTTCCGTCGAGGTAAATTTCGTAAGCGCCTTCTTTCGCCGAGATATTCACCGTGGTCACATTCATCGTGGAGAGAATGCGCACGTCCACCGTGTGAGCGCGCGCGAGTGTGCACGTGAAGAAAAATAAAAGAGCAAAATTCTTTTTCAATTTTTCCTGTTTTTCAATTCGTTTACAATGATAGAAGCTGTTCGTGCAGATGCGCCTGCGCCCCCGAGTTTTCCGAAAAGCATTCCGTAGTTATCAAGCATTTGTTTTCTTCCATTTTCATTTTCCGTGATCTTCCGCAATTCTTCCGTCATTTTCTCAATGGTAAAATCAATCTGGATGAGCTCTTTCACAATTTCTTTATCCATGATGAGATTCGGAAGTGAAATATATTTTACGTTCGCCACATATTTTGCAATGCGGTAAGAAATATAATTGGCCGTGTAACAAACCACCTGCGGAACATTGAAGAGCGCTGCCTCGAGCGTGGCGGTCCCCGACGTGATGAGCCCTGCATACGCCTGAGATAATAACGGGTAAGTCCTGCCAAAAAGTATTTCCATTTTCGCGCCCTTCATCACTTCGCGATAAAATGATTCGGGTTGCGAAGGTGCGCCGGCAATTATGAAACGATACTCCGGAAAATTTTCCGACACTTTTATCATTGCAGGAAGTATTTTTTTTATTTCCTGCGTGCGGCTTCCGGGCAGCACAGCAATTATTTTTCTTCCGTTGTCTTCCACTGCTTTCGTTTTCTGAAATCGCCCTACGGAATCGAGCAACGGATGCCCGACAAAATCTGCTGCGTAATCATACTTTGCATAAAAATCTTTTTCGAACGGAAGAATACAGCAAACGCGTTTTACATTTTCTTTTATTTTAAAAACGCGGTTCTTTTTCCACGCCCAAATCTGTGGCGAGATGTAATAATAAACAGGAATGCCGAGCTGGTGAACATAAGGAGCAATGCGCAGATTGAAGCCGGGATAATCGACCAGGATTACAGCATCGGGTTTCCAGGCAGCAATATCTTCTTTGCACAATGAAATATTTTTCATGATCGTGCGCAGGTTCATCAGCACTTCGGCGAATCCCATAAAAGCGAGATCGCGATAATGTTTTACAAGATGCGCACCCTGTTCTTTCATGAGATCGCCGCCCCATGCGCGGAATTCCGCAGAAGAATCGAGTATTTTTATTTCGCGCAGCAAATTCGATGCGTGCAGATCGCCTGAAGCTTCACCGGCTATGATATAATATTTCATTTCAGCCGAGTGTTTTTTCGTAAACAACCCAGAGCGTGTAAGCAATGGTTGCAAACAGAACGCCTCTCGAACTTTTATAATTTTCTTTCCAGATAAAAAGGAAGAACAACGGAAGATTCATTGCATAACACGCGAGACTCAGCGATGCGACAATGATGTGAATGGAATTGAAATATTCGATGAACCCGCGGAACGAAGTCTGGGAACGATACGTGAAAATATAATAACCGAACATTCCGACGATCGGCGCAATGAGGCCGAGAATAATTCCGAGGATGATATTATCGTAGCGGCGCATTTTATTTTTCGAGTGAGTGCATTTTTTTCAGGTAATGATGTGCAGTAAGATCGAACTGCGAAGGAACAATGGAAACAAATCCGTTCGCGAGCGCCCAGGCGTCTGTGTCGTGCGCGTTGGGTTCAAAATTTTCGAGATGCCCGGTGAGCCAGTAATATTTTCTTCCGGAAGGATCGGTACGTTCATCCAGTTCTTCCACCCACGTTCCGCGCGACTGGCGGCAAACTTTCAAACCTTTTATTTCATCGATGTGAAGATTCGGAATATTCACGTTGAGGCAAATGCCATCTTCTAATTTATGATCGAGTGACCAGCGGATAATTTTTTCCGCAACAATTTTTGATGCAGAAAAATCTGCTTCCACAGAATAATCGAGAAGCGACATTCCGATGGAAGGAATTCCTTCGATCGCACCTTCCACCGCGGCCGACATGGTTCCGGAATAAAGGATATTAATGGAATGATTTGCACCATGATTGATGCCGGAAATGCAGATGTCGGGTTTGCGATGAAGAATTTTATTGACGGCCATTTTTACGCAGTCGACCGGTGTACCACTGCAACTCCACGCCTGTGCGCCTTCATGCGCTTTCACCTTGTGTACGCGCAAAGTAGAATTTATGGTGATCGCATGCGCCATTCCTGATTGCGGTTTATCGGGAGCAACAATGATCACTTCACCGATCTTCTTTGCAACTTCCACCAACGAAGTGATGCCCGGCGCAAAAATTCCATCATCGTTGGTGAGCAGCAAAAGTGGTCTATGCGACATCTTACAAAAATAATCTCCACGAGAACGGTCATTCCCTTGAGGATGACGAGTAATTAAGAGTGGAATGTTAACAAGTGTATTCTTTGGTGAAATTCCAAACTCCGGATGCAAATGTCAATGGCCATTTTTTACTTTACTTTGCTGCATGCGGAAAAGAAAAGTTGTATTCATCATCAATCCGAAATCCGGGAGCGACAAGAAAACAGATCGTGTGAAACTGATCCGTGAACTTGTTGCTCAGCAGGATGAATTTGAAGGTGAGATTCTGCTATGGGAAAGGATTACGGACAGGGAGAATATTTTTTTACGCGCCAGTTCGGGAGAATTTGATATTGCTGTTGCCGTGGGCGGCGACGGAACGGTTTCTCAGCTTGCAGAAGCGTTGTGCAGGAATACAACCGCACTCGGCATCATTCCTTTCGGTTCTGGAAACGGACTCGCGCGTCACCTGGGAATTCCTCTTGATCCGGCAGCAGCGATGAAACTGATCGTCGCCGGCCATGTTGAGAAGATTGACCGCGGAAGATTCAACGCACGTTCTTTTTTCTGCACTGCAGGCGTCGGGTTCGATGCTCACATCGGAAAATTATTTGCAGAAAGTAAAACACGCGGATTCTGGACATACGCGCGAATGACCCTGCGTGAACTGAAGAATTACCACGAGGAAAATTATTCCATTGACATTGACGGAAAAAAAATTGAATCGAAAGCATTTCTCGTCGCGATCGGTAATGGCGGGCAATACGGCAATGATGCGTGGATAACGCCGAAAGCAAAAATCAACGACGGGATACTTGAAGTGACATTGCTGAAGCCCTTCCGCTGGTGGAACGCTGCTTTGATCGCAAAAAAATTATTCGGAAAAAAACTGGATACTTCTTCGTTCGCAGAAACGTATTCAGGAAAAAAAATAAAGATTGTGCGTGAGCGGGAAGGTGCATCGCATTATGATGGAGAACCGGATTCCGCCGGAAAAGAAATTCTTGTGACGATTGATGAAAAGGTGTTGAACATGGTGGTTCCAGCCGCATTTGCCGGCTGAAATTATTTTACCCTCGAGAAATTTCCTGCTTTCCGGTAGTTGTGTTCTATTACAACCTTCCCTTTATCGTCAATAAAACCATAACGATCATTGGCATCCACATCCAGATGCAGCGGAACCGATTTATCCGGGGGCGGATTATCAACTGTATAGATCTTGCTGGTTTTCCCTGTTTTATCAATGTAAATTCCATTGTAGGTTCTGATTTTCACATAAGCGATACCATCGCTGAATTCCCCGCAATAATCGTATTTCGGTTCGATAACGAATTTTCCGTTCCTGTCAATGAATCCCGCCAACTGGTAATCGACCGAGGCCGGTGCAAGTCCTTCGGAAAAATCACCGGCGCTGGTGAACTGTGGTTTGATCACCCATTTCCCGGTTTTATCAATATAGCCGGCATAGGGTTCGTATTCCTCGTAACTCATGCCGTTTTTTGGCGGGCCCATATCTGCTTCATTCGGAAAAACAGCAGCACGCGCAAGGCCTTCTTTGGAAAAAGAACCCACAGAAGTATAATGAAGAGGGATAATTTCTTTCCCGGTATGATCCACAAAACCCCATTTAGTTCCGTTCCGAACAGCAGCAAATCCGTTGGAGAAAGTCATTACTTCATCATAAACTGGTGATATAATTATTTTTCCTGTCGTATCAATGAAACCATATTTACCATACTTATAAATTGTTCCCATTCCTTCGGAAAAAGAATAATACATGGCATAGAGATAATTGTTTGCGGCCGGATCCTGATCTTGGGCGTCAGATAGATAATCGTTGTATAGATTTTCTTCCGTCGAATTTAATGTCTGGCCATACCTCATTTCACTGGGCCAATCAAGCACAGGCGCAATGACCCAGTTTCCTTTCCGGTCGATGACACCCCATTTATTCCGGAAAAGTACATACGCCCTGTTATTTTTAAAAGGAAGCGCCACCTGGTATTTAGCTTCGATCACCATGTTACCGCTAATATCTATATAACCAAATAATCTTCTCTTCGGGCGATTGGAAATCGAAGTATCTATAGTTAAAATTGAAGGGTCGGAATATCTACGGTGCAAACCTATATCAAAAATGCTGAGTGCGTTTGTTGCTTTAGCATCTCCATAATCAATAACATCCTGCTCCGGCTGTTCGCAATCGAGATCGGAAGCGCGCAGTGCCATTGCTGCGGCAAGCCCCTCGCTGAATTCGCACGCTGAATAAAATTGAGGTTGAATGATCCATTTTCCGCCGACATCTATATAGCCGTAACTACCCGGTTCGCAGAAAACTTCATAAGTGGAAGTTCTTTCATCGAGTGGTGGAACAGTTTCATTCCCGTTCTCATCGATCCAGAAATTCCTGCTGCCCATTCTCACTTTTGCTTTTGAGCCGGAAGAAGTTTTTTCAAAATCATAAACAAAATCATAGATCGGTTTGATGATCTCTTTTCCGTTCGCGTCGAGAAATCCCCATTCCCCCCCTACCAGTTTCTGGTCATTGGAATACCTCTCTCCTTTCCAAATCCCGTTTTTATTGAATGCCGCACGGCCGCAGGAAAATTCCCTGATCATATCATAAGGATCAGTATTCAGTTTGTTTCCCGTTTTATCCATTACAAAATAATTTCCGCTGGCAAAAGAGGAATTTCGTCCCGAAGAATAATCTAAATAATTCTGCTGATCATTTTTTTTCTCACCCATCACAAACGCGCCGTTTTCCATTGGAGTTGCCCAATCATACCGGGCTTTGATTAATACACTTCCATCCCGGGCAAGAAAACCATATTTTCCATACTCATCTGCGTAGAGTAATTCACCATCATCACAGATCTGAATAAAATCATAAGCGGCATCAACTGTCCACGTTCCGCTGCCGTCAATTACGCCATAAGCAACAATGCTGTCATTATAATTATACATGCTGGAATAACTGGAAGCTTTCGGTGTTCCATTGGGAATTTTTTTTCCGGCAACAGCTCTTCCATTTGAATACTGGTAAATGGAAAGAAATTCCGGTTTAATTATCCATTCTCCTTTACTGTTGATCACACCATATTTCCCTGCCGAAAGTGCGATCCATGCATTTGATTCCTGTTCGGCGAGATAATCATATTTCGGTTCCAATATCCTGTTGCCGGCCGTATCATTGAGTCCGAATAATTTGGGTTTGCATACTGGTGCCAGCCAAACCTCACTTTTCGCTGCGGGTTGCGCGTAAAAAAAATGAGAATTGGAAAACAGTAGAATGAAAAAAAAATTGCGCTTAAAAAAAGGGGTCATTGTCATTCTCAAATTTAGTAAAATCGCCGTGCCAAAAACTAATTCACAACACGTATTACTTTAATGAAGCGAGTGGGATAATAGCTGTGATAGTAATCTGTGATCACAACGCCGCTGTGTTTTGTACTGGAAGAAGCGTGAATGAACTGCACCGGCTGACCGGGATCTGAAATGATAATGCCCACATGCCCGGCACGTTTATCTCCTTTATGTGTACCACGGAAAACGATGATATCGCCTTTACGGCAGGAATCAATCGGAATTTCTTTACCGAAATTCATGTAATCTTTTGCTGAACGGGGAACGAAAACATGAAAATGCGCAAAAACAAAATAGGTTAATCCCGAACAATCGAATCCGGAAGGTGAACAGCTTCCGTATTTGTACGGCGTTCCGAGAAATGTTTGCGCATACTCTGCTATACTGTCTCCTTTTGTTTTTACAACGGCAGAAGTTGTATCCTGTGAAAAGCACAGAGCGGGAATAATTAAAATACAAATAAGAATTACTTTTTTCACGATTCGAAAAATTCGTATGCACTTACGAGATCAAGGTAAACTCCGTCAAATCCGGCATTCATGATCTTTTCTAAATAGGAATTGCTATAACCACATATAATATTCTGCCATTGCGGATCCCAGTATTTCACATAATAGTTATCTGTCCAGTCAGGATCGGCATCCACTATAAAAGAAGGCTGCTCGGCATACCAGGAATTTTTCCAGTACCAGCGGTAGGTTTCTGCTTCGCCAATGCTCATATAGCAAATAAGTTTTCTTCTTCCTCCATTCGCCTTTACATGCATGCGCGCAATGTCTGCGGCCGTGAGTGCAGTATTCTCATCAAAAAAAAGATCCATGATCACGAGATCGTAATTGGTGGAGGAAACTGCATTCACAAAATCATCTTTGTTTGAAAATAAAGACGGTGAGATGATGTAAAGAAAATTCCCTGCCTGGGAAATGGAATCGATATTATTCGAATTTTCATTGGTAATAGAAGCAGAAGGAACATCATCGAGATCACGGTGATTGGCAGCAAATGAAATAAAATTCTCGGAATAATTCTTCACATAGGAATCTGAAATCTTATCGGAAGAATAACAGTAATCTGTAATAAGAACTTTTTTATTGTGATCGCGTGCAAACTTACACATGGAAAGCAATTGCTCGTGGTCGGCCGGGGGTGTGGGTTGATCATCATTGTTATCGTAGCCGTACCATAATTCTTCCTGGCCGGTACCATCAATGGCATTCAAATAATTTGTTTCCGGTAAACCGTCTTTTGTTCCGTCGCTGCTCATCAAATCAAGTCCGTTCTGTGGAATAACGGCGAATGAAGGAGAGGAAGTTTTTGCAATGGAACTTATTTTCTCCACGAATTTTCTCATCTCATTCCTGTAATCCACGGCAGGTAATTTTTTGCTGCAGGAAATACTGCCGGAAAGGAAGATGAATAAGCAATAGATTGTTCTTTGGTGACGCATTCTTTCAAAATTACGGAAAAGTATTACTTTTGTCTCCCTTCTGAAAAAGAGTGTTTTTTGTTCTTTGATCGATGTTATAATTATTCCCCGTACATTTTTACATTGGTGAAAATGGACATGCCCAGGTGGCGAAATTGGTAGACGCACCATCTTGAGGGGGTGGCGAGCAATCGTAGGAGTTCGAATCTCCTCCTGGGCACTTTTGAATTCTGAATTTTCAATGCTGAGTTTTGAATATAATTCAGAATTCAAATTTCAGAATTCAGAATTTCCTGCCCACGTGGCGAAATTGGTAAACGTTGCGGTCTCAGAAGCCGTTGGAGTTATATCCTTGGGAGTTCGAGTCTCCCCGTGGGCACTTTCAGATGTACAATTTACGATTTACAATTTTCGATTGTGGTACATCCGTGTTTCTCATTTCTCTATTTGTAAATTGCACATCGTAAATTGTAAATTTCCCTGTGGACAGTTCTTCTGTTGAAATAAAAAACAAGCGGGCTTCATTCGAATACGCTTTCCTTGAAAAATTCATTGCAGGAATGGTGTTGCGCGGATCTGAGATCAAAGCGATCCGTCAGGGAAAAGCAACGATCACCGATGGTTTCTGTGTTTTTGCCAATGGGGAATTGATCGCGAGAAATCTCCAGATCAATGAATACGAAAAAGCTTCTCACTTTTCTCATGCGCCGAAAAGCGACAGGAAATTATTGTTGAAGAAAAGCGAGTTGAAAAAACTGGAGGAGAAAATGAAAGACAAAGGTCTCGCCATAATTCCTCTTAAACTTTTCATCAATGAAAAAGGATGGGCAAAACTGGAGATCGCTTTGGCAAAAGGAAAAAAACAATTCGACAAAAGAGCGGACATCAAGAAAAAAGATCTCGAACGGGAAACGCAGAGAAGATTCAAATAAAAAAGGCTGCCCATAAAGACAGCCCTTTTTATTTTCAATGGATCAATGCTTATTGAAAGTGGAAGTTGAGGCGAAGAGCGCCTGTTCCTGATGCGAATGCATTACGATCTGTGTCGAGCATGAAGGAACCTGATTTTCCGCCGGTCCATGTTTGTGTACCAACAGCAGGGCCTGCACCGCCAACACTTTCGAGATCGGTTGTGCTTGCTCCGGTCATTGAAAATCCAATTCCCCATCCGAATTCTGCACCGATGGAAACTTTAGGAATGATGAAATACTCAGCGCCAATGAAACCACGAAGTCCGAATCCAATTGTAGAACCGGATTTCCAGGAAGTGATACGTGCAGCATTACCATAAGTATCGGTTGTCATATTAGAACCGAAGTTGGTAGTTGTTGCAGCGCTTGGCATAATAGGAGTAGCTCCGCCTGCGAGTGCATTGCCATAGGTGTAAGTGTCTTTCGATCCACTCATCCAGAACATGAAGTCTGCACCATAGAATCCCTGCAAACGTGTTTTGCCTTTACGCATTTCCATACCAGCTCCGAGTCCAACGAAATGAGAGCTTGCTTTCATTTCATCTGTCTTCATAGTTGGAACAGTTGGATAAGTCGGAGGTGTAGTTTGTGTTGCATCTCCGATCATAGCAGTGCTATGACTGTTATCCATTCCGATGCGGACGATTCCGCGATATGCGCTTTGATCAGAAGTGTACATCTTTCCGATGATCGTCTGATTTGCATTGAGGAAATTCCAGGTTGGAGCGACGTTGAGGCCATTTCCTCCAATGAGATTACCCATGTAATTCAATACCGGGGTAGCGTCGATTCCGATTGACCAATCACCTGATTCAGGAAGATATGTCTCTCCCTTTTTGTTCTCAAGTTGCGCAAATGCTGTTGTAGCACCAAAAGCGAGGGCTGCAACGAGTAATGCTGATTTTTTCATAAGATGTGGTTTTGGTTTACTTGTTTAGGTTAAGGTGCTTTTGCACCGATTCCAAAGGTATCTGATTATGGGGTTACATTCCTTTGTTAACACTACAACACTTTTTCACGACTTTATGTTAATAACCTTCGCCCTTCCATTCCTTTTCACCCAACATAGGCACGAATCTGAACTGACCCATTTTACTAATAATGAGCGAACTATCTTCTTTTTTTTCAATTAAAGTCATTTCTTGTATATCGCCGGGGCCAATTGGGATGACCATTCTTCCACCTGGCTTCAATTGAGAAACAAGGTCACCTGGAATTGAAGGAGCCCCGCACGTGACCAATATTTTATCGTAAGGTGCATAAGCTGGAAGTCCTTTATAACCGTCGCCGAAAAAAAAATTCGGGGAATAACCGATAGATGGAAGGAAGGTTTTTGTTTTTTCATAGAGAACTTTTTGTCTCTCTATGGTATAAACTCTGGCTCCTAATTCAAGAAGTACTGCACTTTGATAACCCGAACCCGTTCCAATCTCCAGGATCTTCTCTCCTTTTTTTAATTCTAATAATTCCGTTTGAAATGCGACGGTGTACGGTTGCGAAATGGTTTGGCCGGAACCAATAGGAAAAGCATTATCCTCGTAAGCATATTTCACAAAAGCATTATCGGTAATAAAAAAGTGGCGTGGAATTTTACCGATCGCCGTAAGTATGCGCTCATCTTTTATTCCTTTTTTGCGCACCACTTCTACAAGAAGTTTTCTCAATCCTTTATGCCTGTAATTGTCTTCCATCTTAACCGACCGATAACATTTTGTTGTTGATAATTGCAAAATTACGGCAAACCGAACAAGTCCTCTCAATATAATTTTGTAAAAAATCAGGAAGTCAGTGTTGAAAATAGGATTGATCGGTAATGAACTTCATTGTTCTGCTTATGAAAAGGCGATCAGGAATTCTGCACATTCGTTATTGAGGTCATCAACCGTAAGAATTAGTTCCGGAAAAATTTTCAGCGAAGAAAGTGGTTCTTCTGAGGAAGAAGATCGATTCATTGCGTCGAATGATGTGATAATGGTTACTGATGTACACCCGCAATTGAAAAAGATAGCCGAGAAAACTATTCGTGCAAGCCGGCACCTTTTACTTCAGGATATTTCCTCATTAACTGTTCGTGATCTCCGTAAACTGGTGACGCTCGAAGAAGAGGCGGATGTTCGCGTGCAGGTAGGAAATAATCCGCGTTACGATCAGTCGTGGTCTTTTATTAACGCACACGCAAAGGATCCTATGCTGATAGAAACGCACCGCCTTACTGAATTTGATCCTGAACATTCACGTTTTTCTGTTGTTCATGACCTGATGATACACGATATAGATATGACACTTCAACTGGTGCGTTCCCCGGTAAAAAAAATCAGCTCATCAGGAGTGGCGGTACTCACCGACTCCACTGATATTGCGAATGCGAGAATAGAATTTGATAATGGTGCTGTTGCTAATCTTACTGCAAGCCGGATCTCGGAAAAACTTATCTGCAAAGCAAGATTTTTCAGAAAAGATTCTTTCGCAACGGTGGACTACATCAACAATTTATTCAGCGTGGTCAACAACGAACAAAATCAGAAAAATGATATTAATTCAAAACTTGATTATAATAAATATTCTTATTTGAATTCCAATGTTTTAAGCAATATAGAAATTCCTTTATCAAATCGAATTCTTAATTCACTCAACAGCTTCGCGGAAAGCATCATTAATTCGTCGGTGCCTCTTGTTACCCTTGACGATTCTGCAAATACCCTTGAAGTAGTGAACCGGATCAACGATCAGCTCAAACTGAACACTAATTTTGCGGGCCATACAATAACCGCCTGATCTCTGCGTTTATTTGCAGGCCCTGCATGAAACATTTTTCCGCTGCGACGTTAAGGAAATTTTTTCCTGTTCTCTTTCTTTTCGGAATTTTTTCCGGATGCAGGATTATTAATCCTGCTGAAGATATTCCCTCTTACATTCACATTGACAGCATTACGCTTTCTACTTCGGGAAACCAGGGAAGCAACTCCTCAAAAATTACGGACGCATGGATTTTTGTGGATTCAAAACTCATTGGAGGATTTGAATTACCCTGTACGGTTCCTGTTCTTGCTGATGGAACTCATCACATCCTGATCCGCGCTGGAATAAAACAGAACGGCCTCTCTTCTACCCGCGCAATTTATCCTTTCTACAAAGGATGGGAAGGTGATGTGGCGCTTACAAAAGCAACAGTGACTACCATTAATCCGGTTATCTCTTATTTTCCAGGGCTCGATTTCAGTTCCACCTGGATGGATAATTTTGAAGTTGCATACGGCTTTACTGCAGATACAATTTATCATTCGCAAATCACGCTTTGCGATTCCCCATATGTATTCGAAGGATTGCATTCCGCTTACATACGCCTGAGCGCCGACACCATTCAATTCATTGGCCGCTCTCCTATTTCCTATTCTTTTCAGGGCGCAAGTGATGCTTATCTCGAAATGGATTACCGGTGTAATATTCCGTTTACCGTGGGACTTGTTAACGGATTCAGTTACTACCCGTGGGCGACAGTTGGAGAAAGTGAAACGTGGAATAAAATTTATATCCGGTTGAATGATGCAGTAGTGGTTAACGGATCTTACCAGGTTTACATCGGCATGTTTAAATTTCCTGATGTCGCCGAACCTTATCTCTATGTCGATAATATTAAGTTGCTCAAATATTGATTATGAACAAACGATTACAGGTTGCGAAATATTTACTGAGTGATACCGTGTCTGCCGCAGCCGCCTGGTTCCTTTTTTATTCTTACAGGAAGATCAGTTTAGAATCTGTAAAATTCGGTGAACACGTTCCCGTCATTCTTAATCACAAATTCTGGGAAGGTCTCATCGGCGTTACACTTTTCTGGATCTCCTTTTATGCATTAACAGGAACTTACCGGAATATTTTCCGCAAATCAAGATTGAGAGAATTCGGACAAACTCTTCTGCATTCGGTGATCGGGGTTCTTATTATCTTTTTTGTTCTGCTGCTGGATGATGTTGCAGTCATGAGTTACAAAACTTATTACCTCACCACATTCACTTTACTCGGCACCCATTTTATTCTTACAGTTACAGGACGACTCCTGCTTTCATCGGTCACCAATACGCGCATACGCAACCGCAAATATGGATTCAACACTATTCTCATTGGAAGTAATGCAAATGCGCTGCGGCTTTTTACAGAACTTGAAGGACAGAAAAGTTCGTGGGGAAATAAATTTGTCGGATTCGTACACGTGGATGAAAGGAATGGATATTCCGAAGAATTAAAATCGCGGGTACAGCATCTGGGTGAAGTCGATCACCTGAACGAGATCATTGTGCGCGAGCGCGCGGAAGAGGTGATCATTGCCATTGAATCGTCGGAACATGATCGGTTGAACAACATCATCAATATGGTGACCAACCTCAACGTGCTTATTAAAATTGTTCCCGACATGTATGATATTCTTTCCGGACAGGTGAAGATGAGTTCCATTTACGGCGCACCGCTCATTGAAGTGAATCGCGAGATCATGCCCGCGTGGCAACAATCGCTGAAACGATTCCTGGATGTAAGCGTTTCTCTTTTCGCACTCACTGTTTTATCACCCATTTATATAATCGTCGCGCTCTGTGTGAAATTTTCTTCACGAGGCCCGATATTTTATAATCACGAGCGAATTGGTTTGCACGGAAAACCATTCATGATCCACAAATTCCGTTCGATGTATATGGATGCAGAAAAAAGCGGGCCGGCATTGTCCAGTAAAAACGATCCGCGCATTACTCCATTCGGAAAATTCATGCGCAAATCGCGGCTCGACGAACTTCCGCAATTTTACAATGTGCTCATCGGTGAAATGTCAATGGTTGGTCCGCGGCCTGAACGACAGTTTTTCATTGACCAGATACTCAAAAAAGCGCCGCACTATCGCCATCTTCACAAAGTAAAACCGGGCATCACTTCGTGGGGACAAGTGAAATACGGTTATGCGGAAAATGTGGATCAGATGATCGAGCGATTGAAATACGATCTTCTTTACATCGAGAACATGTCGCCCTATGTTGATTTCAAGATCATGATCTATACGATACTCATTGTGTTCCAGGGACGGGGAAAATAATTTACAATTTTCGGATTTACAACTTACAATTTGTGACTGGCCTGAAATAAAATTGTAAATCACACATTGTAAATCGTACATCAGCAGTAACTTTGTCGCAAATAAATTCATTATGAAGAATATCACTGTCATCGGATCAGGAACCATGGGAAACGGCATTGCGCACGTTTTTGCTCAATATGGTTATGCAGTTACGCTCGTGGATGTTTCCAAAGAAGCGCTCGACAAGGGAATGAATACGATCACTAAAAATCTCGATCGCCAGGTAGCGAAAGGAAGTTTGAGTGAAGCTGATAAAACTGCAACGCTGGCAAGAATTTCTCCGACAACTGATCTTGCTGCCGGTGTAAAAAATGCAGAACTCGTGGTGGAAGCAGCTACAGAAAATTCAGATCTCAAATTGAAAATTTTCCGTGAGATGGATGCAAATACTCCGGCGAATGCAATACTCGCTTCCAATACTTCTTCTATTTCCATTACAAAAATTGCAGCGGCAACAAAACGTCCGGCACAAATCATTGGAATGCATTTCATGAATCCTGTTCCTGTAATGAAACTCGTGGAAGTGATCCGTGGCTATTCTACAAGTGATGAAGTGACGAACATGATCATGAATTTGTCGCGCAAACTCGATAAAGTTCCCGTGGAGGTGAATGATTATCCCGGATTTGTTGCGAATAAAATTCTGATGCCGATGATCAACGAAGCGATCATCACACTTTACGAAGGAGTTGCCGGTGTAGAAGAAATTGACAATGTGATGAAACTCGGAATGGGCCATCCAATGGGGCCGCTTCGTCTTGCAGATTTCATTGGCCTCGATGTTTGCCTCGCGATCATGCGTGTGCTGCACGACGGATTCGGAAATCCTAAATATGCGCCTTGTCCGCTGCTTGTGAATATGGTGACAGCCGGACATCTTGGAAATAAATCGGGAAAAGGATTCTATGATTATGCGGACGCAAAGAATCCTGTTGTTGCTGAGCGATTCAGAAAAAAAGAACTGGTTTAATCGTCTTCAGTTTTTAGTTTGCTTATAAAAAACGTGCACGTGAATGCACGAACGCATCATGACAAAAAAAATCCTGCCGGAAATTTCAGCAGGATTTTTTTATGTGATACAACTACTCCTTATTTCATTGAATCACCAGCATGATGTATTGCGCTGTCGGCTGCATCAATTACACTGCCGAATGCACCGTGTAACCCTTGCGCCAAATGAACAGCATAACAGATGTAAGCTGCATAAAGGACAGCCGCAATGCCGATGATCAAACCAGCCATAGCAATACCTGCTTTGTGTCCGGCTGCTTTTGATTTTGACATTCCCATGAAACTGAGAATGGTTGCAATGAGAGCGAGTACCGCCCATACAATTCCGAGAATCATTCCGCCACCTGTTGCAGCTGCAGAAACTACTGCGATTCCGCCAACAACAAATCCACCAACGAGGGTGAGAAGTGCGAGAATAAATCCGGTCATACCAAGTCCTTTACCTGGGTTTGGAGAGTTTGATTGGTCCATAGTGATAGGTTTTGTTTTAGGTTTATCCCTTCAGTGTAGAGGGAATGTTTTGTTTGAAAGCAAAAGAAGGCGATTTATCCCAGTTTTCAAATACCCCCACCCTCATTTTATTAACACATTTTCAAGTTTGATTGTCAGCAGATTAATTGCAATTTGTGTAATAACCGGTGGAAATGAATGTAAAGAACGGGGCTGTGGCTATTGAGAATGGAGAATGGAGGGAGCTTGCCCGCCTCTTTTTTGGCGGGGAGTGCGGAGATGCAGCTATGCGTGAATTCTCACAAAAAAGAGGACCGGTAAAAAAAATATTTTTCGAAAAATATTTTCAGAAAGGCCTGCCGCTCCAACTCTTCCAGTGCATCTTCATTGTTTCATCAGCCGTTGCAGTTCTTTTCACTCGCGGATCGGAATAATAATGAGTTCCGTCTGATTTCATTTTGATCGCCTGCGTTCTGTTTCCCGATGTGACCACGAATTCAATTTCTGTTTTACCAAGCAACCTCAGCCATTCCGCCATATCGGCCTTCAATTGTATTCCATTCACAGAAATAATTTCATCGCCAACAGAAAGCCCGGCTTTCTCTGCAGGAGAATGGTAATAAATTTCGGAAACTCTCGTGGCGCCATTCGGCTCCGTGATCTTGAATCCGAAAAGATCTTCGTGCGGCCTGCGCGAATGTGCAAACTCCAGTTCACAACCGATCACAGCGAACGCTTCCCGCAGGACAGGTTCATAATCATTTGCTTTGTAGAAAAAATTATTCCAGTAATAGGAAAAATCTGCACCTGACGTTTCTTCAACGAGTTTTTTGTAATCTGCCTCCGTGTATCCCCGTCCTTTCAATGCAAAATCAGTCCAGAGTTTTCTCATCACATCATCGAGCGATTTTTTTGCTGAAGTATTTTTCCGGATGAAAATATCGGTGACAAAAGCAAGCAAACATCCTTCATGATAAATAGAAGTCTTTCTGTGTGGAGCGCCCGGAACATATCCGTCGAGCCAGGTGTCGAATGAAGATTCCGCTACGGAAAGAAAATAGCGAGCGTGACTTTCAAAATGTTTCTGCATGCGCTCATGAAAAGCAGGCCAGAATTCCTCTTCCGTCCAAACACCGGATCGCAACAGAAGATAATCGCCATAATAAGTAGTCACACCTTCGCACACATACCCGAGGCGCGAATAATTTTCTTTCGTGTAATCATAAGGAAGCATTTCCGCAGGGCGAATGGATTTTATATTCCACGCATGGAATAATTCATGGCAACTCACACCGAGAAATTCATTGTAAACTTCGCCCATCAGTTTGTGAGCCGGGCCGAGTGCGATTACTGTTGATGCGGTATGCTCCACACCATGATGAATGCGCTGGGGCATCACCTGGAAAAGAAAATGATAATGTTCCGATGGAAAAGTTTTGTAAATGCACATCTGCTCATTGATGAAAATAAAAAAATCGGAAATAACAGATGACCATTCCGGTTTGCTCACACCCTGGAACCAGAGGTGGAATTCAACTCCGTCGAGAATAAAATAATTATGCTTGATGGTCGGTGAAGAAATGAACGGACTATCGGCAAGCTCATCGAAATTCTTTGCAAAAAGTTTTTTTTCTCCGTCCTTTTTTAACGCACAAGCCGTTTTCCATCCGTCCGGAATTTTCAATTCAACAGAACATTCTTCATTGATACGATCAGGAATATAAACGCAGCAGTTCACCGGATTGACATACAACTGCGAATCGTCGAGAAAAGTGGAACCTGCATTCAGTTCCGATGCAAAATATTCATAAGTGATCTTCAGCCGCTTCACACCTTTCGTCTTCAATTCCCATTTGTCTTTTGTGATCTTCATTGCAGAAATTTCTTTCCCCTCTTCATTCCATGCCTGAAAATTTCTCACATTCTTTGCAAAATTTCCGAGCTCATAACGCCCCGGCCTCCACGACGGAAGCTGAATGTAAGTGGCCTCACCGCTTATGTTTTCTGCAGTGATCTCAAAATTGATATAACGTGTGGACGGATACTGGAATGAAAGTTTGTAATTCACAGAAAATATTTTGAAAATAATTCAGGATGATCAGCAAACACGGTACACCCAATCGTGGGGATCAGTAATTCTGCCGCGACGAATACTATCGAGTGTCTTTCCGACTTTTTTCGAGAACGACAGATCCGTCAACGCAGGTAATTTAAAATCTGCTCCTTCATAACCGATGTGAGAAATATGCGCAATGGTTGCTGCAGTTCCGGTACCGAATGCTTCCGTGAGTTTTCCGCTTTTCAATCCTTCCTGAACTTCGTCAATGGAAACACGGCGTTCTTCCACCGGCAGATTCCAGTCGCGCGCGAGCGTGAGTACACTATCGCGAGTAATGCCCGCGAGAATGGTATCGCTTAAATTCGGTGTGATCAGTTTTCCATCAATGACAAACATGAGATTCATTGTTCCCGATTCTTCTACGTATTTATGTTCTCTACCGTCAGTCCATATCAACTGATCATAACCGTCTTTTCTTGCAAGCGCAGAAGGATAAAGTGAACGTCCATAATTTCCGGAAGCTTTCACAAAACCTACTCCACCTTCTACAGCGCGGAAAAAAGTTTTCTCCACTTTCACTTTGAGCGGATGATCGTAATAGGCGCCGACCGGTGAAGCAATAATGAGAAACATATAACTGTCGGATGGCTTTACACCAATGTAATCGTCGGTAGCAATGAGAAATGGCCTTACATAAAGTGAACGTCCGTCACCAGCAGGAACCCAGTTCTGATCAAGACGCAATAATTCAACAAGTCCTTCCATGAAAATTTCTTCCGGCACATCAGGCATCGCCATTCTCCTGGCGGAAACATTCAAGCGTTTCTGATTTTCTATTGGGCGAAACAAAAGCACTCTTCCGGAATCAGAGCGATACGCTTTCATTCCTTCGAAAATAGATTGTCCGTAATGCATCATGGAACTTGCCGGGCTCAGCATAAGTTCTCCGTACGGGCGTATGCGCGGGCGCACCCACCTGCCCTCGTGATATTCTGCAAGGAACATGTGATCGGAAAAAACTTTTCCGAATGGGAGATTATTAATATCGAGTCCGGGAAGACGGGAATGAGCAGTTTTCTGGATATCGAGCTTAAGGGTTGCGGTGCTCATAAATTTCCGAATTGAATTATTTCGTGGGAGATGTGTTCTTGACAAATATGCCAATTAATTTTCGTTGAAATTGACGTTTCATGAGTGAAATTCGACAGAGGCATGGATATTGCTGACAAACGATTAATTTTAGTGCTGATAATGATGAAAAGGAATTCAACCCTGCTTTATACGATGATCCTTGTCGTAATGTTCGCCTGCGGATGCGGAGGTTGTCATCATTCTACAAAGTCTCCGGGAGCCGATAAAAAATATGCACCGTGCCATTGCAGTGACCAGTTTTGAGTCGTGAGTGATGATTGTTTTTACATTAGAGAATTCTATTTGTCCCAACCCATTACTCCTAACTCAATACGCATAACTCCTAACCCATTACCTTTACATCATGTCACTCATCAAAGCATCCGGAATAAAAAAATCTTATGGCGATCTGCATGTTCTTCGCGGCATCGATATGGAAATTTCTAAAGGAGAGATCGTTTCTATTGTAGGAGCAAGTGGCGCAGGAAAAACTACTTTACTTACTATTCTCGGCACACTCGACCGCGCTGATGAAGGAAAACTGATCATTGACGGGGAAGAACTGAATAAGCTGAATGGAAAAAATATTTCATCGTTCCGCAACAGGAAGATCGGTTTTGTTTTCCAGTTCCATCACCTGCTTCCTGAATTTTCTGCGCTCGAGAATGTGTGCATGCCTGCGTACATTGCCGGAACTTCAAAACCTGAGGCAGAAAAAAAAGGAAAAGAACTCCTGGCCATGCTCGGACTTTCTGAAAGAGAAACACACAAACCATCTGAGCTTTCCGGCGGTGAACAGCAGCGTGTGGCTGTAGCGAGGGCGCTCATCAATGATCCTGCTGTAATTTTCGCTGACGAACCTTCCGGGAATCTTGATTCTGCAACTTCAAAAGGCCTGCATGAATTATTTTTTCATTTGAGAAAAGAACTGGGACAAACTTTTGTGATCGTCACACACAATGAAGAACTGGCGCGTATGGCCGATCGCAAATTAACCATCAGGGATGGAATCATCATGTGATAATTTGCAAATGAGTCAATGGAGTTCTATCATGAAAAAACTATTTCCATTCATTTTTCTTTTTTTTCTGACAACTCTTTCCTCGTGCAAAAAAAATCCGGATACGACGATGACCTTTCACATCAGCAACAACACCGGCGGATCGTACGTGATCAACATGACGAGTCAATTCAAAAGTGATGTGGAAAGTTCTTCCGCTTCCACATTCGATAAAAGCATTACCCTTTCCGGAGAAAATAATGTGCACGCTTCCAACTGGCAATGCCACGTTACGAACAGCAATAATCTTTCTTCGCACATTTCAATCACTTTGACTTTCGATAATGGAACTCCGCATACGTGTTCCGATACCACTCACGCCGATCTCTGGTGCCAGGGGCAATGAATTCGAAAATTTGAGATTACTGTTTTTTGATTGCAACAATGTCGAATTTCAAATCTTCAAATCATTAAATGACCAGGGACCACACCTTTCGGAGCAGTCCCTGTCGTAAAAAAATTGCAGACCGATAAGCCGGGTTCTGTTTCTTCCTGAGAACAAGTCTCTGAAAGCTTCCGTCATTTCTCTGCTCCCGACATTACTGTCGGGATGTAGCAACCTACCCATCACGTCCCTTCGACAAGCTCAGGGGGCAGCGAACAACTGCGCTATCGTGACTTATTTGGTTTTTCAACACCCGGGGTTTACCAGAACATCTGTCGCCAGATGCGCAGTGCGCTCTTACCGCACTTTTTCACCCTTACTTCCCGAAGCCGAACTTCAGCAAGCGGTTTACTTTTCTGTGGCACTTTCCATAATGAAACATTTCTGTTTCATCTCTTCCCGTTAGGAAGCGGATCGTTCTGTGTTGCCCGGACTTTCCTCTGCTCATTGCTGAACAGCGACGGAATAGTCTGCGTTGCAAAATTAAGAATGATAAATGATAAATGATGAATTATTTTGCTCGCGGTAAATTGGGTTCAATGCATTTTTGTTGCGTTCATAAAGAACAACATTGAATGTTAAACAGACGCTCAAAACAATTCTACTTCCGTTGCACCGAATCCGTATCGCTGAAATGATGCGTCGTGAAAACGAATTCCCTTGTGGTGGGATAATAATTTTCTCACCTCGCTTTTGAGCCGGCCGTTGCCCACTCCGTGAATGAAAATGATACGTTGTAATTTCTGCGCGATGGCTTCGTCGAGTTCCTGCTGCACTTTTTTAAGTTGAATGTCGATAAGCTGTGCATTGTTCATTCCACTGTAATTATCGATCAATTCCTCGATGTGAAGATCAATTTCTTTTTCACTGAATTGATTTTTCTGATGAGGAATAGAAATTTTCCCGGCAGAGATCCGTTGTTCTTTTTCTTTCAGCATCCGGTCAATGTCTTTCTGGGTGACGACCACATTTTCCATTTTATTTTCTTCTTCCATCACTTCCACTTCTGAAATCCATGCACGATTCTCCGTCAGTTCGTTTTCGGTGAATGTAGAATCCCTGAAGAATTTAACGCCGGAAAGTTTCAGCACATCAGAAACCGGGTCGTGATGTTCGTACTGATCTCCACTGAAAAATAAAATATCGGTTTTCAATTGCCCCCAATCGCCTATTTGCTGCGGAGTATATTTTTCCATCTCAAATTCTGTGTGCGGGCGCATTGCGCCTGACTCCATGCACACCCACCCGCGCCCGTGCCTGAGCGAGAGCGTGAAGAAAATATCGTAGGTTGTATTATTACACAACGCCACTGCAATTTTTCCCGCCGAAGGGAAATGCTGGTTTTCCGGTATGAATGCTAAATAGATCCCTTCAGGATAGTTCAACGTTCCTTGTTCAAGGTTCAATGCTCGCGTTTCATTTTCATGTTGAACCTGGAACTTTAAACCTTCAACATCCGGGCTTTCACCTGTTTTTTCTATGGGTGAATCCGGCACAAGTTGATTCAACGGATATTCATACTGAAAACCATCTTCGATCTCCACAACAGCCATGGAAGAGCTGATGATCTTTTTGATCACGCCCCCTCCTTTCTCATTGAGGAAACGGACTTTATCGCCGGTGTGTAAATTCATTGGAGGAGGATTACAGATTTACTACGAGAATACAGATTACAGATCTAAACGGATTTACAGAGCGAAAACTACTCATTCTCTGCATAACTTATTTTCACTCTTAACTCATAACTCATCGCTTATAACTTTCCAATCTTCTTCAAAACACGTTCATACTTTTCGATATAAGTTTCAACCGTTATCTTCTTCGCGAGATCGGCGAACAGTTTGAACGGAATGTCGTCCAATTTTTTCAAACGGACACAACTCTTGCCCATGTCAAGTTTTCCTTTCGATTGTTTCTTGTATTCATCCCGGAACCATTTCAGCAATTTCGAATCCATGTACAAGCCCATGTGGTAAACTGCGAGAAAATTTTTCTGCGAAGCTATGCTCACAAGTCCCAATGGAGTTCCGGGTGAAACATGATAACCTTTAGGATAAGTGGAAAGCGGAATACAATACGTGATCATTCCGTAAGCCATACTTTCTTTATAACCCTCAGGCAGATTTTTTCTGAACGCATTACGTAATTCGGCAAATACTTTTTTCCGGTCAGCAGGAAGTGATTCAATATATTCTTCGGGCGTTGATGCGTTCGATCTCATAGAATTGTTTTTAAGGGCATCTCTAATAACTTCGAACTGCTGCGTTGGGCTATGTCCTCAAAATCCTCATTTACGAATAGTAAATTCCGGTTTTTCGGGCTTGCCCGCCTTGCATTTCTGTGTTTTTAGAGATGCCCTTAATAAAATTACCCCATTCTTTTATTATTCAGCAATGAATAAATCCCGGTATCGAAGAATTTTCCATTGTAAAAATAATTCTCTTTGAAATGCGCTTCTTTTACGAAATTGAATTTTTGAAGCAGGTGAATGGAAACTTCATTCAGCGGATTCACATTCGCCTCAATGCTGTGCAACTTCATCACTTCAAAACCAAAAGCAATAACCCGCTGTATGGCTTCCGAAGCGAAACCTTTATTCCAGTATTCCGAAAAAAGCTGGTAACCGATCTCTGCACGATGATGTTGCGGATTGGTTTTATGAAAACTAATATTGCCGATCAGTTTTTTACTGTCCTTCTCCTTCATTGCCCAGGAGATGACTTCGTTGTTTGAAATTCCATGATCTATTTTACCAATGAGTTCGTGGATCTCTTCCACCGAAGCGGGCGCATCTCGTTCAAGATATTTTCTTCCTTTCGTTTCACAACGCATCCTGAACATCTCTTCGGCATCTTCTTTCACGATCCTGCACAACACCATTCTTTCAGTATGCAACACAGGAAATTCAGAAAAATCGAACTGCAACATCTGAAAATATTATTTCGGCTGATGAACTTTCAGAACACTTTCATAAAGTTCTTCATACATCGGTAAAATATTCCGGATGTCGAATTTTTTTGCCTGGTCGTGCGCCTGTTTTTTGAAGAGCTGAAGATTTTTTTCATCCGAGAGAATTTTCACTGCATTCTTCGCCATATCCTCCACATCACCCACATTACTCGTGTAACCCGAAAATCCATTCACATTCACTTCCGGCAATCCTCCGGTATTTGTGGAGATCACCGGAACATTGGAAGCCATCGCTTCAAGCGCGGCCAAACCGAAACTTTCTGTTTCCGATGGAAGAATAAAAAGATCGGCAATAGCAAGCACTTCATTCGGATACTGCACTTTTCCCAATGAAATAATGTCATCGCATGTTTTCAGTTCGCGGCAGAGTTTTTCAATGTTCGCGCGCTCGGGACCATCGCCCACGAGGATTAGTTTCACTTTTACTTCCTTTCGCACTTTTGCAAAAACACGCAACACATCTTCCACGCGTTTCACTTTCCGAAAATTGGAAACGTGCACAATGAGTTTTTCACCGTTCGGCGCGAAAATATTTTTTTTACACTGATCTGTTTCCACTCCGTAATCTTCGAGACAAATAAAATTCGGGATCACTTCAATTTCACGATCCACTTTAAAATATTTGTACGTATCCCTTTTCAAACTTTCAGAAACGGCGGTCACTGCATTCGAATGATTGATGGCGAATGTAATCACGGGCTCGAAGGACGAATCCCGGCCAACAAGTGTAATGTCTGTTCCGTGCAGCGTGGTAATGAATGGCAATGAAATTCCTTTGTCTTTCAAAATCTGTTGCGCAACGTACGCAGCACTCGCGTGCGGAATCGCGTAATGCACGTGAAGCAGATCGAGTTTTTCATTCTTCACCACGTCCACCATACGACTGCTCAGAACAAGTTCGTAGGGCTGGTAATCGAACAGCGGATAATCGGAAACGGAAACTTCGTGATAGAAAATATTTTCAGTGAACGAATCGAGACGCACCGGCTGACTGTAAGTAATGAAATGAACCTGGTGCCCTTTTTTTGCGAGCGCTTTTCCGAGTTCAGTTGCTACAACACCTGATCCGCCGAAAGTAGGATAACAGACTATGCCAATTTTCATAGGTGAAGATTACAGATAGTACAGAAATACAGATTACGAAAGTTGCGGAATTTCAAGTGTTGCTTTGCAAAGATACACAGGATTGAATCGTATTTTTCTTTTTGGTGTGGTCGTTTTCATTACAAAATTATTTTAAAAAACAAAAGCAAGATCGACATGTCCCCATCCATGCGATCGGCCCGTTCGGAATTCCGGTGAAATAAACTGGTCGGAAAATTCGAGGTGAATTTTTTTCACTGCAAAACCAATTCCTCCTCCCAGCTGAAAAACTCCGCGTGTGAGATCATCTGCACTGATCACGTATGCATTTCCGGGATTCAGAAATCCGCCGCGCAATGTTCCATCGTACGCAACAACTCTTGCTTCTGCATTTGTAAAAATCCAGCATTGCACACGTTGCGATCTTCCCGGCGAATCAAAATAATCATTCATGAAACCAATGCGGTCGAGAATTCCTATTCCTGCATAATCATTCACTGTGCCTGCGTGCAAAGATCCATAACCGATGAGTTCCTCACGTCCGCGCCGCTCTTTGAAAACATCATACGGTTGCGAGCGGCGAATGAGTTCCTTCTGAACTATGAGCGAATAATTGAGCATCAAAGCATTTTTCACCTGGTATTGCCATCCATGAGGTTCCGGGTTGTTCGTGCATTGATGAATGAATTTCTGCGATTCATATCCGTATGCTGCCGGGCCCAATACACCAATATCAATTTCACTTTTCATCCGTATTTCTTTTTCTGTGTTCGCCGAATTCCTGTCCAGCCCGAGGTAAAGTGTTCCCGCAAATGGACGATCACCGCGAAGAATAGTATCCGAGTGAATACTTGTAGGCGTAAATCCCTGCTGGCCATACAAGATTCCGAACGACTCATCATTTCCATTGCTGCATTTCAATAAAATTTTTGACAACGGATTTTTTTTCAGAAACGGAAAATTCATTTCAATGAAAGATCCCTGCGTGTAGTAATAATCGGTTTGCACAAAAACATCATTGTCGTAGCGGATGTTGAGAGAGCGCAACAGTGCAGGTGCAGAACTATCGGAATTCTGCGAGCGTACAGGCACGTGCACGCACGCAAGCGTGGATAAAAGAAGAATGAATTTTATTTTTTTCACGGCGAAACTTACAAAATAACTCATCACACTATGCAGATCCGAAAGAACAAATCAGGGCATCTCTAATAAATTCGAACTGCTGCGTTGGGCTACGTCCTCAAAATCCTCATTTACGAATAGTAAATTCCCGCCTTGCATTTCTGTGTTTTTAGAGATGCCCATTATTTATCCGGACGCCTGGCAGAATATTTTAACTCCATTCGTATATTCGCTTAATCTGTAATTCGTATATCTGTAAAAATCTCTAATCCTCCCTAAATGGACACCAAAGGAAACACACTCAACTGGTTTGAACTCCCTGTAGCTGATTTCGATCGCGCAAAAAAATTCTATGAAACTATTTTCGGAATTACTTTTCACGTCATGGATTTCGGTGGATTCAAAATGGGATTATTTCCTGCTGAACCCGGCAGCGGAAAACTGAATGGCGCAATTTGCCATGGTGAATGGTACAAACCTTCGAAAGACGGAGCACTCATTTATTTCAACTGCAATCCTGACCTGCAGGCTTCCCTCGATAAAATTGAAACGGCCGGCGGAAAAATTCTTCGTCCGAAAACTCAGATCTCTCCCGATTATGGATATATGGCGATGTTCATGGACACGGAAGGAAATCGTGTGGCGTTGCATTCGATGGGTTGAGGTATTGAGGTAATGGGGAGTTATTTTCCCATAAGATTTATTAAGGGTATCTCTAAAAACCTAATTATTAAAAAAAACATATCGCCACAAAGGCACAAGGGCACTAAGAAACACTAAGAGAAAAACTTTATTAATCTTTGTGCCTTGGTGCCTTAGTGGCAAAAAAATTAGTTATTAGAGATCCCCTTAATTAAATAACCAACAACTTAATACCTCAATACCCGAATACCTTAAAGATAAACTACTCCTTTTCAAGATCACTCACTTCAATGCGGAACAAAACTCCTGATCCCGGCGCTGAACGCTCTTCGGTGAGATAAATTTCCTGGTCATTTAAAAAACAAACTCCTTCCATCGACAATCCTTTTTTTGTAAATGAAAATTCTGCAACATCACCTTTGAAAAAATTGCGCCCTTTGAAATGGGTGAAGAGCCATAATTTTTCGTGGCTGATCAGAATTAACTCATCGTGTTTTGAATTCAGTGCGGCGCCGGTAATTGCAAAGTCTTTCAACTCTCCGCTGCCCGTATAAAAACTATCGATGAGTGCCGCCACATATTCTCCTGCAGAATCGGGAATGCTGTACATTTTGCAATACCCCGATGACGGATCGCTTCGGTTCTTCGAAAAAAGAAAAAGAGAATGATCGAGATGCACCATCGCTTCAAAATCGAAATTCAAATTTGCAGAAGGCGGAGGAAATAAATGCTGGTCGGGCAAAGTGAACCGGATATCCTGCGCATCGAGCGTATCACCTTTTAGATTCGTAGGATCGTGAAATTTATAAACGAATAATTCCCTGCGCTTGCAATCATTATTCCCGAAATCGCCGAGATACACATTTCCTCTTTCATCTTTCGTGATCTCTTCCCAGTCGAGATTCGGTTCATTCTGCAGGGAAATTTTTCTCAGCATATTTCCATTGCTGTCGATGTTGAAAATTATCGCTTCTCCCCTGCTGTCGTTATGCGTCCAGAATGTTTTTCCGTCAAGCGAAACGAGGCCGGAAGATTCTGAAATAACATCAGGAAGCCGGGCCACTTTTTCCGATTTTACTTCCCCGGCTTTTTCGTGATTTTTTTTTTCGTTATCAGTTGGTTTATTCTTAACAGGAGAAGAATTGCATGAAAATAAAGCGATCGCTAAAATTGCGGGGAAAATATTTCGGGAGGAATATTTCATTTCATGCAATTCTTTTTCAACTCCTCATCAATAATATACATCAGTTCTCCACGTATTCCCAGCTTCGCCAGTTTATTTACTTCTGCATCGGGATAAACTCTGTTCGAGAGAAAAACAAAAACCATTCCCGTAGTTGGATCGGCCCACGCCTGCGTGCCTGTGAATCCCTGGTGGCCATAACTTGCGAGAGAAATACTATCACAGGCAGGATTCGGTTTTTTAGGATCGGGTTCGGGTTTATCAAAACCAATTCCTCTGCGGTTGTTCGCATATTGTGCGCGCGTGAATTCGGCAACAGTTGCCGAATCAAAATAACGTTGTCCGCCGTACGTTCCAAAATTTAAATATAACTGCATCATTACGCCCACATCATTGGCATCAGAAAAAACTCCTGCGTGTCCGCCTATACCCCCGAGCATTGCCGCACCCGGATCGTGCACATCGCCCTGCACCTGCTGATGCCTCCATTTCAGATCATTTTCCGTTGGCGCGCACTTTGCACTCGGGAATTTAAGTCGCGGCTGATAACACATCGTAGTTAATCCCAAAGGAGCATACAAATTCTGCTGCACTTGTTCGCTTTCCAGTTTATTATATTTTTTTTCTATTATTTTTTTCAGATAATAATAACCAAGATCGCTGTATAGGAATTTGTGATCGGTATTCACCTTACTATCATTAATTGCTTTGTACATGGAATCGCGGTAACTTTTTAATTCAAAAATTCCGGGAGCAACATAGATCGGAAAGGAATCTGAAAATGTTTTCCTGAAAATACTTTTCTTGAGATTCCCGTCTTTGTCAATGGTGTGAAGGTAAAACGGGATCCACGCCTGCAGGCCGGCCTGGTGCGCGAGCATTTCACGGAGAACAATATCCTGTTTGTTGGTTCCTGTAAGTTCAGGAAGATAATCCGAAAGTTTTCCGTCAATATTTATGTCTTTATGATCAACCATCTCCATCAAAGTTGGAACAGTTGCCATGATCTTGGTAACCGATGCAATATCGTAGAGATCGTCATTTCTTACGGCACGGTCACCGTCGTAAGTAAATTTTCCATACGATTTCATAATGAAAATCTTCCCGTCTTTCGCTACCAGCAACTGGCAACCGGGAAATGCCTGTTGCTTAATTCCATCGGCAATGATGGAATCCATTCTGTTAATTGCAACCTCGCTAAAACCGATCTCTTCAGGTAATGTATATTTAAAACGGATTTTTGAATTCAAGTTAAATCCGGTTCCGGCTTTCCACGAATTGGTGGTCACCGGAATTTTTCCGCTTGCAGTAATACCGCCGAAAAGTATTTGTGCAGAAATATCTTCGATGTACTCCTGGTTTTCATAGGAGAGAATGACCGCATCACACTTTTCAGCGCCGGGAAGAAAATTCAGTGCGTACGGCGGGCCAAACACATCGAGCACAACGCGCTTCCCCATTTTCTGTAAGGTGTCGATCATTTTCACATCAATAGCTGCAATACCAAAATTATCGGTTGGTTTTTGCGAGATGCGGTGAAGGCTTAAAATAATGCAATTGAAATCTTTCAGTTTCGAAAGTAAAGTATCGCGCTGCGCAGTGGTACACGCACGTGAGAGCGCATAACCGGTGGTGGGCGTGTACAAGGAGATCCGCTGCTGAAACATGAGTGAATCTGTTCTCCCGATGGCAACCGCAGCAAGTTTCAACGTATCGAGATGAGTGAAAGGCAGTAACTTTTTTTCATTCTGCAGAACAGTCACCGACTGCTCCGCAATATGACGACGTATCAATTCTGCACCGGTTGTATTGAGATCGTTCCAGAGGCCTTTTGTTTTCACAGTTTTTTTATGATCGAGTCCGCACCATTTTTTTACCAATAATATTTTCCTGCAGCGTGCATCAATTTCTTCCTGTGTGATCGAACTGTCTTCAATCGCTTTTTTTATCAGCAAAATTGCCTTCGGAACATTGCCGGAAAACAACAACATATCATTTCCTGCGAGCAGTGCTTTCACATCCACTTCTCCCGGCCCGTAAAAATTACTTACGCCCTGCATATTGAGTGCGTCAGTAAAAACCAATCCTTTGAACTGCAATTTATTTTTCAGCAAGCCGGTCACCACATTTTTAGAAAGCGTGGTCGCCTGGTTCAACGTGGTGTCGTAAGCAGGAATAAAAAGATGCGCGACCATCATGCTGCCGAGTCCGCCTCGAATAAGTTGACGGAACGGATACAACTCCATCGTATCGAGCGCGAGACTGTCTTTGCTTATCACCGGAAGAGTTTTGTGCGAATCGCTGTCGGTATCACCATGACCGGGAAAATGTTTTCCGCACGCAAGCACGCCACCATCCTGCAGCCCGTGCATGTACGCGAGTGCTTTCTGCGCGACGAGAAATTTATTTTCTCCGAATGAGCGTGTACCGATCACCGGATTCGCCGGATTATTATTCACATCGGCCACAGGAGAAAAACTTACCTGAACGCCGAGCCGCTTACATTCGCGCGCCATTTCCAATCCCATTTGATAGATCATCGAATCATTCTGCATAGCACCCATCGTCATTTCTCTCGGAAATTGAATGGTACTATCGAGGCGCATGGACAAACCATATTCTGCATCCATGGCGATGAGTAAGGGAACTTTAGAAATTTTCTGGTATTTATTTTCCAGTTGCGCTTGTCGCACGGGTCCGCCCTGCATGAAAATGAGCCCGCCTATTTTATTATTTTTTACCTGCGCAGTAATATCCGCAATATGTTTCGCGTCTTTATTCGACCACGCCGCGACCATGAACAACTGCCCGATGCGTTCGTCGGGAGTTAATTTTTTCATTACAGAATCAACCCACGCAATATTTTTTTCATTGTAGAACGGGGGATCGAGGGTATCATTCGCGGTTGAAAAAAATCCTTTTGCCGGAAAAGCAAAAACTTTCGGGCAATGCAGCGCCTGGAAAGAAAGCAGTACTGGAAAAATAAGGACGAATGATTTCAGCGAAGGGATTTTCATTGGTAAAATGCGCAGGTATTAAAGGTAGAGGCAATCTCTATGCCTCATTTGGATCTTCCCCTGAATTTTCAACAAGATAGAGTTAATGAAGAGGGAAAGTTTTTGAAATGAAGAAGTGCCCCGATCGCAGGAATATCTGTTGTGAAATGGCTGAAGTGTGGCCAAAGAAGAAAAACTGTAATTTGCCAATGGAGAAATTATGAAACACAATCTGCAATTAAGAATAAAGAATTTGTCGAAATACTTTCTGGTCATTATTTGCACACAGGCAGATTTGCACCTCTGCACATTTCTTCCTGCTCAGAATGGAAAGATCGATTCTCTTTTGGCCCAGCTGAAAAGAGACAAAGAGGATACGAATAAAGTGAATCATTTGGATTACCTGGCTTCCGCACTTTATTCAACCAATCCCGACTCGACCATTCTTCTTGGGACGCAGGCGGTAGCGATTGCGAAAAAAATAAATTTTAAAAAAGGAGAGGCGAATTCATACAGTAGCTCCGGTGTCGGATATTGGGCGAAGGCCGATTACCTGAAAGCGCTGGAAAATTATTTCAACGCGCTGAAAATAGACGAGACTTTAAAAGACAGCAGCGGCCTGGCGAGAATATTCGGAAACATCGGGATTGTTTATGATGAGCAATCCGATTACCCGAAGGCATTAGAGTACTATGGGAAAGCATTAAAAATAGCTGAACAACGTGGCGACAAAAAAAGGATCGCGATCCAACTCAGCAATATGGGAGTTGTTTATGATGAAGAGAGTGATTACGCCAACGCACTGGATTATGATTTCAAAACATTAAAACTGACTGAAGAGCTTGGCGCTAAAAATTTAATTGCATCGGCGCTGGGAAATATCGGGATTGTTTATGATCATCAAGCCGAATCGTCATCGAAAAACAAAAATGTAAATGAAGATCTTCTGAATAAGGCAATGAATTATTATTTGCAGGCATTGAAACTTGATGAAGAATTAGGAAACCAGAATAACAGCGCAGCCTGGCTTGGAAATATCGGAACGTTATCCATTACACTGAAAAAATATAAACAGGCAGAGAAATACCTGCTCGACGCCCTTGCCATTGATACCACCATTGGGTTTCTTAATCATACGCAGAATACTGAAGAGCAATTAAGCGACGCTTATGAAAAAATGGGAAAACCCGAATTGGCATTGAAATATTACAAAAACGCAATGGCATTAAAAGATACCTTGTTCTCCCAGGAAAAAAATAAAGAAATTACCCGCAAGGAATTGAATTACCAATTCGAGAAAAAACAAAATGAACAGAAAGCTGCACAGGAAAAAAAAGACGCGCTCGCACAGGCAGACGCGCGTAAGCAGAAAGTAATTCTGTTATTTGTCATTGGGGGATTAGGACTGGTAATTCTTTTTGCCGGATTTATTTTCCGCTCGCTGCGTGTAACACGTAAACAGAAAAAAATCATTGAAATAAAAAGTGCGGAGACGGAAAAGCAGAAAATTCTTATCGAAGAAAAGAACAAGGACATTCTCGACAGTATTCACTACGCGAAAAGAATTCAGCAGAGTTTATTACCGACTGAAAAATACATTGGGAAGAACCTGAGTCGCTGAACCAATTTGAAAAAAAACCGACTGCTTACAACCGACAACTGGTTACTCCACCTTACCTTTGACAAAGAAATTTTTTTCTTACTAATTGCATTTTTATTTTTATCACAATATGCCCGATATCATCCGCCTTCTCCCCGATTCCGTTGCCAACCAGATAGCCGCAGGTGAAGTTATCCAGCGTCCCGCTTCTGCTGTGAAAGAATTGATGGAAAATTCCATCGACGCCGGCGCTACAAAAATTCAACTCATTGTAAAAGATGCCGGGCGCACATTGCTGCAAATTGTGGATAACGGAAAAGGAATGTCGGAAACCGATGCAAGAATTTCATTTGAGCGCCACGCTACTTCCAAGATCCGTAATGCCGGTGATCTTTTTGATCTTCACACGATGGGATTCCGCGGCGAAGCGCTCGCCTCCATTGCTGCCGTAGCACAAGTGGAAATGAAAACACGCCGCGAAGAAGATAGTTCCGGAACAGAAATAAGAATGGAAGGAAGCAAATTCATTTCGCAGGAAGATTGCGCTGTTCCCGCCGGCACATCGTTCTCGGTGAAAAATCTTTTTTACAATGTTCCGGCACGCAGGAATTTTCTGAAATCGGAAGCGGTGGAATTCCGTCACATCGTAGAAGAATTCGAACGCATCGCCTTCGCACATCCCGGCACCGCGTTTTCCCTGCATCACAACAATTCGGAATTATTCAACCTGCTTCCCGGTCACGGCGATTTCCGCGCACAATTGCGCCAACGGATTGTTGCGCTCTATGGAAATCCTTACAACCAACGGCTTGTTCCGGTGGAAGAATCAACTCCTATTCTCAGCGTTTCGGGATTCATCGGCAAACCTGAATTTGCAAAACGATCGAGAGGCGAACAGTTTTTTTTCCTCAACAAACGCTTTATCCGCAATAGTTATCTGCATCACGCCGTACAATCTGCATTCGAACAATTGCTGCCGAAAGATGCTTTTGCCTGTTATTTTCTTTTTCTCGAAGTGGATCCTAAATCCATTGATGTGAATATTCATCCTACGAAAACAGAAGTGAAATTCGAAGATGAACGTTCCGTGTACGCGATCCTTCGTTCTGCTGTGAAGCGCGCGCTGGGACAATATAATATTTCTCCAACACTCGATTTCGAACAGGAAATGAGCATGCAGGTTCCGGCAAAAAATAATGCTGCTCTCGTTGCACCGACCATCAAAGTGAATCCCGGTTACAATCCATTCGCAGAACAGAAAAAATTTTCCGGAGAAAACCCATTACCTGTTCCCGGAAAATTTTCCGGCGACTGGCAGCAGATGTTCGACCAGCGAATAGCTAAAAATGAACCCGGGCAAAAGATCCTTCACAGCGAAATGGATGCGCCGGTTGAACATCCTTCTTCGTCACAGATCTGGCAATTGCACGAGCGCTACATACTCACGCCTATCCGCTCGGGCATACTCGTGATCGACCAGCAGCGTGCGCACGAGCGTGTGCTGTACGAGCGCTTCCTGCGCGCGATGAAAAATGCAAACTCTTCTTCGCAGCGATTACTTTTTCCCGAGACGATGGAAATTCCTGCTGCTGATGCGGTACTTATTTCCGGTTTGCTGGGCGAGATAAATTCCTGCGGATTCGATGTGCAACATTTCGGCGCGAATACTTTTGTGGTGAATGGAATTCCGGCAGGGCTCGAAGAAAAAAGTGCAGCGCTTGTCCTCGAAAAAATGATCGGCGAATTCCGCGAGAATGAACAGGAACTTCGTTTGCATCCGCAGGAAAGTATCGCCCGTTCGCTTGCAAAGCAGGCCGCTGTAAAACAGGGAAGGATTCTTTCGCCGGAAGAAATGCGTGCACTCGCCGATGAACTCTTTGCGTGTGAAACGCCCGCGTATGCGCCCGATGGAAAACCCGCCTTCATTAATTTTCCCATTGAGGAAATTGATAAAAGGTTCAAACGTTAATTCCTGTTATTCATTGAAAAATTGCTTTCTGATTAAATTTTTTTTATGAAACTTAGAGGATCCCAAGTGCCTTCCTGCCCTGGTAGTATTCATTTCTCCACTATCGAGGCCTCAACGATACAAAAACAAAGGAGCACGAAGAAAAGTTTTTTAGAAAGATTGCAAAGACCAAAAACAAGCGGATAAATGATACGTATAACTTTATTATATTTGTACGTACAATTCAAAATGCCATGGATACCAAACTCACACTCAAGTTAAACGATAAGGTTATTTCGAAAGCCAAAAAATATGCGCGATCGAAGAATATGAGTCTTTCAAAGATGATAGAAAAATATCTCGAACATCTCATTTCGACAGAAAACAAGGAAGATGAAGATGGCATCACACCGCTTGTCAGAAGTATTGGCGGTATCGGCGGCAAAGTAAAACTTCCCAAGAATTTCAATTTCCGAAAGGAATACACCGCATACCTTGAAAAGAAATACAAATAATGGAAAATATTTTTCTCGATACTGATGTTGTCGTGGATTTTCTTTCCGGTCGCGAGCCACATCATTCCGTCGCGCTCAGGCTTTTGTCTGCCGCACACTTGAAAAGGATAAAGATCCACGTTTCGGTTTTGTCTTTCGCCAATAGCCACTATATTCTTTCCAGGTTTATGAAAGATAACATTGTGAGGCGAAAGATTCTCGGTATGCAAATTCTGGTGACCACACTTGCGTTGAACGATCCTATCTTCGGCCTTGCGCTTTCTTCTGACTTCAAAGACTTTGAAGATGGCATTCAGTATTACACCGCTATAGAAAACAATATCCATGTGATCATCACCAGAAATATCAGAGATTTTAAAACTTCCAAGATCACAGTTCTACATCCTGAACAATTCCTGAAACAATTGAACATAAATTAATAAATGAGTTATTACAATCAATACCGCCCTGCGAGACAGCGTTTGTTCCCTCCTGCTGTTCTCAATCTCATTATCATCAACGCGATCATGTTCTTTGCGAAGATTCTCGCTGCAGGAAGAAGTATGGACATTGATGTTTATCTCGATCTGCATCATCCTTACACAAACGATTTTCATTGGTACCAGTACATCACCAGCATGTTCATGCATGCCGATGCTTCGCACATTCTTTTCAATATGCTCGGGCTTTGGATGTTCGGAGCCATGCTCGAAAATTCAATGGGCGTAAAACGTTTTATTATTTTTTATCTCGTGTGCGGTGTCGGCGCTTCCATGATCTACCAGGTGTGGCAGACCTTCGACCAGGTGAAAATGCTCAATGAATACGGCGACGGGTGGGCCTTACTGAAAGCGCATCCTCCAATGGGATCTTTGCTTGGCGCATCCGGCGCGGTGTACGGAGTGATGATGGGATCTGCACTTCTTTTTCCCAATACAGAAATGTACATGATCGGGTTCATGGGTTTCCCGATCAAACTGAAATGGGTGGCGCTCATTTACGGCGGCGGTGAATTATTGCGCGCGTGGCAAGCCGATCCAACTGACAATATCGCTCACTTTGCACACATCGGTGGAATGATCTTCGGATTCCTCATGATAAAAATATTTTCACTCAGCCGGTCGAATTTTTACTGACTATGAGCATAACGGGAGATCTGCGCATGGCTTTGCGCGGCACATACGGCGCACTCGCGCGACTGATCATCATCAACGTCGCGGTTTTTCTCACGCTGAATATCGTGATCAATATTCTCATTCTCCGCTCGGGCGGCGACTGGCAGGATTTTCATGATGTAATTTCGCGATGGACCGATCTTCCTTCCGACATTCATCTTTTTCTCCCGAGAATCTGGACGTTCTTCACCTACATGTTCGTGCATTACGGGCTCATGCATATCATCTCTAACATGATCATTTTTTATTTTCTCGGAAGAATTTTCAGTGACCTGCTTGGTGGTGCGCGCCTCACGGCTGTTTACATTCTCGGCGGGCTCATTGGCGGAATCACATTTGTTGCGCTCTATAATTTATTTTTCAAAGGCAATGCGGGACTCGAAGGCGCTTCGGCCGGTGTAATGGCGGTAGTCGTTGCCGTGGGATCTTATTCACCAGATTATATTGTTTTCTTTTTCCGTACTCCCGTAAAACTAAAGTGGGTGGCGTTGATCGCGTTTGTGCTGACTACGCTGCTCGATCTTGCGGATAATGCCGGCGGGAAATTCGCGCACCTCGGAGGCGCACTCTTCGGATTCATTTACGGAACGCAGATGCGTCTCGGAAAAAAATTCCTCGAAGGATTCACTTCTTTATTCCGTTTCAAAGGACGCAGCAACCTGCGTGTCGAGCACAGCCGTTCTGCGCGTGCGAATGACGAATTGTACAACACGTCAAAAGCTTCGCTGAGAAAACGTGTGGATGAAATACTCGACAAAATTTCCCGTTCCGGTTACGATAGTCTCACGAAAGAAGAAAAAGAATTTCTCAGTAAGAATCACGATAAGTTCTGACCCCTTTCCCATTGGAGGAAAAAATTTCTGACAACGATCTTACTTCGCCGGAGAAAAAAAGGCGATGGCTTTATCATTCTTTCAAATGGATGAGCCGCTTTTTTATTTTCTGCCTGCTGCTTTCCATTTTCGCTCCCTACGTGAGCCCCGTTATTTTCTGGCCCATGGCTTTTTTCGGTTTGCTCCATCCTTTTTTTGTACTCCTTAATTTTATTTTTCTCATCGCATGGAGCTTCCTGAAAAAAAGAGAATTGTTTTTTTCGCTGGGAATCCTCCTTTTTTCATTGCCCCTTATTTTCCGCCAGCTTAATTTTCATTTCTTCTCCCCTGCCGTTCCCGGGAATTCTTTCTCGCTCATGAGCTACAACGTGAAAATATTCGATCTCTACAAATGGAGCGGGCAGAAAAATGCACGCGAAAAAATGTTCGCACTCATTAATGGCCAGCGTCCCGATGTGCTTTGCCTCCAGGAATTTTTCACACGCGATTCTTCTTCACTCGATAATCTTGATTCCATTCAGAAAATGATGCATTATCCTTTTGTTCATGTCGAATACACTTTCAATTCCAAAGGAACCGATCATTATGGCGTTGTCACCTTTTCGAAATTTCCCATTCTGAATAAAGGAAAAATTGAATTCAACAACCGGCACAACAACATCTGCATTTACTCCGATCTGCTCATCCAAAAAGATACGGTACGCATTTACAACATGCACCTGCAGTCGATAGCGCTCGCCCGCTCCGATTATAAATTCCTCAATGAAGTTTCGGGATTCCAGGAAGCGCAGGATGAAATAGAAAGTTCGAAGAATATTCTGCGGAGAATGAAACGCGCTTACACCAATCGCGCCAATCAGGCCGAATCGGTGGCAGCGCATATTGCAGGTTGTCATTACAGGATTATTCTTTGCGGGGATCTCAACGACACGCCGGTATCCTATACTTATCACGCGATCTCTTATGGCTTCACCGATGCTTTCTCCGAATGCGGAAGTGGTTTCGGAAAAACTTTTGAGAATCCATTTCCCGTTCCGCGCATCGATTATATTTTTCATGACGATGCATTTCTCGCTTATGATTTCCGCGTGCTGCGAACAGAAAAGTTATCGGATCATTACCCGGTGATCTGTAAGCTGGCAGTGAAGAAATGATTTGATTCAGGATCATCGTCCACCGATTAATTGGTGGGCTGTAATCACATTTCTTCCATCACCGCCGGCCGCTGCGTGATCTCATGATAACACACCACTTCCCCCTTGCAGAAATAATGTGTGACTAAACTTTTTCTCGTTGAATTTTCATTCGTCACCGGTTCGCCGCCATGAAGAAGATTGGCATGCCAGACGAGAAGGTCGCCTTTCTTCGGAAGAAAAATTTCTTTCTGCAGTTTTTTCTCCGCAATAAGGTTTGCAATTTCCTTCTCGTAATTTCCGTAAAGATCGTCGCCAACAGAAATCGAATTGGAGTCGTGATCGAAATCTTCGCCCAGTATATAAGGCAATTTGTGGCTTCCGGGATAATAATGCAGCGGGCCCGAATCGGCAGAAATATTTTCCAATGCCACCCACGTTGCGATGAGATAACCAACCGGTTCCGTTGTCATGTGAATGAAATCGGAATGCGTTTTTTGCCGGCTTCCTTTTAAAAATGAGATCGTCTGAAACGGAACCACTTCTTTTCCCAACGTGAACGAAAGAAAATCGTGGAGCAGTTTATCTTTCGCCAGCGACTTAATTGCATCCGACTTTTTCCATGCATTCATTACGCGTGAATTGGTATAATCGAAATCGAGTTCTTTATTTACAATGATCTTTTCCAGGCCGGCGTTGATAGTATCACACGTTTTCTCAGTTGCAAAATGTTCGAGGATCATTACACCCCGCCCGGGCCAGGCCAATAATTGTTCCTGCCATTGCAGCGGAAAAAATTTTAGTTCCGGCTTTTTTTTCAATTCCTCCAGCGCATTTTCACGATCCAGCCAAGGAATTTCTTTTCCGGGATTGGAAATGTCTTTATGTGCAATAGAACTCACGACGCTTTTATCAATACCAAACTTCTCGTAGAGTTCTTTGTTATTTTTAAGCCGGCGATATTTGGTGAGATTGTACAACACATGCAGAAAACGCATACGACGCAATGAACTCCAGTATTTTTTCAGAATGGACATCAATGAAAAAATGAATTTCTTTCGCACAAAGATTGAATAATTTTCCCGTGAAAAAGCCCTATTTTTGAGGTCTTAAAGATTTTACCACCATTCCTATGTCACAGCTTGAAGTCGTCATGCCGAAAATGGGCGAAAGTGTTGCCGAAGCCACCATCATCAAATGGCTCAAGAATGAAGGCGATAAAGTTGCGCTGGATGAACCGATCCTGGAAATTGCAACTGACAAAGTCGATTCGGAAATTCCTTCACCATTCGAAGGTGTGCTTTCGAAAAAAATGTGCAAAGAAGGTGATGTGGTGCAGGTCGGAAAACCGGTAGCGATGATCTCTTCTGATGTTGCCGCAGAAAAAAGCAATGTGGTGATCAGTAAAGAAGTTACTGCTCTGAAGAAAGAAGAAATTCCTGTTACAACCCTCACAAAAGAAACACCAGTCACTGAAATTTCAGAAGTTGTTGCTGTCAAAACAGGAGCATCTTCCCGTTTCTATTCTCCGCTGGTAAAAAATATTGCGAAGCACGAAGGAATTTCTATCGCCGAACTTGAATCCATTGCAGGCACCGGCGCACACGGGCGAGTGACCAAGAACGACATTCTCAATTACGTTCCCAATAAAGGAAAAACATATTCGGTCGCTGACAATACAAAAACTGAAACGCCTGTTCTTTCCAATGGAAACGGCCATCATTCGAAATTCGAAACGATCACGCAGAAGATCACTCCACCGAATGTAACGATGATGAACGGCGACGAGATCGTGGAAATGGACCGGATGCGAAAACTCATTGCCGAACACATGGTGATGAGTAAACATGTTTCGCCGCATGTCACTTCTTTCGTGGAGGCAGATGTAACGAATCTCGTGCGGTGGCGTGATCGTGTGAAAAATGATTTTGAAAAACGGGAGAAAGAAAAACTCACCTACACGCCGATCTTCGTGGAAGCGGTTGTAAAAGCGATAAAAGATTTTCCGATGATCAACGTTTCACTCGACGGAACAAAGATCATCGTGAGAAAAAATATCAATATCGGAATGGCGGCTGCTTTGCCATCGGGAAATCTCATTGTGCCCGTGATAAAAAATGCCGACCGCATGAATCTTTTCGGCCTCTGTGCTTCGGTGAATGATCTTGCATCGCGTGCACGCGCAGGAAAACTGAATCCCGATGACATTGCCGGAGGAACGTACACAATCTCCAATGTGGGAACATTCGGCAATTTAATGGGAACTCCCATCATCAATCAACCGCAGGTGGCCATTCTCGCTCTTGGTTCCATTGTGAAAAAACCTGCTGTTATAGAAACTCCTTCCGGCGATACGATCGGTATCCGCCACATGATGTTCCTTTCCCATTCTTATGATCATCGCGTGGTGGATGGTGCGCTGGGCGGAATGTTTGTAAGGCGAGTTGCCGATTATCTCGAAAACTGGGATGTGAACAGGGAGATCTGAATCCAAAAAAAAAATGACCCGAAATAATTACCTATGAAAAAAATTTCCCTCTACACACTGTTAGTTTTTTCTTTACTGCTCATTTTTATTTCTGCAGGAATTCCAAAAGCTGCCCGCGAGAAGATCGTTCGCGGCGATGAATATTTTGTGAATGATGATTATGATAAAGCACTTCCGCTTTACCTCGAAGCATACAAGATAGATCCAACCAACTCCAATCTCTCTTTCAAGATCGGCGTGTGCTGCCTGAATATTCCTTCTGAAAAATCAAAAGCCGAGAATTATCTTTTCGCTGCGGCATCGAATGTTTCTGAACAATACAAAGAAGGAAGCATCAAGGAAAGAAGAGCGCCGGTTACCACGTATTATTATTTTGCAGAAGCGCTGCACCTCAACGGGAAGTTCGACGATGCATTAGCCAATTTTGAAAAATGCCGGGGATACATGAATACCGCCGATTCAAATGCAGTACGGGATCTTGATCTGCGTGAAGCATGGTGCCGTAACGGAAAAACACTCGAAGCTTCTCCTGTGAATTTCAAAGTGGAAAATCTCGGTGCAAATATTAATTCTCCTTACCCCGATTATTCGCCTGTGATCTCCGCTGATGAGCGCACACTTATTTTCACCACGCGCAGGCCCGAAAATACAGGAGGATTGAAAGACGATCGCGATGGAATGTATTTCGAAGATATTTACATCAGCACAAAAAATGATGACGGTACCTGGGGAAAAGCAATTCCTGTTGGTAATAATATCAATACTCCGGGACACGATGCATCGGTAGGAATAAGCGCTGACGGACAACAGATCTTCATTTACAAAGATGATGCTGGTGATGGAAATATTTACACGAGTAATCTCGTCGGTTCAAACTGGATGCAGCCGCAGAAACTGAATGATAATGTGAACAGCAAATCGTGGGAACCAAGTGCAAGTGTTACGCCTGATGGAACTGTATTGTACTTCACTTCTGATCGCGCAGGCGGATTCGGTGGAAGGGACATCTGGAAATCGCTGCGGCTTCCCAATGGAGAATGGGGCAAGCCCATCAATTGCGGACCCACTATCAATTCAAGGTACGATGAAGATGCGCCGGAAATTCTTGCTGACGGACAAACACTTTATTTCGCTTCTAATGGCCCTGCTTCTATGGGAGGATTCGATATTTTCTCATCCGTGATGGTGCAGGATAGCGGTTGGAGAAAACCGGTGAACATCGGTTATCCCGTGAATACCACTGACGACGATTTGTTTTTTTTCCCGACACCTGATGATAAACATGCTTTCTATTCTTCAGCAAACAATGCGAATGGAATGGGAGAAAAAGATATTTATTTTCTCACCTTCCCGGAAAAACAGGAATCAAAACTCACCGTGTTGCAGGGAATGATCACGAGTATTTATGGAGGTGTTCCTGAAAATACACAGATCACGGTTACCGATGTAGAGACCGGCGACATCATGGGAATTTACACGCCGAATTCACTGACGGGACGCTACGTGATCATTCTTCCTTCAGGCAAAAATTACAGCATCACTTACGAAGCAACAGATTATCTCTACCAGTCAGACAACATGAACATCGGCGACAGTTCTTCATTTGAAGTTATCGATCGCCCGGTAGAACTCGAGCCATTGAAAGTGGGACAAAAACTTGTTGTGCGGAATATTTTCTTCGACTCCGGGAAATCGCAATTAAAAGCTGATTCGAAATCTGAATTGGATAAACTTGTTGATCTTATGCTTAAACATCCGATGATCATTGTGGAAATTTCCGGTCACACGGACGCAAGCGGAAGTGATGAGTTGAATCAGAAACTTTCTGAACAGCGCGCTCAGTCTGTGGCCGATTACCTCGCTGCAAAAGGAGTTGACAAGTCAAGATTGCGTACAAAAGGTTATGGCGAATCAAAACCGATTGCGATCAATTACAACAAAGACGGTTCTGCAAATAAAAACGGAATGGCGCTCAACCGCAGATTCGAATTCACGATTCTCAGTGTTGATGGAAAATACCAGGATGTAGTGGAGCCAATAAATGTGCCTGATAAACTGAAGAACAAAGGCCAGTGATGAATCGTTCCGTGTAAAAGCGGTTTCCTCACCGTATTTTGTTATTTTTGAATAGACCCATTCCCCCTAGTCATGAAAAAGAAACGGTTTCTGCCGCTCTTTTTTCTTTTCTCCTTTTGCATTTTGTTCGCGCTTCCCGTAAATGGCAAGAGCAGCAATTCGTTTTCATTGAAAGAAAAAAAGATCTTCCGCAAAGCAGAAACGCATTTTCTGTATTCTGAATATGATGATGCGATCCCTCTCTATATGGTACTGCTCAGTTCGCATAGCGATGATCTGGAGTTGAATTACGAAGCAGGGATCTCTTATTTCTATTCCACCACTTCCCGACCGATGAGTGTGAAGTATCTCGAAAAAGCAATCGGGCTTTCTGTAAAAGACACTTCGCTCGATCTGGTCTTTCACATGGCCAGAGCTTACCAGTGTGTGAATGATTTTACTGATGCTGAAAAATTCTACATCATTTTCAGACATGAAACAGGAAATGATCTCACTCGATCTTATCTCGATGAATTCATTGCACAATGTGAAACGGGAAAAAAATACTGGGCTGCTCCGGGAAATGTGCAGATCAATTCTCTCGGCCCGAATGTGAATTCCATTTATCCCGATTATGCGCCGGTGCTCACGCGCGATCATTCTAAACTTCTTTTCACTTCCAAACGGGAAGGAACTACCGGCGGAAAAAAAGATGACGATGGTTTTTATTATGAAGATGTGTATATGGCGCGCTCGGGTGCTAACTGGAATGGAGCGCAACGCATCGACACTTCATTTCACCAGCCGAAATTCTACGACATGAAACTTTTTTTCGGAAAAGCGGAAAATATTTCACAGATCAACACTTCGCGGCATGATGCTTCCATTGCACTTTCTCCGGATGAAACTTCACTTTACATTTTCCGTTCCGATGATATCTGGAAAGCCGATCTTAAAGATGATCAGTGGCAATCGCCGGTGCGCATCAGTCGTTCCATAGATGCATCTCGGTCATACGAGCCGAGCGTTTTTATTACGCACGACGGCAACATGCTTTATTTCATCAGTGACCGTAAAGGCGGAGTGGGTGGAAAAGATATCTGGCAATGCACAAAAAATTCAAATGGAGATTGGGGCGAACCGGTGAATCTCGGTGCAGAAATAAACAGCGATGTAGATGAAGATTCTCCTTTTGTGACGGATGACGGCAATACACTTTATTTTTCTTCGCAGGGACATTCGGGCATGGGTGGCTATGACGTTTTCAAAAGTGTGAAAGATGCCAATGGAAAATGGTCGACGCCGGAAAATCTTGGCGCGCCGGTGAATAATGGCGATGATGATATTTTTTATTATCCCGACCAGAACGGGAATCGCGCGTGGTATGCAACGCTCAACCGCAATGGAGAAGGCAGTCTTGATATTTATGAGATCGATTATTTACCGGAATTTGCACCGCTGGCCAAAATACATCTGAAAGAAACAACTACAGCTATGGAAGATGTGAGCATTTCGCTTAGGGGAATTAATGGGCAAAAAGACACATCGCTTACTTTCAGCAATAATGCCGATGCAATATTCCCATTCGTTAATAATTCCATTTACCTCATTACCGTTAGTGCAAATGGTTTTGGCAAGTTCACTGATACGTTGAAACTGGAAAGTGATTCGCCTTACAATTTCATTTTCCAGGAACTGACGCTCACCAAATATATTTCCGATACGGGAACAAAAGAATTGCTGGTGCTCGCGACGAATTATACTGATATTGACAAAAATGCCATGACAGATTCGGCGATGGAATATTCTGCACTTCCCGCCTCGCGGGAAAAATTCATTTCTTCTGTTAAGTCTGCACAGGAATTACAATCCTATACCACTTCTATTCTCAGCGATGTTCATTCTTACACGAAACAGCAAGCTGACACTTCCGTACTCGCTTCCGTTTATTTCGATTTCGATCATGCAGATCTGCGCTTGGATATGCATTCGCGCGCGGAAGCCATTTTCGACTGGATGAAAAAAAATCCGGAGAGTTCCATCCTGCTTGCCGGAAATACCGATGACAAAGGAGCGGATAATTACAACATAGATCTTTCACGCGAGCGCGCTTCCGCAGTAAGGGATTTTCTTGTATCGAAAGGGATCGACAGAAAACGAGTAACGGTTGTTGCAAATGGAGAAAAAGATCCGGTTGCCCCTAATGAAAATAAAGACGGAAACGATAATCCATCCGGAAGAGCGTTGAACAGGCGTGTTGACATTCGGAAAACACGTTAATAATTACAATTTTTGGAAGGAAAATCGGTATAAACGATTAATTTTGCCGGACTAACCTATCGCTTACCCGGACCAATTCAATTTTATGCTTGTGAAGCAGGCCAAAAATTCCTTTTCCCCCATAAACCAGAAGAGAATAACAGGCGCCTTTCGAGGGTTATGCCTGCTCTTGTGCTTTCTGATAATGGGTGAAAAAATTGCTGCTCAGATAAATCCGATCCCCGGGAATTACCGCGACAATTTTCTCCAGGGAAATCAACTCATCGAAGAAAAAAATTACCCGGTGGCGCTCCAGTTTTTCTCGGAAGCCTACAAAGTGGATTCAACAAACGCAAACATCAAATACAAAATGGGTGTTTGTTATCTCTATTCTTATTCTGAAAAAAAGAAAGCACTTCCCTACCTGCGTGAAGCGGTTAAAGATGTTTCCCGGAATTACGATCCGTATGAACCAAAAGTGAAAAAAGCGCCGGAGAATGCGATGTATTATCTTGCTATCGCCTATCACTACAATTACCAGTTCGATTCTGCTATCATGTATTTCGAATCGTGGAAAGCAATTCTGGGTGATCGCGATCCCGAAGCATTGAAAGATATTAATCAACGTATCAGTTGGGCGCAGAATGCAAAAGAATTCATGGCCAATCCCAACCCCGTTACGATTACAAATATGGGAGACAGCATCAATGGCCCGAACGCCGATTACAGCCCGGTAGTTTCCATTGACGAAAACACACTCATTTTCACCTCACGGCGTTATGGCGAAAGGGGAATTGACGGGGAATTCTATGAAGATATTTTTATTTCGGAAAAAAAACCGGATGGTACTTGGACCGAAGCTCGTCCAATCTCGCAATACATTAACACACCAACCAACGATGCTTCTGTTTCTCTTTCTTCGGATGGAAATACGCTTTTCATTTATCGTGATGATAATGGCGGAGATATTTATCAAACCACATTTATGAATGGCGACTGGATGGCTCCTATTCCACTCGACAATAACATAAATACGAAGTACTGGGAAACGCACGCTTGTCTTTCGGCAGATGGAAACACACTTTATTTTGTGAGCGATCGCCCGGGTGGATTTGGCGGAAGAGATATTTATCGCTGTGTAAAACTCGGAAACGGGCAATGGTCGAAAGCGCTTAATCTCGGACCTACTGTGAATACTGACCAGGATGAAGATGCGCCTTTCATTCACCCGGATCAGAAAACACTTTTCTTTTCTTCGAAGGGACACAAGTCCATGGGCGGTTTCGATATTTTCTTCACTTCAAAAGATGATTCAGATCGCTGGGTGGAGCCGGTAAATTTGCGTTCGCCAATCAACACACCTGATGATGATATTTTTTACGTAACATCTCCCGATGGAAAAAGAGCTTATTTTTCTTCTGTGCGTGATGGTGGTTACGGAGAGAAAGATATTTACATGGCTACGCAAATAACGCCAACCGTGCAGGGACTCACACTTCTGAAAGGAAGAATTTACAATTCCGATGGTTCACCGCTAACACAGCGGGTTGAGATCGATGTGACCAATTCAAATACAGGTGATATTTCCGGTCAGTACAAACCAAATCCTAATGGAAAATTTACCATCATTCTTCCTGCCGGTGCTACTTACCAGATTTCTTACATGGTGAATGATAAAGAATTATCCAACGAGATCATTGATGTTCCGGCAGGATCGGAATTTGAAGTGATCGACCGCGCTATCAATCTTCGTGATCTTGTCATTGGTAAATTGCCAATCGATGTTCCCGTTGATTCTTTAAACGATTCGCTGCATCATAAAAAACCGAAAGACTGGAAAGGAGAACTCACCCAAACGCATAACCTGAATTTCTCGATGTTCTTTAAGTATAACATCAGTGAGATCGATCCGAATGATGCCGATTTTAAAACTTTCATTGACAGTTGTGTTGCTCACATCAATAAATTCGGAGAAATAAATTTCCGCATTACTGCTGCCGCTTCACAGGTTCCAACAAAAAAATTCAGTTCAAATAAAGATCTTGCAACAGACCGCGCAACAAAAACGCAGGCCGTCATTGACAAAGCACTCAAAGCAAAAGGTGTGGACATGAGTAAAGTTCATTGGGTAAAAGTGAATTCCTATGTGCTGGGCCCGCAATACAAATCCGATTTCCAGAAGAACAAAGCGCTCTATGAAAAATACCAGTATGTGAAAGTGCGTGGCTATTAAGAGGCTGTTTAAATTTCATCCTTCTGTTTTGTTATGCGCTTTCCAACGGAGCGCTTTTTTTTATTCCCATACCGGTTATGCCAAGACAAAGAGAATTGCTAATTTTGAGTAAAGCCCTCCATTTTGGAGCGGATTTTGCAAACACACTTACAGAACAACCTCTACTCTCGTGAAAACCGTGAAGTTGCTTTGTGCAGCCCTGCTGCTTTGGGTTTCCGTTCCGGTCATCGCTCAACCGTCTGCCGGAATTCCCGATCCTGATGCTGCGGCAGAACATTACTCTCATGGAAATTATCTGATGGCGCTCCCGATCTATCTCGCGTGCCTGAAAAGAGAACCGAACAATTATGAATATAATTTCCGAATCGGTGTTTGCTATATTGAAACGAACGGACATAAAAAAGAAGCGATAAAATATTTAGAAGCAGCTGAAAAAAATCCGAAAGCAGATAATGACACCTGGCTTTACCTCGGGCAAGCCTACCAGTATGACCTGAAGTTTGATGATGCGATCAAGCAGTTTGAAACTTACAAACTGAAAGCCGACAAAGAAGGAAAAACAAATGCCGATCATTACATTGCACAATGCAAAAATGGAAAAATCCTTGTTGCAAATCCACTCGATGTTAATTTCCAGAATCTCGGCAAAGAAGTGAATTCAGAATATCCCGACTATTATCCATTCGTTACTTCCGATGAATCGATGCTCATCTTTACTTCCAGAAGAAAAGGAAATGTGGGCGCTTCACAAGTGGAAATGGATGGATATTATGCTTCTGATATCTGGTACACGAAATCTGTGAATGGAGTTTTCACGAAAGCAAAAGGCGCCGGCCCGGGAGTGAATGGAAATTATGATGAACAATGTACCGGCCTTTCTGCTGATGGAAAATTAATGACCGTTTATGTCGATGATATTTCTACGGCTGGAGATATTTACCAGTCGACTTACAAAAATTCTTTTGCTAAAATTGAAAAACTTCCTGAAGTGGTGAATTCCGGATTTGAAACTGCCGCATCTTATTCTCCTGATGGCAATATGATATTTTTTGCAAGCAAACGCGACGACGGACAAGGTGGAACAGATATTTATGTGTGCAAAAAACTTCCGGGAAATTTCGGTTGGGGGCAGGCGCTTAACATCACTGCGATCAATACTCCTTACAACGAAGATTTTCCGTTCATGGCGCCCGATGGAAAAACACTTTACTTTTCTTCCGAAGGGCACAACAGCATGGGCGGCTACGATCTTTTTTATACGATCTGGAATGAAGAAGATAATACATGGTCCACTCCGCGAAATGTGGGTTACCCGATCAGCGGCCCGGGAAACGATTACACCATCAGTTACACCGAGAATAATCGCGTGGCATACATCACCAGTGATCGCGAAGGCGGGCAAGGCGATATGGATATATGGCGTGTAGTGTTCAATGAAGTGCAACAGAATTCATTCACTCTCGTAACAGGCACTGTTCACCTTCCTGACTCCACCATTAATCTTGCCGATCTCACGATCTATCTTACTTTGAGTTCTACGAATGAAGATTACGGCAGATACAATTTCAATCAGACTACAAAAAAATATGTTATGGCTTTACCTCCCGGAAAATATATCATGACCCTGGATGTAGCCGGATGCAAACCCTACATAGAAACGATCAACGTTTTCGACATTGGCCCGCAGGGAGAAATGAATAAGGATATTTTATTGGTGAAGCAGTGACGATGAGTACGAAATACGAAATCCCGAACGCGTTCGGGAAAAAGTTACGTAATGCGGATCAATACGAAATTCGCTTCCACTACAGGGGGTTTCGTTCCCTTTCGTATTTCGTACTCCTAAGATCTCTCTTCCCATATCATCACTAAGTTCACAATCACTTCCACTGCTTTCTGCATGTCCTGAACGGAAACCCATTCCTGTTTCGAGTGAAAAGCATGTTCCCCTGCAAAAATATTCGGGCAGGGCAATCCCATGAATGACAAACGCGATCCGTCGGTGCCTCCGCGGATGCTGGAACAGTGAGGTTGTATTCCAGCACAACGTATGGCCTCGATCGCGTATTCAACAACGGTAGGATTAGCGTCGAGCACCTTTTTCATGTTTCGGTATTGTTCCGTCACCGTCATGGTACAGGTTGAATTCGGATAATTCTTCATTACCGTTCCTGACGCATGCTCCAGTACTCCTGCTTTCTGTTTCAATCCTTCATCGGAAAAATCGCGGAGGATAAAATTTATTTTCGCTTCTTCCAGTGTTCCTGAAAAACCGGTGGGATGAATGAATCCTTCTTTGCCGGAAGTGGTTTCCGGCGAACACGTATCCTTCGGAAGAGCATGAAGAATTTCACCGGCGATCTTCAGCGCATTTTCCATTTTCCCCTTAGCAAATCCGGGATGTGTACTTACGCCTTTGATCACGAGTGAAGCTCCATCAGCCGAAAAAGTTTCGTCTTCAATATGTCCGATCGATTCTCCATCCATAGTGTAACCAAAATCGGCGGCAAGTTTTTTCATATCTGCTTTGTCCACTCCGCGGCCTATCTCTTCATCGGGCGTAAATAAGATCCTGATCGTACCGTGTTTTATTTCCGGATGTATCACCAGGAAATTCGCAGCATCCATGATCTCGGCAAGCCCTGCTTTATTATCCGCTCCAAGCAAAGTAGTCCCGTCTGAAGTGACAATGTCATTATCGATCTGGTCTTTCAGCGCTTCATGATCTTTCATCCTGATCACCTGCGATTCATCTCCCGGAAGAATAATATCTTTTCCATCAAACTTTTTATGCACGATCGACTTTACATTTTTTCCACTGCAGTCGGGCGAAGTGTCCATGTGCGAACAAAAACAAATGACAGGAACTTTTTTTGTGGTGGTTGATGGAATGGTTGCGTACACATATCCGTGCGCGTCCATGTGTGCGTCGCTGATTCCCATTGCGAGTAATTCTTCCACGAGAATTTTTCCAAGGTCTTTTTGCTTCATGGTCGAAGGACAGGTGGTGGAAGCCGGATCTGATTGTGTGTCGATCTTTACATAGCGTAAAAACCTTTCGAGGACGGAGTGGTCGATCTGCATATTCTGTTTTTGGAAGGGTGAAATTAATGATAAGAAAGGAATAAATATTAGCGGAGAAATACTTCGATTTTACAAACGATTCATTATTCTTGTAACAGCACTCTGCTCATGCGAACAGGTTCCTTCCTTTGCTTTATTCTGTTGATCGCCCTACTCATTCATTCCTGTGATCCCGGGACAGGCGAACAAGGGAAAACAGGTGCTGCTAAAAAAAATCCACTGGAAAAAACAATGGACACTGTTGCACAAAGATCAATTCCCTTTAAAAAAGATTCTTCCGTTGCAAGAAAAGAAGTTCCTCTGAAAGATGCGATCGGATGTTTTTATCTTCTTGATGATAAAGAGAATTCACTGAATGATACCGCAGGGCTTGCTTCGTGGGAAAACTCTATTCTTAATCATGTGGAACATTTTGGTTTGGGTGAAAATATTTTTTCTCATCATGGCGGCGGGCCCAACGGATCGGAATGGAATGCGAATGCCGGCGATGTACTGGTGATACTCACTTCGGAATTATTCCTCACTCAACCGGAATTCATTATTCAATTGAATGGAAAAACATGGACTCCGAAAAATCTTTCGTGGAAAAATTCGAAAATAAAAAATGGCTCGCTCTCCTGGTTCATTCTTCCTGCATCGGCCTGGTATCCCCGCCTGAAAACCATCCGGAAAACAGATTATAAAGATCTTTACGGCGATACCGCTTCTACCGGTATCAGTTATCTTGCACCATTGAACACGGGCAAAATTATCCGGATAGATTTTTCAGTCAATATGAATTCCAGCTCAAACACAAATACCGCAATTCTTCAGCGTGGTTATATTCACAATGCCGAAGGAGAATAATATTCCTTAAAAACAAAATCATGAACGAAACGCAACTCGAACAACTCCGCTTTCCGATAGGAAAATGGGAGAAGCCAGGAAAAGCAAACCTGACGAAGATCAAAAAACAGATCTCCTTCATCAAAAAATTTCCTAATGCTCTGAAAAAAGAGATCGCGGGGCTTTCTGAAGAGCAACTGGAAAAAAAATACCGCGAAGGCGGATGGACGATCAGGCAGGTGGTGCATCATTGCGCCGACTCGCACCTGAATGCGTTCACGCGCTTTAAACTTACATTGACCGAAGAAGAGCCGACGATAAAAACTTATCGTGAAAATTTCTGGGCTGAACTCGAAGACGGAAAAAATGCGCCGGTAAAATATTCGCTGCAGATTCTCCAGGGATTGCACGCACGATGGACCATCCTGATGCGTTCCATGAAAAAAGAAGAATGGGATCGCAGCTTCATTCATCCCGAACACGGAGGTGAAATGAAATTGTTCCAACTGGTTTCACTCTACGCATGGCATTCCGAACATCACCTTGCGCACATTACGCTCGCGAAGAAGGGATGAATTTATCAGAAAATATTTTGTGACATTATTTGTAAAAACGCATTATACCATTGTACTTCCAATTCTCGTTACCTTTGAAGGACATGCGTAATGCCATTTTCATTCTGCTGATCACCGTTCTCGCTTCATGCGCGGGCGATGAACAGAAACAGAAGAACGGAACTGATTCTGCTAATGATTCCATTCACAAAAAAGTGATTGGCGCTGCAAATGATTCGCTCGATTCTGCAAAAGTGAATATTCATTACAACTGTTCTGTTCTGAAAAGACGGATTCCCGATGAAAAAAATGAAGTGCAGATAAAAACCGACATCAATGATCTTTCTCATTGTGGTGTGGACAGCTTCGATCTGCTTTACGTGATCCCCAATTTATTTCCGGGTTATGTGAATGAAAATCACATCCAGGGATTCGATACGATTACTTACGGCGATTTTCTCAAACACATGAACGACTTTAAAGCGACTCCTGCTTACGCACAATTGCATGAAAAAGTAAAAACGCTCGATTCGCTGAAGGCAACTCTTTATGATCCGCATAAACTCTACACGATGAAACCTGTCCTTGGCAAACTCGGATTCACACAGGAGGAATGGGATATGTTTTCCGGTTTTGCAACTACCTACCCGATCGCAGATAAAAAAACTTTCACATGGAACGACATGCTCAACGCATTTGATAAATACAGTTCCACAGCCCAGAACAAATGAAGCGGATCTTCTTCCATTTAATTTTCATCGCTGCTGTTTCATTTCTTGTTTTCTCCTGTACTAGCGGGAATGATAACAATGCAAACACTACTGTTAACGGCCCCGATGAATTCCGTGAAAATGTGCTGAAGCTGCGCCGCGCCGGATTGCTTGATCAATTATCGGATCGCCAACTCGATTCTCTTATTACAATTTTCCGTAATGATTCGCTGAACGGAATGAAAGAAATTCTGGTGCGCTCCGGAAAAATGCTGAAGATAAACAGTTCGCTGAACGGGAAAGCCCCGCACGAAATTTATGCAACGATCTTTGATACGCTTGCAAAACATTTTCCTCAACTGAAAGCCGATGAAATGCATTGCACTTATGTTCCGACCTCAGCAGAAAAAAAAGACACGAACTGGGTTTTGCTTCACGCACGATTCGGAATTCACTCTTACGACAAGAATATGTATTACCTGCGGCGCTGGCCCATCGATGAACTGATGTACAAACTTTTCAATACTTATCTCGCCGACATTCACAGTGACGAACGACTTTATCTTTCGCAATTCTTCTGCAAGGATTGTAACAAGAAGGATGATTACATGGGAAAACTCGATGTTTCAAATTTCGGATTGATGCTGCTGAAAAAAAACCAGGCCGATTCCATTCTTGCGATCACCGATCTTGCGATAGAACCCATGAATGAATTCGCGATCTACACCACGCAACAAACCAGCGATGCACTTGCTTCATTTGAAAGATCGGGTCTTGCGGGAAAAGAAATGGAGGACTGGTACCAGCAGAAAAAAGAAGACGTAATACGCGGCACACTTTACAGCCAGGAAGATCTCTTCGATTTTTTAGACACGCTTTTCTGTACTGTAAGTTTCGACACGATCAATGATTACAACCCGTATGAAGATATTCTGCGGCACATGGTGAAGATCTCGAAGGGAAATTTTGCTCCCACGGGAATTTCGGACCAGCATGCCAATCCATCCACGCATACAGTGCGATTCACACTCGGAGGAAAAGTTTATGAAACAGATGCTGATCAGCATTTAGGAATGATCTGGCCCGGAATCATTGATGAGGTTAATTCTGCATTGGGCGAACAGAAGGTGAAAGGAAAATTCTATTCTGTTTTTGTGCGGGAAAAAGTGACGATCGTGGTTTTCATTCCCGATGAAAATATCGACCAGGCGAAGAAGAGCGGATTCTTTGATGAGTTGGAAGAAGGTACACCGAAAACGATCAAAGCAACTTATGATGTGCTGCCGGCTTCGTAGTGCAATTTGAGATTTGAAAAGAAAACGGAATTATTCTTTCACCAACTTCGTCGAAAAATAATAATCGGCGCTATAAATCTGCAGTGAATAAACTCCTTTTGCAAGATCGTTCAACTGTTCCATTTTGTAATGATTTTCTGAATTGCCATAAGCGCTCACCTGCTCATCGACAATTAATTTTCCCTGCATATCAAATAATCGCACAGTGAGTTTCTGATCGCCCAATGCGAAAAAAGAAAAACTGATGGATGTAGAAAAAGGATTTGGAGTGATGTCGTAAACAATATTTTCTGTGCCAAGATCTTTCGGATTACCCGAGAGATAAAGATTCGCCGCGCAAAAATCAGGAATACCATAACCAAGAAGAGAATCAGGCATCGAATACTGGCTTGCACTCATTTCAATTTCCTGGAGCAACTGCATATTTCCCAATGCAGGATGTGCCTGCAACAAACACGTAACGAGTCCGCACATGATGGGCGATGCAAAAGAAGTTCCGTTGCCCGTCATCGTTCCTGTTCCGAACGGATCACAGATCACAGAATTTCCACCCTGCGCTCCTACATTCGGTTTCACATCTCCGTCGGAAGAAGGCCCGCGTGAAGAAAAACCAGTGACCACTCCCGAAGCATCTGTGGCTGCAACTGCAAGCGCACTATCAGCATCAGCAGGAGTTCCGATATAAAACCACGGCGACTGCCCGGAATTTCCTGCAGCAACAACCACAGCAATTCCTTTTCTCGCTGCAAAATTCGCAGCGCGCGCGCACGGTGTCGTGTGGCCGTTCATGTCGGCATACGTGTGATTTTCTGTTGCATCATCAAACTCCGTATATCCCAATGAAGAATTGATCACATCGGCGCCAACGCTATCGGCATATTCTGCAGCGGTCGCCCAATAATATTCTTCCACCACATATTCCGTTGCCGCTTCTTCACTGCGCAATAACCAAAAACTTGCATCGGGTGCAGTTCCCACAAGTTGTCCAGGAATATTTCCACCCATTGTAGAAAGAACTTCAGATCCGTGCTGGTGATCGTCATACACATTCGCTTCTCCTGTTACAAAATCCCAGGTTCCGAGAATTCTGTTATTGAGAAAAAGTGTGTCGAACACCGGAAGATTATTTGCATTATAAAATCCTGCATCAATGATCGCGATCTGCATTCCCTGCCCGCGGAAACCTGCGTTGTGCAGGCAAACTCCGCCAAGCATATTGATCTGGTTGAACGAAGGGCCGTAGTTGAGCGACGATGAAGAAATTTCCCCGGTGCGCTGCGTATTCTGCGGAAGCGGAGAAAAAGTTTCTTCCGAAAATTTATCATTGGTATTTGCAACGCGCGCACCAACTGCTGTGTTGCTTACCACATAAGGCAAAGCGGCGATAGCTGTAAGTTGTGACGGGTTGGAAATAAAAACGACACAACCATTGAACCATTTCGATGTAGTGTGGACCGCAGCGCCTGTTGCTGCAACACCGGCAACGTAAGTTGGATTCACAGGAAGATCGGTAGAGTCGATGGCAATTCCCTGCGTGGTTCTTCGTGCAATGGCGCGCGCCGAAAGATATTGCGAAGGTGTGCTGAGCGAATAAGGCGAATTATTTTTATCGTGGAACTGAACCCAGTATTTTGTCTGCGAAACTCCGCTAATGGAAATGATCAGAAAATAAATAAGGTAAATTTTTTTCATTCTAAAAATGTTTTCTGCTTTTTACTTTATAATCCAACTCTGCTGCCGCTGCTTGCTGTTATCTCGGCCCCCAGTCAACTAATTTTATTGAATAAATTACTCCAGCATCAATTCTCGAAAGAACCGACGTTGGTTTCAATGAATCATCAGAAACATCATAAACATTTTTCTCTATGAGTCCTACGTTGCGTGCATAACGTTCGCGATACCATTGATAAGTTAACCTGTTCGTATCACATTTCTGTTCTACCAATGCTGTTGAATCGAAACTCATGGAGTTGATGGAATACGGCATATCGACTTCTTTGTATTTGTATTCCCAATCACCCATTGTATTGTAAGCATTTCCATTCCATGATTTTTCAACGCGTGGCACAAAAGTGACACGGATGAAACGCTGGTTCTCTTCATCTTTTTCTCCTTCGCTCTGCGTGCGCACGAACGACCACACGCGCGAGATGGTCCACGGCAATTGATTATAAGGAATCGTATCGATATAAGGACGTTTGTAACGTTCAACCCGCATTGCTTTTCTTCCCTGGTTGTCGGTGAAATAAGACTGGATCACTTCTTTCACCTGGTATCTTGTATTTACAGTATCGTGAAAAAAATCGCGGTACTCGGTGGAATCCACTTCGTAAATGCACCAGTGTCCAATAGCATCAGGAAAATAATTGTAACCCGCATCGGGAACCTGGTGATCTTTTTTGCAATCGGAAAAAACAAAACAGATCATTGCGAAGAAAATAATTGTCCCCGGAATGAAAATAAAAATTGTTTTGTAATTTTTTTTCATTGCATTTTAAAATCAGGGCGATCGATAAATCCACCGCCAACTAAATCATCTCCTTCGTAAAACACAGCCGATTGTCCGGGAGCAACGCCGGTAACGGACCGGTGAAAGAGTGTTTTTATTTTTTTCTTTCCAGAAATTTCTTCCTGAGTGAGTGTTGCGGGCGTGCCTGCATCTTTGTAACGTATACGGGTTTGCCCCACAAAATTTTCCGGCAGAGATGAATATTTCACAAGATTATAATCGCGGATAAACATTTCCTGTTTTTCCAATTCCATTTTTGTTCCGAGAATAACGGTATTCGTTTCCGGAACGATCTGTGTTACGAACATCGGTTCTCCCATGGCGATCTCGAGCCCTTTACGCTGACCGATCGTATAGAAAGGATAACCGCGGTGTTTGCCCACAATTTTTCCATCGGCGAGAATAAAATTTCCTCCTTCCACTTTTTCTTCGAGGCCAGGAACTTTGTGTTTTAAAAATGCACGGTAATCATTCTCAGGAATGAAACAGATCTCGTAGCTCTCACTTTTATTCGCAAGCTCGGCATAACCGGCATCCATTGCCATTTGACGGATCTCCGTTTTCCTGAATTTTCCCAATGGAAAAATAGTGCGCTTTAAACTTTCCTGCGAAAGTCCCCACAGAACATACGACTGATCTTTTGTATCGTCGAGTCCTTTTGAAATTACATAGCGGCCTTCCTCACTGCGGACATTGGCATAATGTCCTGTAGCGATGAATTCGCAATCGAGCTGATCTGCCCGTTTCAATAATGCTTCCCACTTGATGTGCGTGTTGCACAGCACGCATGGATTCGGTGTGCGCCCTGCGAGATATTCTTCTACAAAATTATTGATGATGTGATCGCCGAATTCTCCGCGTATATCGAGAATGTAATGCGGGAAACCAAGATTCACTGCAAGAGTGCGAGCATCATTGATAGAATCGAGCGAGCAGCAACCGGTTTCTTTTTTCGATCCGCCCGACGAAGCATAGTCCCATGTTTTCATGGTGATGCCGATCACTTCATATCCTTCCTCATGCAGCATAAGCGCGGTTACCGAACTGTCGATACCGCCGCTCATGGCCACAAGAACTTTTCCTTTTTTACTCACGTCATTGTCCTCCGTTCGGATCTTTTCCATTCGATCCGTCATTCTGAAGATTGGGATCAGGTTTCATGTCGGCAGGTTTGATAACCGTTTCGCCGCTGATCAGTTTTCCATTCTTCCAGGTTTCTTTTCCTTTCACAATATATTTTCCATTCTCATCGAGGCCGTAATACATCCACACGCCATTTTTCACAGCATGCTGGTAAGCACCCACGATGTTTATTTTTCCATCGGGGAAATACCACGTTGCAGTTCCTTCGAGATTCCCGGAATTATAATTTGCAATTTCTTTTTTCGCACCATCTTCATAATATTCATAATACGGCCCGTTCTCCATTCCATTCACAAAAGTTGTTTCACTGGCAAGCTGTTTCGTTCCCGGAAAATAAGTCACCGATTTCCCTTCCTTCTTTCCCATATTATAATTCTCTTCCGAGAGCAACACTCCATCTTCCGTATAAAATTTCCACAGAGAATCTTTCTGCTGGTTCACATATTTTCCTTCTGCCTGAATTTTTCCGCTCACGCCATACATTGTTGCATAAGCAAGCGTTTCGCCTTTTACAAAATTCATTTCCGTCATGATACGTCCGTCGGTATCGAAATATTTAAATACACCATACGGTTTGTCGTCTTTGAATTGTCCGACATAAATGCACGTACCATTTTCGTCCAGTTTTTTCCACGCACCTTGCTTTCGACCAAGTGTATCTACGGTGTTCGGGTAAACACCATCGGGTACCTGCGATTGCGCGTGCGAATAAAACGGAATAACTATCATTACTATGAGCAATGACAGGAGGTTGATTTTCAAGCTTTTCATTATATACAAAGTTAAGAAGTTTAGGACTGAAAAGAAAGAGGCAAATTGCCTGCCACAGATATAAGGCGATGGTGCTAAAAAAGTAACGGTTCTGCACAATAAAAATTGCAGATTCCCGATCACACTTTTCATTTTGATGCGATGGACTTCCTCCTGATTTACTATTTTTCCGGATGCATGAATTTGTGACGATAGCCACTTTTACTTTGCCGCATGAAGCTTCCATACTTGCGGCGCGGCTGGAAGATGAAGGAATAGAAACTTATTTGCGCGACGAACTAACCGTGCAACAGAATAATTTTTATTCGCATGCGCTCGGCGGTGTAAAACTCCAGGTAAGGGAGAATGATGTGGAAAATGCGCTGAAGATCATGCAGGGATCGGGCTACATCGGTGAACACGCTGCAAAAGAGATCTCCGATTCAGCCGCAATAAATTCCATTGATGAAAAGAAACAAAAAAAGATCAAACGCATTTTTATTTTTGTTTTTGTTCTCACAGCAATACTAACCATCATCGCGTACATTTCATCACGGCCAACGATGGAAGAACTATTGACGCGGAAAAGCTGGAATATTGAAGAGATCACTTTCGACAGTGTGAAAGTACATGCGGCGACCCGTACAATTTCCATTGCGTGGAAAAATCACAAGAGCGAAGGAACACTTATTTTTTTCAGGAACGGTGAAGTAAGTTTGCCCGGGGTTGGCGGAAGTTCTGAAAATGGCCAATGGATCGTTGATGAAGATCGCATCCTGATCCATGGGCTCGGCCAGATGAAAAAAATATTTGAAGGAATTTATTCCATTAAAATTGACGGCAATGAATTAGTGCTTCGTTCAAGACATACCGTGATCCGTTGTACAAGAATGCCATGGTAGAGAAAGAAATAATTTGTCCGCATTGTAATTCAGCAGAAACACGGAAGCAAAAGGTGGTCAACCGGTGGAGCTGGCTCTCTTTTATTCTAATGGGAATTCCGTTTCTTTTCATGAAAAGAAATTATCATTGCTTTGATTGCGGAAAAGATTTTGATAAAAAATAATTATGCCGCAGGAAAAAATTTGCCCGGAATGCAAAAGTAGTTTTCAGTGTTGTTCTGATAAACCGGGTTGCTGGTGCGAGCAACTTCCTAATGTAATTGTGCTGAATGAAGATGCAGAATGTCTCTGTCCTTTATGCCTTGAGAAAAAAATAAAAGTAACATTCACACAAGGGAATCATCTGTGATCGCTTATACCAAAACGATCCTTATCAATTTTCCCCCGACTGCAACTGCCGCTTCCACGCGCAGTTTTTATTTCTTTCGATATTCATCCATTGTCATATTTCCGGATAACCTCGTCGGCAGAAAATCGTCCTGAGCCGACGACGAGGAAAAGAAGTAATGCGCAGAAAACCGCAACAGAAATCCAGAATTCAGAATAGACATCGAACATTCCTGTTTTCATTCCGTTCAGAATTATTGCAGCCGCAAGAATCGGCAACTGGAAAATAACTGCCCATCGGGTGATGAGTCCAAGCGCAATGGCGAGCCCGCCCGCGAAATGTGCAAGCGGAATGTAAGTGCTGAGGAACATCGATAGCAGTGTAAAATCAGTTCCCGGTATCATATTCCGGAGATCGTCTGCATCGCGGGCGAAAACAATTCCCTTATAGAAGAGATAACTTCCCAATGCGATCCGTAAAAAATCAAGCCACCCGGGATGATGCATGTCGCCCCAATGAAAAAACTTTACCATAGCATTCATAATATTGCTCCTTTCTTTTTGCCAGGGATATTTTTTCCCTGAATCCTGTTATAAAATTATTACAGGTTTATTTAATTTTCAATTAAATACAGGTGAGAAAAAACATAGAGCAATAACCCGGAATTTTGTAAATTAGATAGATTGGATTTTACCTGCCTATTCTTCCTGCGCCGTGTTTCCATCATTTCTCCAGCATTCATCCTTGAACTGCGCAGGAATATTGCCACTGATTCTACCAGGTTACTTCACAGATTTCTGAATGCCGCTGCCGCTTTCAAACTGCCGCTTCTGCCTGCTGGCCACTTCCCACTTTTTTTTCTACTAAATAATGATTCCTGTCGTGAGAATTTCTTGCAATGAGTTCCGCTAAAAATCCGGCGAGAAAAAGTTGCGTGCCAATGACCATGGCAACGAGTGAAATATAAAACCATGCACTTTCTGTAACACGCGGCGCAATTCCGTGATCATGATAAACGATCCAGAGTTTTGAAATGCCGAGCCAGGCAGCAGCAAAAAATCCGATCATGAACATAAGTGTGCCGATGAGCCCAAAAAAATGCATGGGACGTTTTCCGAATTTTGTGACGAATGAGATGGAGAGCAGATCGAGAAATCCATTGACAAAGCGTTCGATCCCGAATTTGCTCACGCCATATTTTCTGGCCTGGTGTGCTACGCTCTTCTCTCCTATTTTATCAAACCCTGCGCGTTTTGCGATCACCGGAATGTAACGGTGCATTTCACCATAAACTTCAATGCTCTTCACTACATCACTCCGATACGCTTTCAATCCGCAATTGAAATCGTGCAATTTTATTCCCGACATTCTTCGGGTGGCAGCGTTGAATAATTTAGTCGGAATGGTTTTCGTGATCGGATCGAAACGTTTTTCCTTCCATCCGGAAACAAGATCATATCCATCCTGCGTGATCATTTTATAGAGTGAAGGAATTTCCTCGGGCGAATCCTGCAGGTCGGCATCCATGGTGATGATCACATTTCCATGCGTGGCTTCGAATCCAACATTAAGTCCGGCCGATTTTCCGTAATTCCTCCGAAATTTTATTCCCACAACAGCAGGATTTTTCTGCGCGAGTTCTTCAATTACTTTCCACGACTTGTCTTTACTTCCATCATCAACAAAAATTATTTCATACGAAAAATTATTCGCGGTCATCACCCGCGCGATCCAGTCGTGCAATTCGGGCAATGATTCTTCTTCGTTGAAAAGAGGAATTACAATTGAAATATCCATCAGCCGAGGGGAGGAAATTGTTGCTGTTGTTCCGGCGTTCCGAAAACTTCGGGTTTATCTTTTTTTACAAACGCTGAAATGATGAGGTTGAAAATAGTAAGGAAAAACATTCCGCCGAAAAGTGCGAGTACTGCCATCACCGGCGGAGAAGCAAATTTTTTCCCAAAATCGATGCCCATTTTAATTGATTCTTCCGGCAATCCCTGCTCGCGCATTTTTGCAGCTTGTTTTGCAAATTCGGCATCCATGATCGCGGGATCCATAATGTAAGACATGAACACATAAGCCCAGATTGCCATGATGATGCTGTAATACAATGCAAAAAAAGTGGTGTAGCCCATTGCCTGGCCATAACTCATGAAACCGTCCTTACCGTTTTTTCTCCAGTTAAGCGCGCCGAAAACAATGATCCCGATATAGAAAACATAGGAGAGGTAATTCCATGCTGAGTTTCTGAATCCGGCGAAATAAATTCCAAGTGAAAAAGCGATCACAAGGATTGCTGCGGAGACGGAATAGGTAAGCGAATGTTTGTGGATATTCATGGTGGTTTGATTAAGGAACAAATATAGCTTATTCAAAATTCAAGATTGAAAATTCAAGATTTCCGCAGCGGGTTAAGTAGAATTTGACGTTAATTATTGTCAAATTTTACCAGTGAGTACCCTAATTTTGAGCGCCTGCTATTTATCTCGGCAGAATGGCCAATTTTGAATCTTGAATTCTGAATTTTGAATTACCTTTGAATCGGGTAAGTCTTACACGACCAGCTCCTGCCGAATCCCCCAGGATCGGAAGGTAGCAAGGGTAGGCGGTTGTAGCGGTGCGATGTAAGTAGCTTACCCATTTTTTTTTTCGCACCTCCTTTCGCACGGGAATGAACACGGATATGCAGATCGCAGATTGAATTGGGAACTGGGAATAAATATCCGCGATGGATATATTCATAAACATTTGTAATCCCTGACCTTTTGATTCCGCCTCTTTATCTCGAATCTTCACGACTTATTATTCGTCCATTTAAATTATCGGATGCTTCTTCTCTTTTTCACCTGGTGAATTCGAACAAAGATCTGCTTGAAGATTATTTTCCGATGACGGTAGAGAAAAATACTTCGGTGAATGCCAAGCGCATTTACATCATGGAAAGAAATCATGAACGCAATAATGGGAAAGCTCTTTTCGCCGGAATTTTTCTTCGCGATGAAAAAAAACTCATCGGCCAGATGTGTGCGAAGGATATCAATCATCGTGTGCCTAAATGTGAAGCTGGATATTTCTTAGACAGGAATTTTCACAGGAAAGGACTTGCAACAGAAGCGCTGAATTTATTTTTGAATTTCTGTTTCAGCGAAATGAAAATGGCAAAGATCACGCTGCGCATTGAACCGAAAAATACTTCGTCCAAAGCACTGGCACAGAAATGCGGATTCACCATGATCGGTGTTTCTAAAAATGATTTCAGAAGTGCCAATGGCCGGCTGATGGAATGTGAACTCTGGGAGTTGTACGAAATACGAAAAGGATACTAAAAGTTACGAAAGTATTGCGTGAAGAAATTTTCGTACCCTTTGGTATTTCGTAACTTTTAGTATCCTTTTCGTATTTCGTACTCTATGCTTTACTAATTTTGTAAATACAAACACACACTATGAAATTTTTCATCGACACAGCAGATCTCGCACAGATCAAAGAAGCACAGGACCTCGGCGTACTGGACGGAGTTACCACCAATCCTTCGCTGATGGCGAAAGTGGGAATTTCAGGTGAAGCAGCAGTGACAAAACACTACATCGACATTTGCAGGATCGTTACCGGCGATGTGAGCGCAGAAGTGATCGCAACCGATTTCGACGGCATTGTGAAAGAAGGAGAAAAACTTGCCGCACTCCACAAACAGATCGTGGTGAAAGTTCCGATGATAAAAGACGGGGTGAAAGCAATAAAATATTTTTCTAATAAAGGGATCCGCACAAACTGTACACTCGTTTTCTCACCCGGGCAGGCATTGCTCGCAGCGAAAGCCGGCGCCGCTTATGTTTCTCCGTTCATTGGCCGGCTCGATGATGTTTCTACCGACGGGTTGAATCTCATTGCGGAGATCCGGAATATTTACGACAACTACGGATTTAAAACACAGATCCTCGCCGCATCCATCAGGCACCCGATGCACATTGTAGATTGCGCAAAACTCGGCGCCGATGTTGCAACTTGTCCGCTGAGTGCAATTCTTGCTTTGCTGAAACATCCGCTTACTGATAACGGGCTTGCGCAGTTCCTCGCTGATGCAAAAAAGTTTCAATAAAATTGTACTGTACGAACTACGAAATTGACGAAATACGAAAACTACGAAGCATCAATTTATCAAGTCATTTCCTACTTCGTACATTTAGCGGATACATAGTTCGTACAGCAGATGCTTCTAAGAATAAATCCCGATAAACCCGATTCCGATTCCATTCACAGGGCAGCAGATATTCTTCGTGCGGGCGGGCTCATCATTTATCCTACTGATACGGTTTACGGAATTGGCTGCGACATTTATCACCCGAAAACAATTGAGCGCCTGTGTAAATTAAAAGGCATTGCCCCCGAAAAATCTAATTTCTCCATTGTCTGCCACGACCTTTCTCATCTTTCCGATTTTACAAAACCAATTTCTACTTCTGTTTTCCGGGTTTTGAAAAAAGCATTGCCCGGCCCTTATACGTTTATCCTCGAAGCAAATTCTTCTGTTCCTAAAATTTTTCAGGGAAAAAAGAAAACAGTTGGCATACGCGTGCCGGCGAATGCGATCGTACGTGCAGTGATACGCGAACTCGGAAATCCCATCGTCTCTTCTTCCGTTCACAATACCGAAGATGAAATGCTGGAATATTTTTCGGATCCCGAACTTATTTATGAAAAATATAAAGACATTGCCGACTGCGTGATCAATGGCGGGTACAGCATGATGCAACCATCCACCGTCATTGATGCGACCGGTGGAAATTTTGAATTGCTGCGTGAAGGTGCGGGAGAAGTGAGTGGATTGTGGTAGGAAAAACAGCGGCAGTAGGCAACAGGCAGAAAAAAATCAAAAATTATTTCACGGCTTTCAAACCATAACCGGTGAGAAATACGAGAAAAGTAAATCCTATTGTGATCCAGCCCACTGTTCCGTAGTTGTATAAAATTCCATGATCATTTTTTATTATGAGTCCGCCGATTATCGTTGTAGATGCAACACCTAATTGTTGCACGGCTGAATTCAATCCCATAAATCCTCCGCGATGTTCCGGCTCAATTGCAGAAGTGACCATTGTAGAAGACGGAACCATTCGCCCTCCCGAAAAAATAAAGAACATTGAAGCTGTACCTATCATCGCCCAGAAAGAATGCGAATTGAAATGCGAAATAAGAAAAATAGGAATAATGGCGAATGCATTCAGCACAATGAGCACTTTGTAACGGCCATGCCGGTCGGCTAGTTTACCAATGAGCGGTGCGGCAACCACAGTGAGCATTCCGCCGATAACGTACATGAAAACAACCTGGGTTTTGAGATCGAACTTCATGTTATTCACCAGGTAATCGCTGATGTAAGGAATGATCCCGAAGTGCGCAATTACAACGGAGAGAGAAAATAGCAATGCCCGCACCTGGTTGCGGTTTGAAAAAACCACGCGATAAAGATTTTTTTTCTGTTCATTTTTATTCTGCAGGTGAATGGTGATACTTGGAATAGTAAAAATGATCATCAGGTAAACCGGCACTCCTATTCCGCAGATCATATAAAATGCAACGTGCCAGTTGAAATTCTCGGCGAGCACAATTCCCATTGGCACTCCCACGATCGATGCGAGCGAAAATCCGGCCATGAGTATTCCCATTCCACGTGCACGTCTTTCGAGCGGGATCACATCACCCACAATACTCAGAATGATCGCACCGGCAACTCCGCCGAAGAATCCGGTGAAGATCCTCGCACCAATGAAAAAACTATAGGTCTGCGCACATGCACACGCGCCTGTGCCAATGAGAAAACCGGTATATAAAAAAACCATTACTTTTTTCCGGTCGAATTTATCGGCCCAGAAAGTGGAACAGATAGCAGAAACGAATGCAGAAAATCCATAGGAAGCAACCAGGAATCCGAAGTGGCGCGAATCGGAACAGATCGTTTTTTTTAAGTTCGGCGCAAGCGGCATAAGGATCATCGCGTCGAGTATGTGCGTGAATTGTACGAGCGCGAGCGTGAGCAGTAAAGAAATTTCTTTGCGTGTAAGTTTATTCATTGCGGCGCGTAAAGGTAACAGTCTGTAATTGTTTCTACTGATAAATTTTATCTATAAGTGAATCTAATAGACAAAGGAATTGGCATTCATGAAATGGTTATGGAGTTATTGGGTTATTGAGTTATGAAGAAATTTTTTTATCGTTCTCTTCCAATAAATAATAATTTTTACTCCTAACACAAAAACTCAAATACGGACATCTCTAAAAACACAGAAATGCAAGGCGGGCAAGCCCGAAAAACCGGAATTTACTATTCGTAAATGAGGATTTTGAGGACGTAGCCCAACGCAGCAGTTCGAAGTTATTAGAGATGCCCATACCCTAATAACTTCTTTTACTATATTCACAGCACAGAATTTCATTCATGTTCCGGAAAATATTTTTCACATCCCTCTTGTCTTTTTGTTATTTTATTTCACAGCCGGTTGCGTGTTTTGCGCAGGCATTGGCACAAACCGACAGCACAAAGCATAAACTGCGGGAAGCCGATTCCACTTTTTCCAACCACGCATTTTATATCAAGACCACTCCGCTCACGCTTCTCGATTTTATGAATGGCGGATCGGCAAATCTCATTATTGAATCGCACCCGTTGCAGAAAATTTCTGTGAGCATGGAAATGGGTTTCTATTATCCTTTTGCGGCTTACAACATGAAACAGCTCTATGGCTGGAGAAGCGGTTTCGAATTGCGTTACTATTACAGGAAATCGATAGTGGATGGAAAAGAAATGGAAAATTTCATTGGCGTGCGGTATCTCTACAGGAAGCAGGAATTCGATATGCACGATTCTATTTTCATTGACAAAGACATGCATTACGAAAAAAATTATCACATTTCACGTGTGGTGAATATTGCCGATTTTACCTGTGGCATTCGCATGCTCGGCCCTAAAAATTTTGAGAATGAATTTTATTTCGGACTGGGTATCCGTTACAAAGAATCTGCTATCCGTGATCTTACACAACAGGAGATTGACGACCGCAACTGGGGCGACTCATTTATTTTTCCCATTCTCATGAAGAGCGGAAATTATTTTGTGCCCGATGTTTTATTCGGATTGAAGATCGGTTTCGGATTGAAATAAGTTTCGGGTTTTATCATTCCAAAAAAGTTGAATGCTTTATTGTAAATAATCTTGAAGAAAAAACGAGACGTCCCCTTTCCTTTCATTGCAGAAGCGCTTTTCAGAATGAATCCCCGTGTGAATCCCATGTTCGGTTGTCATGCATTTTACGTGGGCGAAAAAATTATGCTCATTGTGCGCGATAAAGAAGATCATCCGGAAGCGAATGGTGTTTGGTTTGCCACTTCAAAAGAACATCACGCCTCATTGAAAAAAGAATTTCCTTCCATGCATTCAGTTTACGTTCTTTCCGATGGAAAAAATGAAACCGATTGGCAGATGATACACAAGGATGACGATGAATTTGAGACCGCCTCGCTGAAAATCTGTGATCTTATTTTAAAGCGAGATCCGCGCATCGGGAAAATTCCGAAGAAGAGACGTGGGAAATGAGGCGTGAGATTTGAGATTAGTAAATTTATTTTTTTGCGGGCGGCCGGGCTATCCCCGCCCGACTGAACGTCGTTCGGGCGGGCGCTCTATCTTTTGTTTCACAAAAGGATGCCGCTTCTATCCCTGCCCGACAAAACGCAGTGAAGGCGGGCCTGCCCGGAAAATTCGCCTATTCGTATTCTGTAGTATACCCCGTTTCTGTAAATTTTTTTTGGAATGAATTGCATCCCGCATCCCATAATTCTCATCTCGGAATTCTCATCTCGGAATAGCCCGCTGCAGATAAATTTCTTTTCCGCCCAGCGGCCCTCCACTGGTTACTCCACTGAAAACAAAACTTCCGTCGTTGCTGTAATCAATTCCGTAACCGGCATCGTCTGCTAATGTTCCGTACCAGCCTTCTTTCAGCAAATTTCCATTCACATCAACCCGCAGAAAAAAAACATCTTCAAGATAACCGCTGTGACTGGAACTTCTCCCGATGATGTTACAGGTATTGTTCGCAACCACCATCGCTTCTCCCCCATCGTGATCGCTTCCACCGTACAATTTATTCCAGAGTTGTGTTCCATCACAACCTATGTGCGCAAGAAAAACATCGTGCGTGGCGAGGTTCGAAGCAGACCCTTCATGGCCGGCAATCATCCATCCGTTCCCATCAGGCGAAAGATCTATTGCATGCGGCTCATCATAATTTACTGTTCCGAAATCGTAATAATAAAGCAAGTTGCCGTCATCATTGATCACAAGTACAAAACCATCTGTGCTTCCTATACGCGAAGTGTTGGTGTATCCGGTAACAGCGTAAGTGCTGTCGGAATTGATGCACAAATCCATCGCGCCATCATCTCCCGCCCCGCCGTAATTATAACTCCAGAGCGAATCACCGGAATTATTCAATTTCAGTATCCATGCATTATTATCATGTCCGCTGTTTGAAATTCCACAAATGATATACCCGTCGTTCACACATTTTATTTTAGTTGCAGTTTGGTCATGTGCGCCCCCGTAATATTTTTCCCAGGTGAGGTTTCCATCCGAATTCGTTTTTATCACCATGAAATCTTTATTTCCATTCCCATTCTTCGCAGTTCCGGCAACAACGAATCCCATATCCGGACGTTCATCTATCGACCATCCCTCGTCGCCGCTGATGTTTGAGTAATGCTGCAACCATTTTTCATTTCCATTATGATCCGTAAGTAAAATAAAAATTCCAAGATCATCATAACCCGTTACTGCAATATCTCCATTCCGCAATTGTTTCACCTGTCTTCCTGTTTCATTATTTCCTGCTCCAATGTAATTGACGAATTCAGAAGGAGCCGGCGGAATGGGAATATCTTTCCTGCACGATGAAAAAACAACCGCGGCGAAAATAAATATTGTCGTGAATTTATTCATTGGAGAAATGAAGATACGATTTTGATTCCGGCCCGCAACAGAAAACCAGGTCGATAATACTAAGATCGGGCTGGAATGGAAAACGATCGGAGAAAACCTGCGTGTATTTGAGTTGGGAGTTCGGAGTTGGGAGTTTGGAGAACAACCGATGGTCGTCTTTTTCATAAGGAATGAATTCCTGCGAACGAATTATTTTTTTCTGCATTTTCAGAATATTCATCGTGGCATTCAGGAGTTCCTCATTCATCTCTGTGAGATATTTTATTTTTTTCTCTGTGAAATATTTTTCGAATTGTGCGGCGTAAAAATCAAAGTACGGCGATTGGCCGTAAGAAGAACGGATGGCTCCCCAGTGTTTTCGTTGCCAGTTCTCCGAATATTCTATTGTGACATCTTTCATCGGGCAATGATTCCGTGCATGAACGGGAATAACGAGATTCATTTCGCCGTTGGGCCCGCATATAGTGCATCGATTGCGGAAAGTTTGTTTTAAATAATGTTCGTGAATGTCAATAACAATTTCTTTCCCGGAAAATATTTTTCTGAAATAAGAAACGGGGCCAAAGTAGGTGGATGGCAAAAGCATGTAGTACTCCTTACTCAATGACTTTGAAACAACGGTCCCATCGCACGCGCCCGCAGCGCCCGTCATAGGAGAAAAGTATCATTGATGCGCGGCCTACAATGTGATCTTCCGGTACAAATCCCCAATAACGCGAATCCATGGAATACTGGCGATTGTCGCCCATCACAAAATAATAGTTCATTTTAAAAGTATAAGCGGTTGAGTATTTTCCATTGATGAAAACAGAATCTCCTTTCACCTGCATGGAATTGCCCTCATAATTCACGATGATCCTTTCGTAAAATGAAACATCATCGGCATTTAATTTTATTTTTGCTCCTTTTTCAGGAATACCGATGGGGCCATAATTATCGAGATTCCACGGAAATTTTTCATTGTGCGGAAATAATTGCTGGTCGTACAAACCGCTTTGAGCTATTTCCGGATCGACAGAAATAATATTTTTAATTAAACGAAGACTATCGGCCTGTTGAGGAGTAATAGTTACAGAAGCAAATACGAATGCGCCCTGCACACTTTCCCTCAGCATTCCGAGTTTTTCCAGTTTCATTTTTCTGAAATCTGAAGAATCTGTTTTCACCGAATAATTAAACAACACTTTCTTCGGGAATGGAAGTTCCACTCCATTCACATACACCACACGGTCTTTGATCACCACCGTATCGCCGGGCAAACCGATGCAGCGCTTGATGAAATGCGTGCGGTGATCAACAGGATAAACTTTTGCCTTACCATTGAGTGGAAGAATATCCTCGGCAGGAAAATTAAATACAAGTACATCATTCCTTTTCACCGTGGAATATCCCGGCAAACGATAATACGGAATGTTGATCCACGTGAGATAAGCAGGAACACCCCAGATGGTTTGATGCGCAAATGGAATACTCAGTAAAGTCATTGGTAAACGCGGACCATAAGCGAGTTTACTCACCACCACGTAATCGCCGGCGAGCAGCGTGTTATCCATGGAATCGGAAGGAATGGCGAACGGCTCGAAAATAAAAGCTTTCAGAAAAAGAACACCGATGAATGCAAACACCAATGCTTCTGTCCAGTCGCGGAGTAAAGATTTTTTTTTCTTTTTTTTCTTCCCGGAAATTTCTTCAGCTTGTGTCGCCTCATCAGTTTTTGCAACTTCATCTCCTACTTCATAATCGGCCGAAGGATCATCATTTCTTTCGAAGATCTCCTCTTCGGAATTCACTTCATGATGAAGAAGATTTTCTTCCATTGGAAAATTTATCCGGTGTGCGGATTACGAATCATTTCTTTTTCGCCGTCGTTTTTTTCACAGGATCGGGAATTTTTTTCGGCCGGCTCCTGTTACGCACATAATTCAATGCGAAACCTCCAACGATAAAAGTGATCACCCACCACAAATAGGATTTAGATAAACCTTCTTTCGAAACGAAACACATCATCCGGTCGGGACGGTAGCCGCTGAATTCTCCTTTCGAGAGCCAGACGAAAACAGGTTTTCCTACAATGTGATCATCAGGAACAAATCCCCAATAGCGCGAGTCGAGTGAGTTGTGGCGATTGTCTCCCATCATCCAGTAATAATCCTGTTTGAACGTATAGGAATCAGTTTGTTTTCCATTGATGAAAAACTTTCCATTTTTAATTTCAAGCGTATTTTCTTCATACACTTTAATGATACGTTCCCACGGTGCAATATTTTCCGGCGTGAGTTTTACGGTCATTCCTTTTTTCGGAATAGTTAGCGGGCCAAAATTATCGCGGTTCCATTTGAAGTGCGTCGTATCGTGCGGAAAAACCGCTTGTGCCGGTTCAAGAAATCCTTTCGGTTGAAGCGAAGGAGTTGTTTTACCAACGATCTTCTGGAAGGCCATAAGTTTCGAACTGTGCACAGGAACAGAAAACTGCAAAGCAGTATCGGCCTGCGATTGTCCGTAATCATCCGTTACACCAATAGCGCTGAACTGATCTTTCACCTGGTGATAGCGTTCATCACTTATGCGCACACCTTCCGGAGTTTGTTCGAGGATGGGAATTGGCGGATTGAAATCCTGCGACCATTGCGCGCCTTTCGCAACGAAGGCCGGAGCGCCGTTCACAAAAAGCTGCCGGTCTTTTATTTCAATTTTATCACCGGGAATTGCCACGCAACGTTTCACATAATTATCTTCTTTATCCACCGGGTTTACGTTGATCATATTTCCATCGATGAGTTCTGTTCGCACCTGATCGGTAGAAATATTTCTTTCCCACGCCACATTTCTCAAATGGCCGTAATAACTCTGGTTGCGATCGCCTGTCCACACGGTATCTCCTTCCGGAAAATTAAAAACAACAATGTCGTTGCGTTCTACTTTCTCGAGCGCGGGCAGGCGCATCTGCGGAAGTTGAATCCAATCAAGATAGGATGGCGTGGTTTCGGTGAATGGCATTGTATTATGCGTGAACGGAAACGTAAGCGGAATGGCAGGAACTTTTGCTCCGTAACTTAATTTACTCACGAAAAGATAATCGCCCACCATGAGGGTGCTTTCCATTGACGAAGAGGGAATGACAAATGCTTCAAAGAAAAAAGTGCGGATGAGTGTAGCTGCAACAACAGCAAAAATTCCGGCTTCACCCCACTCTCTCAGAATTCTCCAGAGTCCTCCGGCTTTTTCAGCAGGAGAAGTTCCTTTTTCCGGAACGCCCATCCATTTTAGATTTTGCGAAAATCCGAGATACGGGATCCAGATAAAATAAGCGACTATTGCAAAAACGTGTTGTGAGAATTTTCTTTTTCCGAAGCAATTGGAAAGAAGAACGATCATGATGGCGAGCATGTAAAATCCAACGGTGGGAATGAGCACAAGAAAGATCCACCACCAGGGTTTCTGAATGATGCGCAGCCAGATCACGAAATTGTAAACGGGAACGAGCGCTTTCCATCCTTTCTCACCGGCTTTTTCAAAAGTTTTATAGAGTCCGGCGAGAAGAGTTACGACCGAAAGAAGGAGAAAAATGTGAATGGGACGCATAAAATTTTCTTGAAATGAATGCGAAAGTTAAGGGTAATTTCTTCGCTGCAGAATGAAAGGTTACAGATTATGGATCTTTGATTTTGGATTTTGGATTTTTTATGAATCGCAAATCAACAATGAAGGATCAAAAATTCAAAATCATCCAAGCATCTCTTCCATTCCGAAAATTCCTTTTTTACCTTTCATGAATTCCGCTGCGACAACTGCGCCAAGTGCGAATCCTTCCCTCGAGAATGCTTCGTGCATGATGAAAATTTTATCGACGGAAGAAGTATAGATCACCGAATGAGTTCCGGGAACTTCACCGATGCGTTTGGAAATGATCGGAAGTTCATTTTTGCCGATAGCGGTTTTTATTTCCGCCGGATGATCTTTCCATTCTTTCACGCGATCCAGATTTTCAATAATTCCGTCGGCGATCGTGATCGCAGTTCCACTGGGCGAATCGAGTTTGTGAATGTGATGGATCTCTTCCATCTCCACTTTATATTCAGGGTGAGCATTCATCATTTTCGCCAATTGTTTATTCAACTGGAAAAAAAGATTCACGCCAAGTGAAAAATTCGACGCCGTAAAAATTCCGCCATTCTTTTCTTTACATGCATTCGACACAAATTCCATTTTATCATTCCACGCAGTTGTGCCAACAACAACCGGAACTCCATTGGAAAAACAATGCATGATATTTCCGATCACAGTTGCAGGTGTACTGAATTCTATTGCTACATCAGCAATTTTCAACTCGTTCGCCGGAAAAGGATCGGCATTGTGTTTGTCAACGATCAGCGCGATCTCATGCCCGCGCGCATGCGCAATCCGCTCAATGACCTTTCCCATTTTTCCGTAACCAAGAAGTGCGATTTTCATGATGCGAATATGGGAAAGATTACAGATAATACAGATATACAGATATGGAATTGGCAACCTTAAGCCCGGGATCTGTATCTGTATTATCTGTAATTCTCCCCAATTTCAGTAGCGTAAAAACATTATCTTTGCCGTCCCAATTAAGGGAAAACTAAAAACAAAAATCAATGCCTACAAAGATCAGACTACAGCGCTATGGAAAAAAAGCTCATGCTTATTTCCACATCGTGATTGCGGATGGTCGTGCCCCACGGGATGGGAAGTTTATTGAGAAAATAGGCAGCTACAACCCGAACACGAATCCGGCAACCATTGAGATTGACAGCGAAAAAGCTTTCGAATGGCTGAAAAAAGGTGCACAGCCCTCGGACACTTGCCGTGCGATCCTTTCTTACAAAGGGATCATGTATCGCAACCATCTTTATCGCGGAGTTCAGAAAGGCGCGATCACACAGGAGCAGGCCGACGCGAAACTCGAGAAATGGTTGCAGGAAAAACAAGCAAAGATCGATTCAAAGATCAGCAAACTTGCAGATGCAGAAACCAGTTCAGACAAATCCCGTCTTGATGCTGAAAAAACTGCGAACGAAGCACGCCGTACAAAAATTGCTGCGAAAGCCACTGCAAAAACAGAAGCGCCCGCTGCAGAAACTACAGAAGCTCCGGCTGCCCCTGCTGAGAATACGGAAAACGCTTAATCAGAACTGAGAGCTCAGGACATAGAGCTGAGACAAAAGCCTGGGGATCTCCCTGGGCTTTTTTCATTGGGTCAAATTCAAAATCTAAGTTCTAAGTTCTCCGCTCTAAGCTCTCCTCCCTATCTTTGAAATATGAACTCGTCCGATTATTTCTACTTGGGAAAAATTGTCCGCACTGTCGGACTGAAAGGTGAATTCGCGGTGCAGCTGGATGTGGATGATCCGTTGAAATATCAATCGGTGAAAAAAATTTTCATTGCTGAAACAAGTGAATTTGTTGCTTACAAAAAAAAATCAGCTCGTGTGAATGGGATGCAGCTGATCATTTCCATTGAAGGAACAAGTGATATAGATGAAGCGAAGAAACTCATCGGGAAAAATATTTTTCTTCCGTTGAGTGATCTTCCATTACTGAACGATACACGATTTTATTTTCACGAAATTCCGGGCTATGAAGTAAGCGATGCGCATCATGGTGTGATAGGAATTGCAGAAGAAGTAATGGAGCGTTCCATACAGCCGGTGCTGGTGGTGAAAAAAGAAAAAACAGAAATTCTCATTCCGCTTGCGGAAAATATCATTCAGAAAATAGACAGAAAAAATAAGACACTGTACATAAATGCGCCCGAAGGATTGATCGATATTTATCTTAACAAAAGTTCCTCCTCAGAGGAAGAGTGATCTCTCTTTACAATTGGTTGGTCTTTTTTTCGTTGGTCGTGGGTCGTGCTGCTTTTCTATGAAAGACCGGAGAATAAAAGCAGCACTCCCGAAAAAATAAATTTGTTTCATCGATTATTTTTTTCGTACACTTGCGGCCTTTTTATTTCAATTTTATTCATTTAATATTTTTTACTCATGAAAAAAGCAGGTTACAAAGAATTGACCGTTTACCAAATTTCCTATGAAAGTGCGTTGAAAATTCATCAACTCACAAAATCATTTCCTCCGGAAGAAAAATTTTCTCTCATTGATCAAATACGAAGATCTTCCAGATCGGTAGTTGCGAACATTGGAGAAGGTTACAGAACGCGACAATACCCAAAGAATTTTGCAAAAAAACTTTCTATTTCGAATGGAGAAGCTACCGAAACTCAGATCTGGCTGGACTTTGCAAAAGATTTCGGATATATTAAGCAAGACATATATGAAGAGCTTTATGAAAAATATGAGCGGGTTGGAAGTATGTTGGGTAATATGATCACCGCTCCGGAAAAATTCAAACCGAGAAGTTGATTTTGGGTTTGCCGTTGGTCGCAGGTCGTCAATTTGTGATAACTCGACCACCGAATAACGACCGAGACCAACGGCAAAACGACCAACTTTTTCGTATATTAGATACATCCAACGGCTAAACCCCGTTTATGTCAGCAAACACTTTCGCTTTCAAAAAATTTACAATTCACCAGGAAAAATGCGCGATGAAAGTCGGCACGGATGCTGTGCTGCTCGGTGCGTGGGCAAAAACGTATGGCGTGCGTCACGCGCTCGACATAGGTACGGGTACGGGCGTGATCGCGCTCATGCTCGCACAGAAATGCGGAGCACAGATAGACGCGATAGACATTGATAGAATTTCGTGCGAAGAAGCCAATGAAAATGTGAAAGCAAGTGCGTGGACCGACCGCATACATGTGCAGAATATTTCGCTCCAGGATTTTTCAAAAATTGCCGATGAGAAATACGAACTCATTGTGAGCAATCCGCCTTACTTCAATGATTCACTTCGTGCCTCGGAAGAATCGCGCACAAAAGCAAGACATACCGTGTTGCTTTCTTTCGAAGACCTTATTCATTCTGTAAAAAAATTACTCTCGAAAGACGGAAAATTTTACCTGATACTTCCAACGAAAGAAGGAGAACAGTTCCGTGCGCTTGTGGGCGAGAGCGGGTTACACCTGCGCCGGCTTACACGCGTGAGGACGACTCCTGAAAAAAGTGAAAAGCGTTTACTCATGCAATTTGGTTTTACGGCAAAGGAAAAAGTTTCGGAGAGTGAACTGGTGATAGAAAAAGATCATATGAACGCACAGCATTACTCGGAAGAGTACAAAGAACTGACGAAGGATTTTTATTTGAATTTCTAGGGGAAGATTATGAATTTTACAGATATACGGATTACGAATTGGGGAATTTCTAAGCGAAGATTGTTAGAATTATTTCGACAATCTAATCGGAATTCTTAAATGAAAATTTCAAGTCCTGTATTTTAATCTCATTAACAGAAATAATTTTATCATTCTTATCAAACACAAATTCTTCATGGACTTTGCACTTTTCATATTGCACTTTTGATACACGGAAACATTTGAAATTAACCCAAAAACCAACAGCGATATTACCTCGTGGGTCTTTTGAAATCGCAAACGTCGAATCAATAATCTTTGACTCGCCATACATGAATTCTTTTGTTCCAACATTGATCAGCGAATCTACTCCCGCAGGCGTAATGTTCTTCACTTTGAAATAATTTTCAACTGCGGGAGAAAAATATTTGGAAACTCTGATTGTCGGATTATTCAAATCAGAATAATAATTGTGAACTATTTCCTTTAACACATCGTCGTGATTTTTTATAATCGGAGAATCACTCTTGAAATAGTTGAAAAGTACCCATGCTCCAAGAGAAAGGACAATTACAATAATCGAGGTGGTCAGGTATTTTTTCGTGGATTTATTTTCATCAGATGAAATAGATGAATTTGCTCTCGGAACCTCTATAATTGGTTTTGATTTTTCAACCGCATCTTTTTTGGAAATCGGTGGCATCTCTTGTGGGGATGGTGGTTCTGATTTTGGTTTCCTTTTATTGTTTAATTCAATATTGGGATTTGCAAACTCCTCATATTTTCTAAAACATGAAATGCAAAAAGGTTTGCGTTTTGATGTAGGAGTTTCTGTTTTACACCAATGACAAAAATTCTCCTTGTAATTCCAATCGTTGTAAATTGCCCAAACATTATAGTGTGTGGAACATAATGGAAAATTACCATTCAAATAATTGACGCCATCACCACAACGAATGCAAACACCCTTTTGATCTGGAATCGGTTTGAAGAAAGTCAATTTTAAATTATCATAATTGTACGAATTGATTGGGGTAAATATTTTCTTCTTTGCAAATTCATTAGAACGAGGAATTCTGCTGATTGCATCACGGACAATCATTTCAGGTTGTGCCGAAGCTCTATAAAATCGGTCGGGATTTTCCGTCTTTTTGAAAACCGTACTATTTTCAATATTATGTTGTTCAGAATATCTTGAAAGGTTCAAAGATGTGCTGATCAACAATTCTTCATTGTAATAACACTTTGCATGTACATCTTCATGGTTTAGAATTTCGAGATTTTTCATTCTGCTCAATTTACCTTTCACTTCATCCTTCAATTTGTTTTCGATGCAAACTAGAAGGATTGATTTTCCCAATGAAGAAGCTTTTTCCAACTCAGCAAAAAAATTATCTGATGGATCAACAAACGGAGAAATCAGAATAATTCGGTTTCTTGCAGTACGAATTATTTCCAAAATAATATCAGCAGCTTCTTTTGTATTTGGGAATTCGTTCATGAAAATTCATTCTCAATTAATGCAACTATCAACAGAAATTCATTTGGGATATTAAATATAGGCAAAACAGGTGTTTTTTCCTCCTATAAAAATAATATCAGACAACAAACGTTTATAAACGAGCAGCAATTGACAATTCATTAAATTTGCAGAAATTGCGGATTTGCAGATACCAAATGACGGATTACAGATTTCTTTGGGTAATATTTTTTGCTTTTATTTTTTCATGTTCGGCGCCGAAGGATATTGCCGGCGACTATTATGCCAAAATTGACGATAGCTTGTATAAAATTTATCATTTTACTGCTGATAAAAGATTTGATTGGGACGGCATTTACCAGGGAAACGTCCTGGCTCAGGATTCCGGAAGTTATTTCATGAGAAATGATTCCATTTTTTTCTGTTCTGATGATTCAAGTTCCTCGAATTGCGATGGGATGCGCATTAGCTGCCGCATGCATGGAACATTCGTTCTTCATTTTTTAGGATCCTATATTCGAACTTGTGGTACTGGTAATGGTGCGGGTGAAGTGACTTTCAAAGAAAAATTGATTCTCAAAAAATTAAAACCAAAAGACTGATTTTTTATGGAATCGGAAAACAGGATCCGTCCTTATTAAAATGCGTTATTTATTTTTCCTTTTTCTGATCTTTCATTCTTCCTGTGCTTTTCATACAAAACTTGCAGGCGATTACTACGAATCATTCGGTGCGATGGGTGGCGGCGCCAATTATCATTTCTCGAAAAACGGAATGTTTACTTATTCATCACACTATGATGTGGGAGGAGAGGTTGGCAGTGGAACCTACAAAGTAAGGTTGCATTCAATTATTTTCAATTTCTCGGCCTACGATCAAAAGAAAGACAGTTCTTCAATTACTGTCAGTAAAAACGATAGCATAAATGTCAATTATTGGGAAGTAGAAGTCACCGTTAGCGACACGTCGAAATATCCTATGATTGGTGCAATGATTATTTATTCTGATTCGATGGGAAACAAATTAGGCGGAAAGAGTTGCGATCTCGATGGAAAAGCGAGGATACATGTGGCTGATTATCTGGGAGCATTGAACATTGAAATAAAAATGACTGGTTATAATTCATGCACACTGAAACTCCGGCAACGAGGGCATTACCGGGTGAATGTTTCCATGAAAGAAAGCGGATACTTTACCGTTGTTGCAGACGGTACGAAATGGAAATATCATTTGAATTATTTTTCCCGCGATGAAATAAAATGTGTTCGGTTTGTTCCTTGCGGTGAATGCGCGAAGAAAAACTACCGCAAGAAAATTGTTCTTGAAAAAAAATAATTTTTGCGTGAGGGATGCGAAGGGTTTAGCCCATGCAAAGCATGGCCGGAGCCCGGAGCAGCCCGGCCCCGATCCTGAGCTTGCCGAAGGACGGGGACACGCCCCAAAAACAAATTGTACATTGTACATTATTGTAAATAGTAAATTAAAATGGGTCTCAAAAAATTAATTGCCAAAGCAGTGAAAAACCTGGAAGGAAAATTCCAGAAGCACAAAACTTCATTGAAAGCCGGGGACAAAGCGCCGGTGATAGAAGGAATTTTAAATGATGAGAATACTTTTGACAAAAAAATTGCAAGCGGAAAAAAGATCGTGCTTTATTTTTACCCGGAAGACAATACACCCGGATGTACTGCGCAGGCCTGTAGTTTGCGCGATAATTATTCCTTACTGCTCAAGCAGGGTTTTTATGTGATAGGTGTGAGCGCCAATACGGTGAAGAAACACCAGAACTTCATTAAGAAATATGAGTTGCCTTTTCCGTTGATTGCGGATACTGAAAAAAAACTGATAAAGAAATTTGATGTGTGGGGGAAAAAACAATTCATGGGAAGAATTTACGACGGAATTGTGCGCACTACTTTTATTATTGACGAGAAAGGATTTATTGAAGAAGTTATTTCTGACGTGGACACGGCGGAGCATGCAAAACAGGTGATGAGGAAATGATTTGCAAAAATCAGCTTTGGTAGAGATACGAAGCTTCGTATCTCTACCAATTTATAGGCAAACATAATAATTTTACATCTTTTCAATCGTTTTTCCTATATTTAATAATATACTATATATCAATTATTTAACTTTAAAATTTTCATAAATTATAGGTAATGTTAATAACTTTTGCGACGTGTAATTTGCCGGTATTAAGTTTTGCTATATGTTTGCATTGTTCAATTCAAATTAATTATTCACGCAATAACCTTATCAATTATGAGCAAAGAAGTAAACAAAGAAAAACTGAAAGCACTTCAGTTGACCATCGACAAACTTGAAAAAACGTATGGCAAAGGAACCATCATGAAACTCGGCGACGAAGCTGTCGAACAAATGGAAGTGATTCCTACAGGATCACTCACGCTTGACATTGCGCTGGGTGTGGGCGGGTTTCCTAAAGGACGCGTCGTAGAAATTTACGGGCCTGAATCGTCCGGAAAAACAACGCTCGCTATTCATGCAATAGCAGAAGTGCAGAAAGCCGGAGGAATTGCAGCATTCATTGATGCAGAGCATGCGTTCGACCGTTTCTATGCACAACGGCTTGGCGTGAACATCGACGACCTTCTTATTTCTCAACCGGATAATGGAGAACAGGCGCTCGAGATCACAGAAAATTTAATTCGTTCCGGCGCAATCGATATCATCGTTGTCGATTCTGTTGCTGCTCTTACACCGAAAGCGGAAATAGAAGGAGAAATGGGTGAAAGCAAAATGGGATTGCAGGCACGTCTTATGTCGCAGGCATTGCGCAAACTCACCGGCACGATCAGTAAAACAGGATGCTGCTGCATCTTTATCAATCAGCTTCGCGAAAAGATCGGCGTGATGTTCGGAAATCCGGAAACTACCACAGGAGGAAACGCACTGAAATTCTACGCTTCCATTCGTCTCGATATACGTCGTGCCGGACAAATAAAAGAAGGAGAAGTTGCTACAGGAAATCGTGCGCGTGTGAAAGTGGTGAAGAATAAAGTTGCTCCGCCATTCCGCACTGCAGAATTCGATATTCTTTTCGGTGAAGGAATTTCACGCGTGGGTGAGATCATCGATCTCGGCGTTGATCACAACATCATCAAGAAAAGCGGATCCTGGTTCAGTTATGATGAAACCAAACTCGGGCAGGGACGCGATGCCGTGAAGCAACTCTTCCACGACAACCCGGAACTGATGGAACGCATTGAAGCGGAGATACGCCTGGCAGTGAAATCGAAAGCAGACGGAGAAACAGTTATAGCCGAATAATTTTAACCGGAGAAAAAATCCATTCAAACAGATCATTTAAATCCTGTCCCGGTTTTGGTTTTTGAAAAATTAAGCGACGAATTTTGGATGGTAACTTCCCGATAAAATGGAGAAGTATGTGGAATGGATTTATTTCCCCGGCTAATTTCCCGGACTGATTGCAATCGTCTCGTAAAATGAATCCGGATTTGCAGAAATGCGATCCGGATTTCTTTTCCTTCTTTACAGCAAGTCATGCTCCATTGAAAATATTTTATTTTTTCATTTAGACATCCTCTTATTCCTTTATGCAACTGACCTCAGCAAAACTGAAAATAATTTCTCAAGAGAGAATTCAACTTAATGGAACCCCGCAAAGATTACATTTGCGGAACCAATGAAACTTTTTTTCATAACGATCTTATTGCTCTTCGCAATTTTTCTTGTTCAATGCGGTGAAAATAATGTAGATCAAATTCCCATTGTAAATGATACTGTGAAGCCGATCGAAAAGATCACCAAAAATAAACCGGATACTTTTCAGATCATCGATATCCTGGTGAATGGGATAAAAGAAAATATCAGTACAGGAAAATTGAGTAGGAAAGATGAAGCCCAAATGGATCCCGTTGGCGGACTGGTTTACGGATATTTTTATTCGCACGATTCTATCGCGAATTTATTTTCCAGCTATGGTGGCGAGGCCGGCAGAGATGAAACACAGTCTTATTTCAGAAATGGGAAACTTCTTTTTTCCGAATACAGTTTTTATTGGTTTACGCTCGATAAAAACATGAACAAAACCGGCGAAACGCTGACGGCAAAAAAAATATTCTATCTCCCCCACTCTCCCTGCGCGAAAGACAGCATTCTTTATTTCAACGATTCCATCAAGGGTTTCTATCCAGGTATGAAATTTCACCGATCAGAATTCCCTTCCGATTCCGCAATCACTGATAGGATTGAAAAGATGCGGGTGAATCTGGTGAAGTGGACTAAATAAAAATCTGAATTTTCAACACTTGTTTCTCTTTTGGTTCATTATTCCTTCTGTTTCATTGTAAGAACCTCCGCCTTTCCTTCCTACCTTTGCGCCGAATTTTCCTGCAAAGGTCTTGGAAACAGAAACCGCAATTCCATCTATTACCCGAAGTGAGAACGAAACACTCGAAGTGATAGGCGCGCGCGTTCATAACCTGCGCGATCTGAGCGTTTCTATTCCGCGCGATAAACTCGTTGTCATTACCGGTCTCAGCGGCAGCGGAAAATCTTCTCTTGCATTCGATACAATTTACGCCGAAGGCCAGCGTCGTTATATTGAAACGTTCTCTGCATATGCACGTCAATTTCTCGGCGATCTCGAAAGGCCTGATGTGGACAAGATCACAGGACTTTCTCCCGTGATTTCCATTGAGCAGAAAACGGTCAACAAAAATCCGAGATCGACCGTTGGAACGATCACGGAGATCTATGATTTTCTTCGTTTACTTTTCGCACGTGCATCCGACGCGTACTCGTACGTGACCGGCGAAAAAATGGTGCGCTACACCGATGACCAGATTATTGACCTGATCCTCTCGTCGTACGAAGGAAAAAAAATATTCCTGCTCGCTCCCGTTGTAAAAGGAAGAAAAGGTCATTACCGCGAACTCTTCGAACAGATTCGCAAGCAGGGATTTTTGCGCGCGCGCGTGGATGGAGAAATTATGGAACTCACGAACAGAATTCAGCTCGACCGTTATAAAGTTCATGATATAGAAATTCTCATTGACCGTATCCAGGTTTCTGTCGATGATCGCCAGCGTATTTCAGAATCGGTGAAACTTGCTCTTCGTCATTCAAAAGGAACGATGATGGTTGCTGAATCGGATGAGAAAGGAAAAAAAGTTGTGAATAATGAAGTGCGCCATTTCAGCCGTCACCTGATGTGCCCTACTTCAGGAATTGCTTACGATGATCCTGCTCCAAATTTATTTTCTTTCAATTCTCCGTATGGCGCTTGTTCGAAGTGCAATGGGCTCGGCCATATTTTAGAAATTGACATCAATAAAATTATTCCGAACAAATCGAAAAGTATTAAAGCAGGCGCCATCATTCCCATTGGAGAATTCAGGAATTCCTGGATCTTCAAACAGATCGAAGCCATCGCCGACAAATACAAATTCAGAATTTCTGATCCGGTGAAAGATATTCCGGAAGATGCACTCAATGCAATTCTTTTTGGAACTGATGAAATGCTGAAAGTGAAGAATGACAACAGCAGTGGAACAAGTTACGCGCTCTCATTCGAAGGTGTGGTGAATTTTCTTGCGCGACAGGAACAGGAAGGGCCTGCCGGTGTGCAGAAATGGGCGGCAGAATTCATGAACGAAGCCGTGTGTCCGAAATGCAATGGAACCCGATTAAAAAAAGAAGCGCTGAATTTTCGCATCAATGAAAAAAATATTTCTGAATTATCTTCTCTCGGCCTTCTCGAATTGAACGAGTGGATGAAAGATCTTGAATCGAAGATCAGCGAAAGACAACGAACTATTGCCACAGAAGTTTTGAAAGAGATTCGAAATCGCCTGCAATTTCTTCTCGACGTTGGACTTGATTATCTAAGCATTGACAGAAGTTCGCGCTCACTTTCGGGTGGAGAAGCGCAACGCATTCGTCTCGCTACGCAGATTGGTTCGCAATTGGTCGGTGTGTTGTACATTCTCGATGAACCGAGTATTGGTTTGCACCAGCGCGATAATGTTCGGCTGATAGAAGCGCTGAGAAATCTTCGCGACATCGGGAATTCGGTGATCGTTGTTGAACATGACAAAGAAATGATTCTCGCTGCAGATCATGTGATCGACATTGGTCCGCGCGCGGGTGTGCATGGCGGACACGTAGTCGCGCAGGGAAGACCGGATGAACTTTTAAAATTCAACACGCTCACCACAGATTACATCACCGGGAAAAAAGAAATTTCTATTCCTGAAATCCGACGGAAAGGAAATGGAAAAAGAATTATTCTCGACGGATGCACCGGGCACAATCTCAAAAATGTAACGGTCGATTTTCCATTGGGGAAATTCATCTGCGTTACAGGCGTGAGCGGAAGCGGAAAATCATCGCTCATTAATGAAACGCTTTATCCGATTCTCAGCAAACATTTTTACAGGAGTGAAAAACGCCCGTTGCCTTACAGAAAAATAGTCGGACTCGAACATATTGACAAAGTGATCGAGATCGATCAGTCGCCGATCGGAAGAACGCCGCGATCGAATCCTGCAACGTACACCAATGTTTTTGCCGACATCCGGAATCTTTTTTCTATTATTCCTGAAGCGAAGATCCGCGGTTATAAACCCGGAAGATTTTCTTTTAATGTGAAAGGTGGCCGATGTGAAACCTGCCAGGGAGCCGGGTTGCGCACAATAGAAATGAATTTTCTTCCCGATGTTTATGTTCATTGCGAATCGTGTAATGGAAAAAGATATAATCGTGAAACGCTTGAAGTGCGTTACAAAGGAAAAAGCATCAGTGATGTTCTTGAAATGACGATTGATGCGGCTGTGGAATTTTTCGAACCGGTTCCTTCCATTTACCAGCGCATAAAAGCTTTGCACGATGTGGGACTCGGTTATGTAACGCTCGGCCAGCAAAGCACTACGCTTTCCGGTGGAGAAGCACAGCGTGTGAAACTCGCCACTGAACTTGCAAAAAAACAAACAGGAAATACACTTTACATTCTTGATGAACCCACAACAGGTTTGCATTTCGAAGACATACGCATCTTGCTCGAAGTGCTCAATAAATTTGTGGACCAGGGAAACACGGTGCTTGTCATTGAACATAATATGGACATCATCAAAGTTGCTGATCATATTATTGACCTCGGCCCCGAGGGAGGAAAGCGCGGCGGAGAAATACTTGCCATAGGTACGCCGGAATCGGTTTCGAAGAATGAAAAAAGTTTTACTGCAGAATTTCTCGCGAAAGAACTGAAAAGAAAGATAAGCGCAATGTCCTGAGAAATAATTCCAATGAATACTCCGAGAGAAATACTCAGTAAATTCTACAGTGACAATCATCTTCCGCCGGATGGCGGGCAAAGCAGCAGTAGTGTTAAAATACAACTCACGGAAAAATTCCATTTTTATTTTCCGAATTTCAAAGCGAGGAGGAAAGCCGTCATCAAGCACGACATTCATCATTTGCTGACGGGATATTCTGCTTCGTCCATCATCGGTGAAAGCGAGATCAGTACCTGGGAACTGGCATCGGGCTGCAAAAAGTATTGGGTGGCATTCCTGATCGATACTTCTGGAATGATGCTCGGATTCTGGATCAACCCTATGAAATTACTTCGGGCATTTGCGCGCGGAAGAAGAACAGGAAACCTTTATCATGATCTTCTTACCGATGAGAAAGCGCTCGACACGCCGGTCGATGATCTGAAAAAGATGACGCGGCTCGATGAGTTCGGGATGAATTGCAAGCCGAATGCAACGGATGTTTTTCTTTTTTTGCTTTTATTATTTTTCGGTGCGATCTTTTCCATTGCTTCATTGGCGCTGATTCCTTTCCTTATTCTTTACACGACCTTCATTATGATCGCCGGGAAAAAGTAGTTCGCATTCCTACTTCACTTCTACAGGAAACATTTCCCTGCTCAGCAAAATTTTATCAATATCGATCTTTCCGCCGGTTGCCGCTTTGAATTCTAAAACGTGGCTTGACTGCGGATCGAAAAAGAATGAAGCTTCCTTTCCATTTACTTTCACGCAAAGCCATTTGAATTCTTCCCGTGATTCGATAGTAGCTTGCTGTTGCTTTCCATTGTCATAACGGAAATTCAGCAGCACTTGCTTTGACCGGCAATCATTATCGATCCGCGCACGAATCCAGATGTAATAAACGCTGTCGGTGCGTGATTCTAAATTATAACTGGCCCATGTCACATCATTCAGTTGAATGTAGGTGGTGAACTGTGTGAAATCATCTTTCTTCACAGTTGCAGGACGATCGGTGCGGATAGAATGAGAAAGAGTATCGTCGAATAACTCGGCTTCAATTTCAAAATCTTTCGACCAGTAATAAGGATGCGAAGCCTCGTGCCAACTATCGAGCTGGTAAAAAATCACATTGGAAGAATCGCTCTTGTCATAAATGTAAACGGAACCTTGTTTCCGCGCATTCACTTTTATTTTTTCTCCGCCAATATCAGCGATCACTATCTGGTCGTGATAATCCTTCGGATCGTCATCATGAAAAACTGCCGCGTCGATCACGTATCGTTCTTTTGCATTTTCTTTGCGCACAATACAAAGTGTATTTTTCTTTCGCTGGTAATCGAATGAAGAGGAATTATAAAAAATATCAGCGTAGTGCGACGTTATCGCCTGCGCATAGGAAAGCATAGCCACCTGGTAAATATATCCTCGTGGATCATTCGGAATTTTCTGAGAAGGATTCACTGTATTGAAATAGGCACCATAAAAAAAATCTGCTCCCATAGCACACATCGCTTTCGAAGCAGCAAGCCATTCTGCCGGGCGATAATTCATGGAATCTGCAAACCATCCACCACACATGAAAGGAGAAAAATAATTATCGCCGCAACTGATCTCGTAATTTCTTCCTGTGGCAATACAATCAATTCCATGATAAGCAGCATAACGATCAAAAATATTATGATCCACCATGCCGGGATAAAAATCGGGAGTAGAATAATAGGAATGCGGATGTTCATACAATGGAGAATTGATGTAACGCATTTCTTTCCATTCGGAATAATACAACGGAAGAAATCCGGAAACCTGGTAAAATGAAAAAGAAGTTTCTTTCAATCCGGGAATGGAATCGTTGCCCATGAATTGTTTTTTGTACGTATTAAAAACATGATATTGCCATCGCGCGCGCAACGCCCGCGCATTCCCGGAATCGGGCTGAATGCAATCTATCATTTTATTTCCCCGATACCCTTCTGCATTCGGCGTCCACGCTTCTCCGAATTTTTCTCCATTCTCATTTATGAAATCAATTTTCCTGTTCAACGCACGATCGGGAAGAACAGCAATCAATTTTTCTAAATTTTTTCTCTGCGTGATGCCGTCCTTAGCAATATTTAAAAAAGAAGTGTCGGCACACGGATCAATATTCGCATTCGAAAAAACATAAGCACGTTTCGAATCAAATCCTGCTTTGGAAGGATTCACTCCAGGCCAGAAAATATAAGTGCACACCTGCATTTGCGGATTTGCATTAGCATAAGCAGCAATTGCCCCGGGAAAAGTTTTTGGATTTGCAAATGAATTGTAATTGTAAGTGGGTGTTGGAATATTGAAATAAAAATTCCAGTGATCATACATTTCCCTGTTCAATGCAATAGCAGCATCTGCGTGCGGAATCCTGTTCCAGTCGGGATACACATACGTTTTTGTTTTTTCATTGTAGAAAACTTTCGAATAATCATAACTCATGTAAAGAAAATCGTACCACGAAAAATTTCTGTCGACAGGATGTGTAGGCGAATAACGGGGAGAAGGAAAACTTTTCATCTGATCTGCTTGAGAAACCGTGTAGGTCGGATATCCCGGCGCATATTCGAGTGTATCTGCTTTCTGAGCAAACACATTCACATAAAATAAAACAAGAGGGGAGAGAAAAAACGTACGCATAAACTAAAAATACGAAAATCGTGCCCTGTTTGTCCAAAAAAAATCCATCCCGGAAAGGAATGGATCTATTGATAAATCTCATTCGCAATATTAATAATACCTGAGACGGATAACTTCCGCGAGATATTTCGAAAAGCGAAGCACCTGCCTGGTATAACCATACTCATTGTCGTACCACACATAAAGCACCATACTTTTTTTATCAGGCGAAACGATAGTTGCCTGGCTGTCGAAAACGGATGAACAGGGATTACCGATCACATCTGAACTCACCAATTCATTGGAGAAAGCATACTGGATCTGTTCCACGAGATCTCCGTGCAAAGCATAATCACGCATCACATTATTCACATCCTCTTTTGAAATTTCTTTTTTAACCGTGATGTTGAGAATGGCAAGCGAAACATTCGGCGTAGGAACACGAACAGAATTCGCAGTGAATTTTCCGGCCAACTTCGGAAGAACTTTTTTCAATGCACTCTCCGCGCCGGTTTCAGTAATCACCATATTCAACGGAGCCGAACGCCCGCGACGGTATTTCTTGTGATAATTGTCGAGAAGATTCTGATCGTTTGTGAACGAGTGAACCGTTTCAATATGTCCTTTCTCAACTCCGAATTCTTTCTCCACCACATAAAGGATCGGCATGATCGCATTCGTGGTGCAGGATGCAGCAGAAAATATTTTATCTCCGTTCGGATCAACGGTTTCATGATTCACACCGTACACCACGTTCGAAATATCTCCTTTTCCAGGCGCAGTGAGTAAAACTTTTGAAACACCTTTCGCTTTCAGGTGACGACTCAATCCATCGCGATCACGGAAAACTCCTGTGTTGTCGATCACGAGTGCATCGTGTATCCCGTATTTTGTATAATCAACATCTTCCGGATTATTTGCGTTGATCATGTGAATGAGGTGCCCGTTCACGATGAGCATTTTATTTTCAAGATCTTCAATGATCGTTCCCGGGAATGGCCCGTGCACAGAATCCATTCGGAGAAGATCGGCGCGCTTCACAATTTCTTCCGGGCTGTTGCCGCGTGTAACGATCGCACGTACGCGCAACTGATCACCCTTGCCCGCCTGCGCAATGAGCTCGCGCGCTGCAAGACGCCCGATACGACCGAAGCCGTAAAGCACAACATCTTTTGGAGTGATGGTTCCTTTTCCGTTACCGATAAAATCGCGGAGCTTGTCTGCAACAAATGCGCGAAGATCTTTGTAATTATTTTTTTCTTCCGTCCATTCCGAACAGAGTTTACCAATGTCAATCCTCGAAGGAGCGAGATCAAGTTTGGAAAGCTCAGCAGCGATCGCAGCAGTTTCATGTACGTCGATCGGGCGCTTTACAATATCTTTTGCGTACTGGTGAAGATTGAGGATCTCACTCGTGCTCCTGTCGATCAGCACATTTCTGAAAATGATCAATTCAACCGATCGTTCAAACCAGAGATTTCCTATGTGAGAATTCAATTCAATTGCAGCGCGTTCACTGCTTATCCATTCGTTGCGTTCCGCTTCATAAGATCTGGCCACGCCTTTTCTGGGCTCCATCGTTTCAAGTGTCATGAGAAAAAAATGATTGGTGTGTGTACTATAAAATCGAAGACCGCAAAGATATTCGGAACGTGTGTCTTCTTATCCTTGCGGTCTTCAGAAATTTTCAAATCATATTAACCGAGATACGCTTTGAGCAATTTGCTCCGGGAACTGTGGCGTAATCTGCGAATCGCTTTTTCTTTGATCTGGCGAACACGCTCACGTGTAAGATCGAATTTTGCACCAATCTCTTCGAGCGTCAATCCATGCTGACAACCAATACCGAAGAAAAGTTTGATCACATCGCGTTCGCGTTCTGTCAATGTTGCCAATGAACGTTCGATCTCTTTCTGAAGAGATTCGTTCATGAGCAAACGATCGGCGCGCGGAGAATCATGATTGATGATTACATCAAGCAAACTGTTGTCTTCTCCGTTAAGCAAAGGAGCATCCATGGAAACATGGCGGCCGGAAACTCTCATTGTATCTGCCACTTTATCTTCAGGAAGATCGAGTACAGTTGAAAGTTCTGAAGCAGTTGGTTCTCGTTCGAATTCCTGTTCAAGGCGCGAGTATGCTTTATTTATTTTATTAAGAGATCCAACCTGGTTGAGTGGAAGACGAACAATGCGTGATTGTTCTGCCAATGCCTGAAGAATAGATTGGCGGATCCACCAAACTGCGTAAGAAATAAATTTGAAACCACGTGTTTCATCAAAACGTCTTGCAGCTTTTATAAGTCCGAGATTTCCTTCGTTGATCAAATCGGGAAGACTCAATCCCTGATTCTGATATTGTTTGGAAACAGAAACTACGAAACGAAGATTTGCTTTCACCATTTTGGCAAGAGCGCGTTCATCTCCATCACGAATCTTCTTAGCGAGAACTACTTCTTCTTCCGCGGTAATAAGTTCTTCACGTCCAATCTCCTGCAGGTACTTGTCAAGTGATGCACTTTCGCGGTTCGTGATCGACTTGGTTATTTTGAGTTGTCTCATTTTCTTAGGTTTAACTCCTTTTTAAAGAACGCTGGCAAAGCCATCTTGTTGTTGAATTCTACCGCAAAGTTACGATACCGTGAAATGGAATTCAAGACTTAAAGAGAACTTTTTACAACAAATCGTTAATTAGCTCATTATCTTGATGTAACAAGTTGAAAAAATCGATGAGTTGGTCAATATAATCGACGAAGCAGCTCACATTCCGAAGGCGTAATAGGCCTGTGAACCATTCGGATACATACCTTCAATGAGGATGCCGCCCTTCTTATTGTCGAGTATTTTTTTGAGATCGTCCGGATTTCCAACTGGATTCTTGTCAACATTGGTAATAATAAATCCTTCTCTGATTCCTGCATTCCGCAATTTTCCCGCTTCGAGTTTACTCACACGCAATCCTTCCGTTATTCCCAATCGTTTTAAATCTTCAGGAGCAACAGTTTCAAATGTTGCACCGAGCGACTCAGCCGTATTACTTACATCATCTTTTTTCAGTAAAGCGGTTTTGTTATTTTTATTTTTCAATGTTACAGCAACAGTTTTTTCTTTTGTTCCGCGCGAATAAGTGATCATCACTTTATCACCGGGACGAAAGCGATTGATCTGTTCCTGCAATTCGGCAACACTGCTCACATCAATATCGCCGACTTTAGTGATCACATCTCCCGATTCAATTCCCGCATCAGAAGCAGAACCATCATCGATCACACCATCCACATAAACTCCTTTTATCTGGTTGAGATTTTTTTCTTTCACGAGTGCAGCATCCACATCACGGATATTCACACCGAGATAACCGCGCTCCACCGTTCCGAACTCGATGATATCAGCAACAACTTTTTTTACAAGATTCACAGGGATCGCAAAAGAATAACCGGAATAACTTCCGGTATTGGATGCAATGGCAGAATTTATTCCCACAAGTTGTCCTGCTGTATTCACCAATGCACCACCGCTGTTTCCCGGATTCACAGCAGCATCAGTTTGAATGAACGCTTCTACTGCGCCTGTTCCGCTTCCATTGGAAGAAATGAGATTGATGTTGCGCGCTTTTGCACTTACAATTCCGGCGGTAACAGTAGAAGTAAGATTGAAAGGATTTCCAACGGCAAGCACCCACTCTCCTACTTTCACATCATCGGAATTTCCATAACTGATGAACGGAAGATCTTTTTCATCGATCTTGAGAACCGCGAGATCGGTATTAATATCGGTTCCCACAACTGTTGCATCATACGTGCGTTTATCATTGAGAATTACCTGTATCACGTCTGCATTTTCCACGACATGATTATTCGTAACAATATATCCGTCGGTAGTAATAATTACTCCGGAACCCGATCCTTCCTGTTCGCGCGGAATAACCTGCATTCCGTTTCCGCCGAAAAATCCCTGGAAGGGATCGTAATAAGTTTGCTGCGTTGTACTTTTTGTTTTCACATGAACAACCGCTTGCACAGTCTGACTTGCTGCACCAGTGAAATCAACGCCAACTGCTGCGGACGATCCGCCAGTAAAATGAACCGGTTGCGGATTTCCGGCAGCCACCACAACCGGGTTTTGTTTGAAAATTAAATGATCGAGTCCAACTACGAGGACAGCACTTGCGAGTGCGATACTTACATTGAGGATCAGCTTTTTCATAATGAATGGAATTTTATTGATTCAAAGTTCTGAAATAGAAACAGAATTATGCAAATGAAAATTGTTGTTGCCGGTGAGTTTTAACAACATTTAAAAAAAGTTGTTGGTTAATGGTTGCTGGTTAATACTGTTTTATTAATAATTCCCATAACCCATAACTGATAACCCACAACTCATTAACACTTTTTCTCTAACTTTACTCTCTCCAATTTTCCCAATGAAAGTAAGGTCCCGCTTCTCCAATTTCCGCGATAAACTGCAGGTGTTCTTCCTCGGTTTACTTTTCGGGCTTGTACTAGGCGGCGGATTTTTTGTATTGAAACTCGATCAGTATGTGAAGGAACTTTCTTTTTATAAATCGCTCACGCAACAAAGTGATAAAGCAGATACGGATCAAACCGATCTGAAAACGGATGTCAGTAAATCCAAACCAAAAAAAATAAAAAAGATCACGCCGGTTAGTGTGGTCAATGATTCTTCCTCAAATGCGATGAAGGGCGACAGCACACTTCCTTCTGTATTCGATGTCGATAAATCGGACGATGGAATTGTGATCCGTAAAGATGAATTGATCGGCCAACTGAATTATACCTTGCACCCATTGCGGAATGTGGGCTTGGATTCTGCTGCGGCAAAAGAACCGAATTCTTCCGCCGGATATGTAATCGTAGAATTCTGGAGATCCCCGCTCAACTACCGCGGCTATAAATTTACACGCAACAAAGTTGTTCTCTTCGGCCTTGAATCGGGAGATGTGCGTTCTTTCTGGTCCGGCGATAATATCACTTATCTGAAATCCACCAATGGAATTTACAAGCTGGATGTTACTTCAGATTTTCACCAGTTGGAACGTGTGACGGATGAGATCCTCATCAGCAGAATGCAATGAGAAAAGTTTTTTACAAATACCACGGTACCGGAAATGATTTCATCGTGTTTGACGATCGTGAAAATTCTTTTTCGGAAAAAAATGAAAAACTCATTGAAAAACTCTGCCATCGCCGGTTCGGTATCGGTGCCGATGGAATTCTGCTTTTGCGCAATGAAAATAATTTTGATTTCCGGATGATCTACGTGAACTCCGATGGAAAACCAAGTTCCATGTGCGGAAACGGTGCACGCTGCATTTCACGTTTCGCTTCGGATATAGGCGCTGTAAAAAAAAATGAGATCAGTTTTATTGCCGTCGATGGTTCTCATGATGCAGTGATCACCAACTTAACAGTCAAAGTCAAAATGAGCGATGTAGATCACATTGAAAAAAATACCGATCATTTCTTTCTCGATACAGGTTCGCCTCATTATGTAAAATTTGAAAGTAATGTGAATAATACGGATGTTTTTCACGAAGGAAAAAAAATCCGCAACAGTGATCGTTTCCTGAATGAAGGAACGAATGTGAATTTTGTCGAACAACTTCCGGACGGAATTTTCGTTCGCACTTATGAGCGCGGTGTGGAAGATGAAACACTTTCCTGCGGAACGGGCGTCACCGCGAGCGCACTCGTATGCGCCATGCAGTCCGACGCGCCCGCACAGGGAAAAATAAATGTGCGCACACCGGGAGGACAACTTTCCGTTCATTACAAAAAAAATAACCAGATGTTTACTGACGTGTGGCTGGAAGGCCCTGCTGAATTTGTTTTCAAAGGAGAAATTGAGTTGTAAATTTCCAAATCTCAAATTCCAACAACCAACTCAAAACTCATAACTCATAACTCAAAACATGAGTGCAGCACAAGGCATCACCAATACCGATAAACTGAATTACCTGAACATCGGGCTGATCCTTCTTTCGGTGGGCGTTGCTTATTTCATTCCATTCGAACTTTTTCTTTTTTCATACGCCATTCTCGGTCCGGCACATTATCTTACTGAAATTTCCTGGCTGCACGAAAGGAATTATTTCTCGAAAGGAAAAAGAGATTACATTTTTCTCGGCGTTGCGGGCATCATTCTTTTCATGCTCATCTATGTAAATCCACACATAAATATCTTCGATAAGGAAACGAATAACCACCTCACAACAGCCGTAGTTTACATTGCATTCGCTGCGTCACTCGCAATGGTACTGCTCAAAAAAGCGATACAGCGTTTCATTGCGTTTATTTTTATTGCTGCCACGGCTTCACTCACTTCGTCGATGAGCGCCATTCTTTTCTTTTCTGTTTTTCTTCCCACCATCATTCACGTTTATCTTTTCACCGGATTATTCATGCTGTATGGTGCACTCAAAGGAAGAAGCCGGAGCGGTTATCTTTCCTGTCTTATTCTTTTTATTGTACCGGTAATTTTTATTTATCTAACGCCGCCTTCATTCGGAATTTCTTCGTACGCACTCCAGCATTACCGCATGTTCCAGGCCGTGAATATTGAAGCGATGAAACTTTTCAATATCGATGTTTTCCATAGTTACAAACCGCAGGTGAATGCCGTTTATCTTTCGAACACCGGGCTCATCGTGATGCGCTTCATTGCATTTGCATACACGTATCATTATCTCAACTGGTTTTCTAAAACTTCTGTGATCAAGTGGCACAACGTTCCGAAAAAACGTTTGATCGTGATCGGTATTCTATGGGCTGCTTCCGTAGGATTTTACCTGTATGATTACACCATAGGATTCAACGTGCTTTTCCTGCTCAGCTTTCTGCACGTATTTCTTGAATTCCCGCTCAACCATACTTCCTTCATTGGAATTTTCCAGGAAACGCGTTCTATTTTTTCGGGTAAACCTATTGCAACCGCCACAGTGAAGAAAGGAACGGTGAAAAAGAAAAAATGAATTCTCCTTTTACGCTCCGCAACATTCACCACAGCAACGGCAAAGAAATTTTTCACGGAAATTTTATTGTGATCTTTCACGCGCGCCGCGTACCTCCGCACCTGCTCGCGAGCGTACACGGAAATACATTTTCCATTTCCGTGCAAGGCCCTTTTGCATACGAACCCCTGGAAAAGATTCTTGACTATGTGAAAAGAAAAAAAGTAGAATGTCTTTTCATAGAATGGAATCTACCGAAAGATATTCCGATCAATAAATTGCTGTTGCATCTTGAAAAAAATATTCTTCTCTGCAAGAAAGTGATTGCAGGCAAAAATAGTTGCCTCTCTCCTATCCGTGAAACCATTGCAGAAATTTCAGGAAATGAAATGCGTGACGCCTGTTTCATTTTTGACCTGCTTCCCATTATGGAATCGAAAAAACTACTCGGTAAAATCTATGCACTGAATATGGAAAATGTCATTCACAATGGAATTTTTCCTCTCGTAACTTATTCGCAGGAAGAACTGAATGAAGCGATAGTAGCTGCCGGAAAAAAAATTCTTCAATCATAAACTCATGCTTCCGAAAACCGGTTACAGATTTATCTTCCGCGCTTCCAACTAATTTTTATCTTTAATTCATGATCCAGGTACAATTGCTTTTAGGTGAAAGAATCCGTTTGCGTGCACTCGAGCCGCAGGATGTTGAATTGCTTTACAAATGGGAAAATGATACTTCCGTTTGGGTAGCCAGCAACACGCAAACTCCTTTTTCAAGATTTGTTCTTGAACAATACATCGCTTCTTCTCATCTTGATCTGCACACGAACAAACAATTGCGGCTCATGATCACGACACGCGACGGACTCGATGTGGGCGCTATAGATCTTTTTGATTTTGATCCCCAGCACCAGCGCGCCGGAATAGGAATTCTCATTGCAGAAAAACAGGATCGCGGGAAAGGCCTTGCGACTGAAGCGCTCAACCTTCTAATCCAATATTGTTTTCAACAGTTGCATATTCACCAGTTGTATTGCAACGTTACCGTGAATAACGAAGAGAGCATTCATCTTTTCAAAAAACATCAGTTCGTTATCACCGGAATAAAAAAAGAATGGATCCGTATCGGCGATCAGTTCGTGGATGAACTGCTCATGCAATTGGTGAGAAAAGGACATTGACAGTATGCAGAAGGCCGGTGATCTCAATCCGGCAAGAAAAGAAGTTTTTTTATCAACGAAAAAATACATTTTTTCTTTTTTATTTTTCTTTTTGTCTCCGTAATTTTTTCGCCCACTTATTCAGAAAAACAACTCACTTATCATTACCACACATTGCCGGAATGATTTACTCCATAAATTCGTGCTGACTCCGCAATGAAACGTTTTCGTTTTTTATTTGTCGTAACGCTGTTGATCTCCGTGGTCTGCATTCTTTCTTATTGCGGAAACGATGGCGGGAAAAAAAATAATTCCGATTCAGTTACGAAACTTCTTTACCTCAATCATTCCGACAGCGCGCATTACGTGGGTATGCAGGTGTGCAGGAAATGCCACGAGAATATTTTTGAAACTTTCATTCATACCGGGATGGGACAATCGTTCGATCTTGCCACACTTCATAAATCCTCAGCGAAATTCGGAAAGGAAAGTACGATCTATGATAAATCGCGCGATCTCTGGTACCATTCTTATTTCCAGGATTCGGTTATGTTCATCTGTGAATTCCGGCTGAAAGGGAAAGACACAACTTACAAACGCACAGAAAAAGTGAATTACATTGTCGGGTCGGGCCAACACACGAATTCGCACATGTACAATGTGAACGGATATATTTTCCAGATGCCGATGACTTTTTATACGCAGAAAGGACAGTGGGATCTACCTCCGGGATTTGAAAATGGTTTCAACAGCAGATTCTCGAGACAGATCGGGCTTGAATGTATGAGCTGTCATAATTCTCTTCCGGGATTTGTGAAAGGTTCGGAAAATAAATTCGATAGTATTCCGAATGGTATTGGTTGCGAAAGATGTCATGGCCCCGGATCGATTCATGTAGCGATGAAGGAATCGGGAAATATTGTTGACACTTCTAAATACATTGATTACTCCATTGTGAATCCCGGAAAACTTTCTCCCGATCTGCAGTTCGATGTTTGCCAGCGTTGTCACTTGCAGGGAAATGCTGTGCTGCACGATGGGAAATCTTTTTATGATTTCCGCCCTGGAATGAAATTGTCGGATTACATCACGGTGTTCATGCCTGAATATGCGGGAGAAGAAAATCAGTTCATCATGGCCTCGCACGCCGAGCGTTTGAAAATGAGCCAGTGTTTTCTTCAAACAGAAAAAGAAAATAATTCATTGAATACCGACGCGCTTCATCCTTATAAAAATTCACTTACGTGCGTTACGTGTCATAACCCGCATGTGAGTGTGCGCGAAACTGCCGACGAACATTTCAACCAGGTTTGTATGAATTGTCATTATGAACAACAACCCGGAAAACCAATTCATAAAACATGCCCGATGGTGAAAGATCCTTCGGTGGATGATAAAAACAGCAATTGCGTTTCCTGTCACATGCCGCGTTCGGGGGCAATAGATATTCCGCACGTTTCAGTTCACGATCATTACATCAGGAAAAATTATGCTTCGAATGATACTTCTGCCGTGAAAGGAAAATTTCTCGGGTTGTATGCAGTGAACGACAAGCATCCGTCGAACGGGATCATTGCAAAAGCTTACCTGCAGCAATATGAAAAATTCGGAAAAGAAAATATTTTCCTGGATTCCGCTGAAAAGTTCCTTCCGGAAAATTCGATTACTGATCTAAGAAAAAATTTCTCCGATCTTGTCCACTTGTATTATTTGCGTGAAGATTTTCAGGAAATAAAAAATATTACAGATAAAGCCGGAAGGAAATTTGTACTCGATTCTATTCTGCTGACTCCTTCATTCGACAACGGTGATGCATGGACAGCGTATCGGGTAGGAGAAGCATTTTTCAAACTTGGCGATTATCCTTCGGCAGAAGTATTTTACAAAAAGGCAGTTGATCTTGCACCTTATCATCCCGATTTCAGAAGTAAGTATGCTTTGTCGCTTGCAACTCAACAGAAAAATTTTGATGCACGTGCGCAATACCAGCAAGTAATTAATGAAGATCCGGAATTCGTTCCTGCACTTACGAATCTCGGGTACCTGTGGCTGGAAGAAGGCGATGATAAAAAAGCAGAATCATTTTACAAGCAGGCGCTCGCGCTCGATCCCGATGATGAGCAGGCGCTTGTGAATATGGCCGGGCTTTTTGCTTACCGGAAAAATTTTGCAGAAGCAAATAAGTATGCAAAACTTTGTCTTGAAAAACATCCGGGCAATAAACAGGCGGCTTTGCTGATCGAACAACTGAAAGAAATAAACTGAGTGAAGAAATTTTTGAAAATAACTATTCCCATAATACTCGTTCTCGCGTGTGCGGGCGCGTGGTATTTCTGGAGAATTTATTACCGGCCCGTTGTGCACACGCCTGAAAAAAAAGCGGAATACATTCTTATTCACACCGGTTCTACGATGAATGATCTGTTGAATGAACTTTTCACTTTGAAGATCATTGACGACACCTCGACTTTTCATACCATCACTAATCTGAAAAAATTCTATTCACCAAAACCGGGAAGGTACCGCATTACCGATGGAATGAGTAACCGCGATCTCGTGGATCTTCTCCGCAGCGGGAAACAGGAACCCGTTACTTTCACTTTCAACAACATCAGGACGAAAGAACAACTCGCCTCGCGCGTAGGCGGAAAACTGGAAGCCGATTCTGCAAAATTTCTTTTCCTGATCAACGATCCCGGATTTCTCAGCAAGTACGGTTTGACGCCGGAAACCATCATGACACTTTTCATACCGAATTCATACCAGTTGTACTGGAACACAACCGAAGAACAATTTGTTGACCGGATGGCAACGGAGTATAAAAAATTCTGGACCGATGAAAGGAAAGCGAAAGCCGCTGCCCTCGGGCTCAGCCAGTCGGAAGTGGTGACGCTTGCTTCCATTGTAGAATCGGAACAAACGCAATATCCTGATGAGCGTCCCACGATAGCCGGATTGTACATCAATCGCCTTCGCCAGAAAATTCCGCTGCAATCCGATCCGACAATTATTTATGCGCTCGGAGATTTCAATATTAAACGTGTACTTGACACCGATCTTAAAATCGATTCCCCTTACAACACGTACAAATATGCCGGCCTTCCGCCCGGGCCTATTCGCATTCCTGAAACGGCGAGTATAGATGCGGTTCTTAATTATGTGAAGAGCGATTACATTTATATGTGCGCCGATTTTGGAACAGGTCATCACCGTTTTACAAATGATTATAATGTGCATCTGAAAAACGCGCACGATTACCAGGATGCGTTGAACAAAGCGAATATTAAGCGATGAGTTATCAGTGATGAACGATAAGATTTAGTTGGTGATTGGATGATGATGGTTGGTAGTGTTTGATGTTTTGAGAGGAGAAATGCAGAAATTGCGACTGCACTCCGATGACTTGCATTATTTACTTAAGATTCCTTATCGCTTTGTGGTGATTCAATTACATCACGACTAACTAATACTCTATGTTTGCGGTGAACAAACCACCACCATGAGATCAAAGCGTGATTAAAACGAAAACAAGTTGGTGAATTCCTCACAATAAATTGAAATGGTATAATGAAAACAAAACTTTTCCTCATTCCCGTAATAATTTTGCTGCTCTTTTCCTGCGGAAGAAAAGAATATCTTGAAGGTAGCGTTGTTGATGTTTTTACAGGCGCTCCAATTGCTAATATGAGAATCTATTTAGAGCACCAACACGATTGCCTGACCTGTTTCAACGGTCCGAACTCCGACAATCTTGGCCAGGCAACCACTGGTTCTGACGGAAGAGCGCTATTTGATTTCCGAAGTAAAAGAAATAATGACCGGCAGCAATATTATATTGGTCTTGATGGTGAAGACCGCAAAGTTCTTTTACTCGATTTTTCAAATCCCGGCGTAAATGAAGCCCCCCTGGTTTCTCAGCAGGATACGGCTCTTAATTATGCAGAATATTATACAAACACTCGCTTCGGAACAGTTCCTTTCCCTAAGGTCCCAAAAGAGAGGAACGCAACTGCAACCATCCGGCTTGCATCTCTTTCAAGAATTGAAATAAAAGTCAGCAATATTGGAACTACAAATTCTTCTGATGCTTTATTCGGAATAAAATTCGTGAGAGGCGTCGATACATTATATATTGCAGGTGGCGCTTCGGGTATTTCATCTGCCATTTTTCATTACCGGTTTTTCCCTTCTGACGGAAAAGTGAACGTACAATATGTTACCGAAAATGAACTAGGCAGCGTCCTCCACTCCGATACGATCTTAGTTGCACCTTTCGCTAAAACTATTTACCAGATCAATTATTGATTTCAAGAAATCGTGCGGGGAAGTATCTTTGTTGTTACCAATGCCACCTACCAACAACCAAACTACCACCAACCTTAAATGAAATCCTTCTCCATTCCGGAATTCTACCGCAGCCTGGTCATCTCGAAGATCAAGGAGGCCAGGAAAGAAAAAGATCCGAAGAAAAAAGATTTCTCTCCAACCGTGCTCGACTTCGGCCCGGTGATCGTTTACATTGCACGGCATTTTGGTTTCTGTTATGGTGTGGAGAATGCGGTGGAAATTTCTTTTCGCGCGGTGAGTGAAAATCCAGGGAAAAATATTTTCCTGCTCAGCCAGATGATTCATAATCCGGAAGTGAATAATGATCTTGTTTCTCACGGCGTACGTTTTTTGATGGATACAAATGGAAAACAAATAATTCCATTCTCAGAATTAAAAAAAGAAGACATCGTGATCATTCCTGCATTCGGAACCACCATTGAAATTGAAAAACAACTTTCTTCCATCGGGATTGAACCGCAACGTTACAATACCACCTGCCCGTTCGTGGAGCGCGTTTGGAAAAAATCGGGCGAACTTTCCAAAGAAGAATATACCGTGATCATTCACGGAAAACCGGATCACGAGGAAACGAAAGCTACTTTTTCCCATAGCGTGCAACACAGCCCTTCCATTATTGTGAAAAATATTGCTGAAGCAGAATTACTCGCAGCAATTATGCTCGGAAAAATTCCATTGGAGGATTTTGAAAAACATTTTCATGGTCGTGCAAACAAGAATTTCGATTCGGAAAAAGATCTCGTGCGCGTGGGCGTGATCAACCAGACGACCATGCTCGCCACGGAGACGCAGGAGATCGCTGACCATTTTAAAAATGTGATGGTGGAAAAATTTGGTATTGAAAATATTAAAAATCATTTTGCCGATACGCGCGATACGCTTTGTTATGCCACCAATGAAAATCAGGATGCAACGTATGGTTTGCTGGAAATAAATGCAGATTGCGCTATCGTGGTCGGTGGATACAATAGTTCCAATACGTCGCACCTTGTCGAATTATGCGAACGGAAATTCAAAACCTATTTTATCAAAGACGATTCTGAGATTCTTCCGGGAAATATTATCCATCATTTTGATCTGCATTCTAAAAAAGTTATGGAGAGCGGCAACTGGCTTCCTTCTTCTTCGCCGGCAAAAATTATTCTCTCGAGCGGAGCAAGTTGTCCCGACAGTGTGATTGAGCGCGTGCTGGAGAAACTTATTCATTTATTTCCGGAATCAAAAAAAACGGAAACGGTGCTGAGTGAATTGTGATGAACTGAAAAGGCGCTCCTGCACACGATGAAATAATATTGCCACAGGTTTACATAGATTAAGACACAGATTTTTACAACAAACTAAAAACAACAAACATTCCATTGGAACAAATTAAACTCCTCTTAAAGAATTATCTTTTCGGAAGAACAACAACAAACTGCAAACATTTAATTTACACTATGAAATATCCAATCCAAATGATACCTGCCTGATGACTGTCACCAATGTCTATTGACTCATGACCAATAATTAACTTCACCCCTTGCTCTATCCCATCCTGAAAATATTATTCCGATTAACGTTTAAAGTTTTTTTCAGAAAGACTTTCAAACATCATGCATCACGCGTTCCTGCGCATGGGCCCTTGCTCATCTGCGCGAATCATCCCGGTGCTTTTCTGGATCCGATCGTCATTGCGTCGCTTGTTAACCGGAAAGTTTTTTTTCTTGCAAAAGGTTCTGTTTTCAAAGGCGGATTTGCAAAATGGTTCCTGCCGAAATTGAATGTGATCCCCGTGTATCGCGCGCAGGATGATCCCACGCAGATGCACAAGAACCAGGAAACTTTTATCCGTTGTTTCGAACATCTCGGCAAAGGCGGGACGATCCTCATTTTTCCTGAAGGAATAAGTATCACGGAAAGAAAATTGCGTCCGTTGAAAACAGGAGCAGCAAGGATCGCAATCGGTGCAGAAGAAAAATATGGCAGCAAACTTAATGTACATATTCAATGCGTTGGACTCAACTATGAAGATCCTCACACTTTCCGCAGAGATGTTTTCGTTGGTTTTGCTGAACCAATCCGCGTAAATGATTTCATTGAAGAAAATAAAACGCAGGGTTTTGAAGCGGCAGAAAAATTAACGGAAGAGATCCGCATTCGTCTCGAAGAACAGATGATCGTGACTTCGGATCCGGAAACCGATCTGCTGGTGAAAAATATCGAGCGGCTTTACAAATATGACCTGATGAAACAACAGCATATTGATGCGAAGGATAAAACCGGCGAATTTGAACTGACGAAAAGAATTGTGAAGACAGTAAATTATTTCCGTGAAAAAGATCCCGGACGAGTAATAAATATTTCCGGTGAGATCAAACAGTATTTTTCCCGCATCGATGAACTCGGGCTTAGTGACCGGATGGTGAAATCGGATGAAAAAAGAAAAAGTATTTTTTCAAAAGCATTCGCCGATCTTCTGCTCATCATTACCGGTTTCCCTTTTTATCTCTACGGTATCCTCCACAATTATCTTCCTTTCATTGGAGCATCATGGCTGTCGAAAAATCTTATCAAGCAAGTAGAATGGCGTGGCGCGATCGGTGCTGCAGCCGGAATGGTTTTTTTTATCATCTGGTACACCACGCTCGGTTTTTTTTCCTGGTATTATTTTCACAAATGGGAAATCACTTCACATCCCGGCTGGATGTTCCTCCTTTATTTTATTTCCTGGCCGGCCACAGGCCTTTTCGCGTGGCTGTATTACCGCACCATTTATTACATCAGTAAGCGATGGCTGATGGTCTCACTTTTTTTCAGGAGAACGGCCATCATTTCAGAATTGGTATTGCAGCGGAAAAAACTAATCGGTGAATTTGAAAAAGCGATAGAGGAACGCGGACCGATCAGCGAATTATGATTTTTTTGAAATTGAAATGAAAAGATCGCCGGACACTGTCGTGCAGATCATCACTTCTTCCCCTGGTTTCAGTTTTTTTATTTCTTCCGCGGGAATTTTTATTCGCTGGTTGGAAATCTGCACAACATTTCCATCAATGAAATCAATAACGCCGCGAAAAACTTTTTTCTGCCAAAACGCAAGTGTTTTGCGATAACGGATCACCGCACCTACGAGCAGGCGCATGGGAAGCAATGTAAGAATGACGAGCGAAACATTGATAAAACTCCTTAGATTTTCATTTTCCAGTCCGAGTCCCATGTAGTGCCCGTTCACATAAAAAACAGCATACCCCGAAACAAGAAAGCAAGGAACAAAAATGTAAATCTTCGTGTTCATCTCTTTCTTTGCTTTCACGGCAAGAATATCTTTTTCTGCTTCGGTGATATTCTCCAATGTAACAACGGGTGGATTCATGTACTGTGTTTTTTACAAAAGTACGAATGCGCGGAAGATGATGATAAATCTTATTTTTGGCATGAATGAGAAAGATCACGATCGCCATCGACGGTTATTCATCGTGCGGGAAAAGTACTGTAGCGAAAGCGATCGCGTCCAGGATCGGTTACAATTATGTGGATTCGGGCGCCATGTACCGTTGTGTTACGTTGTACTGCCTTGAACATGGTATTATCAAAGATCACGCTTTTGATGAACACGAAGTGGTGCTTGCACTCGACGATATTCATCTTTCCTTTCATTTCAATCCTGCTGCAAATTCTTCCGAAACTTTCATGAATGAAAAAAATGTGGAAAAAGATATTCGTCTTCCTGAAGTTTCGAATAATGTGAGTCCCATTTCGAAAATTCATGACGTACGCGTACACATGGTTGCGCTGCAGCGTGCGATGGGAAAAAATAAAGGCGTGGTAATGGATGGACGCGACATTGGCACTAATGTTTTCCCCGGAGCAGAATTGAAAATTTTCATGACCGCCGATCCGGAAGTGAGAGTGAAAAGGCGATTCGATGAACTCAATGCAAACGGAACGAAAGTGAGCCTGGATGATGTGCGCAATAATCTTGCTTCGCGCGATCATGAAGACACTCACCGTAAAGAAAATCCATTAGTGAAAGCAGATGACGCTGTTGTACTCGACAATTCCGATCTTACTAAGGAAGAACAACTGGATTTCATTATGAAACTTGTGGAAGAACGACTCACGATCATGAGTAAAAAATAATTTGGAGAAGTAATATTCTGAAAATTTAGAAAATTTATTTTTTTATTTTTTCGTGCTTAGAGGCTGTTTAAAATTCATTTTTTGGAATTGTTATGATGCCATTTTTGTTCAGCCGAGACGCATTTTGCAGGCCATAGTGGAGCGACTACGGCCAAGAAATGCAACGAAGGATGGTTTACCATCACCGTATTCATCGCATCCCCAACTGTAAGAAACGAGTATCCAATCTCCTTCAATGGCGAGAACATCAAACATAGTACAGGAACAAGTGGATGGTTCTGTGAGTCGCGATCTTTCATTGGGTTCTGTATGAAAACGATTACCTTTTTCTGTAGGTGCTGTTACTCCATCCGCATCATTCCACCATGCATACCACGACACAAATGAATTGAGCGAATCTTTTTCGATCCAGCATATTTTCTTCGGATCAATATTATCCATTATTGCCCATCTCGACCAGCTTTCGCCTACACACTGGTAAGCAATATTATTTGACCCGCCGAAATAAAAAAAAGAAGTCAACGCGGAGTCCAGTTGTTGTACTCCTTTGCATTTGCAATAAGCGATCGTATCCGCCGGGGAGCGGAATAAATTTATTTCACGTTCGTTAGTAAGGTTGGAACTGAAATCGATAGTGATCACACCTGTACTTTTCTGTGCCGAAATAATTTGTGGTAAAAGAAAAAGAAGTAAAAAATATTTTCTCATCGTTCTAATATAAAAAGTCGCGTCAATTCTTTTAATGTAATTCCTGCACTTATTAGCCGTACCTTTGCCTCCTCTTGAGACGGACGAGTGTAAGGTCAGCCGTGTTTGTGGCTGATAACGAGATGCAACTTACCAATGTTCGGAACAGGAAAAAATAAACTGTACGAACTTTCACTATGACAAAATTTGCTGAACTGGGCCTCAGGCCCGAACTGGCTGCTGCTGTGGCCGAACTTGGTTTTATTCAACCAACTCCCATCCAGGAGCAGGCGATTCCCGCTTTGCTCGAAAATAAACGCGACCTCGTTGGACTCGCACGCACGGGCACAGGAAAAACTGCTGCTTTCGGTTTGCCGCTTTTGCATTTTATTAACGCAGATAAAAAAATTCCACAGGCATTGGTGCTTTGCCCTACAAGAGAATTGTGTATGCAGATCTCCGGCGATCTCAAAAGCTACGCGAAAAAATTGCCGGGCGTTTTTGTTCTTCCTGTTTATGGCGGAGCAAGCATCAGCATGCAGATTAAAGATCTTCGCCGCGGTGTACAAGTCATTGTAGGAACACCGGGACGATTGAATGATATGATTGAACGCGGTGCACTCAAACTCGGTGAAGTGGAAATGGTGGTGCTTGATGAAGCCGATGAAATGCTGAACATGGGTTTCCGCGATGCGATCGATACGATTCTTGCAGAAACTCCTTCAACAAAAACTACTTGGCTTTTTTCTGCAACCATGCCCGATGGTGTTGCACGCATTGCGCGCAGTTACATGAAAGATCCGATCAGTCTCAGCGTGAAAAGTTCGCAAGATACCGACGGAAAGATCGATCACTTTTATTGCATGGTTCATGCGCGCGACCGCTATCCCGCATTGCGCCGCGTGATTGATGCGCATCCCGATATTTATGGAATTGTTTTTTGCAGGACAAAAGCGGAAACGCAGGATGTGGCCGATCATCTTATCCGGGACGGATACATGGCCGATTCTCTTCACGGCGATCTTTCGCAGGCGCAGCGGGATCATGTGATGAAACGCTTCCGTCATAAAACATTGCAGCTACTTGTTGCGACTGATGTTGCAGCACGTGGAATTGATGTGGACGACATCACTCACGTTATGCATTACCAGGTGCCTGATGAGCCGGAAAGTTACACGCACAGGAGCGGGCGCACAGGACGCGCAGGCAAAAGCGGAATTTCTATTTTATTTTTAAATGCGCGCGAATCCGGGAAACTCCGCGAGATAGAACGAAGAACAAATAAGAAAATTATTTACCTCCCGGTTCCAGCCGGTGCTGATGTGGTGAAGAATCAACTCGTTTCTTTTGCAGCAAGATTGAAAACAACTGATTCGCAGAATTTAGTTTCTCCGGAATACATGAGCTTATTGAAAGAGGCAATGGGAGAAATGAGTTCGGATGAGTTGCTCGAAAAATTCATGGCGCTTTCGTTGAGTAAATTGCTTGGCGATTATGCAAAAGCTCCCGACCTGAATGTGAATGCACGCGGTACAAAAGAGCGCGATCATACTCCGCGTGAACGCCGCGAACCCGAAGGAGAAAAACATACTTTCTTTTTCAGTCTTGGAAGAATGGATAATGTAGATCCCGGCCAGCTGCTCAGAATTTGCTGCGACCAGATGAATATTAACCGCGATCATATTGGCCGCATCGATCTGAAACATAATTTCAGTTTCATACAGATGATAGGCGTTGAACCTGCAAATGTGCTGCGTGCGTTCGATGATTTTTCTTTCCAGGGAAGAAAAATTCGTGTGAACCAGGCAGAAAACGGCGGAACAGAACGGAGAGATGACAGCGGGGAGAATGGAGAAAGAAGAAGTTATGGTGAGCGGCGCAATTATGGCGAAAGGAAAAGTTACGGGGAAAAAAGATCGTATGGTGGAGAAAGAAAAAGTTACGGCGAGAAAAGATCTTATGGCGATCGTGAAAACCGCAACTTTGGTGAGAAAAAAAGTTACGGCGAGAAAAGATCGTATGGCGATCATGAAAACCGCAACTTCGGAGAGAAAAAAAGTTACGGCGAGAAAAGATCGTATGGCGATCGTGAAAACCGCGGCTTTGAAGAGAAAAAAAGTTACGGCGGGAAAACTGATTCCGGAACTTCGTCAAGAAATAAATACGGAAAGAAAAGTGAAGACGTGAATCCCGGAAAAGGATTCGGACACAAAGAGGAGAAAGAACACGGTGCTGATGAATGGAAAAAACTGATGAAGGATGAACCGGTTACCGACCGGAAGAAAAAATTTGGAAAGAAGAAGTGGTAATTAAGTTGAATGAGTTGCTTGTGTTGGTTAAGTTAGTTGTGATGGAAGAATAGCTACCGGAACTATTTTTTTCAGCATTAGAGTTTATATCGGTTAAGAGTTGTATAACAATGATTGCAAGCGCTCCATTATTAAAAACTGAGCATTTGCAAGGCATTACCGATGCTCAGTCTGATTCATTTGAATGTCAAAAAGTTTCCTGTTTCGCATTTAGTATCTTATTCGGAATAAACTCTATTTATTTACTGAGTGTGTTCACGATGTCGAATAATTGTTCGAGATCGGGAAGCCGGTCGGAGTGACAGAAAACATGAATGTGCTTTACCGAATCGAGATCGATGAATGTTTCCCGTTGCGTGTATTCGTCGGTGATGTATTCCACCCAATTTACTTTTTGACCGAGTAATTTTCCGGAAAAATTATTTTGTGTATACTGGCGCGACGGTGGTTTGCGATTCGGATATTTTCCGATGTAAATTCCGGCTTGCCCGTGAATGGAGATCGTATCTTTTGGCGTGAAGTAATAAACAAATTCACCGGGGTCTGCTGTGTCGGAAGTAAAATTGAATCCCTCGGGTAGTGTTATAACATAACCCGTGTTGCTCACCGCAGTTTTTGTACCGGAAACAGGACGCGGATCGTGCGTGGCAACAGGAACAGAATCTGTTGAAGAATTATTTTTTTCTTTTTCACTGCAACTGAAATTGCAACTGATAAAAAAGAGAATTAAAAGTGATGCAGTAATTTTCCCAGCCCCGATGAAGTGCTTTCCCGTCCCGATCCTGATCGGGACGGAATAACGCCAGCGGGACAGGAGTGATTTTAAAGATTCTCCGCCGCCGCTCCAAAAAAACATTAAAAAAATATTTTTCATTCACTTGTATTTCTGATCAGCACTTCACGATAACGGCTGAAGATGCTCGACTTTGAAATGAAACCAATGTAAGCGCCATTCTCGATCACAGGAAGATTCCACGCTCCGGTGTCGTCGAATTTTTTCATCACCATGAACATATCGTCGTCGGGTTGAATGATGGCTGCGGGCGAGCGCATGAGTTGTTGGGCATTGACGGTATCGTATAATTCATTCCTGAACATGATCTCGCGGATCTGGTCGAGAAGAATTATTCCGAGCAGCGTTCCTTCCTTATCCACCACCGGAAAAATATTCCTGTGCGAGTGTGCGATCACATTCACAAAATCGCGCAACTTCATCGCCGGATCCACTTTCTGAAAATCGGTTTCGAGAATCTTCGGCACTTTAAGCCGGCTTAGAATATTCCGGTCTTTGTTCGCTGTGAAAATATGTCCTTTGCTGGCGAGTTTTTTTGTGTCCATTGAAAACTGTTCGAAATAACGAACGACAGAAAAGCTGAGCGCAGAAACGATCATGAGCGGAATCATAAGTCCGTATCCGCCGGTTATTTCTGCAATAAGAAAGATACCGGTGAGTGGTGAGTGAAAAACTCCGCTGAGAATTCCAGCCATGGCGACAAGTGCAAAATTTGAAACAGGAATATCTGCAACCTGGAGATGATTGAGGAGTGTGGAAAAAACAAAACCAAGATAGGCGCCTACAAAAAGCGCGGGAGCAAAATTTCCGCCGTTGCCACCGCTTCCCACTGTGATAGCAGTTGCAAAAACTTTGATGAGCATGATGGCGGTGAAGAATGCCAGCACGAACCAAATGTTCCCTGAATAGGAATTGAAAAGACTATTGCGAAACAGATCAGTCGGATGCGGGCCGGAAAGAGTTTTGATGCTTGCATATCCTTCGCCGTACAGTGAAGGAAATACCCAGATCAATAATCCGAGAATGATTCCTCCGATGAGTGCATTCATGTAAGTGAAACGTTTTCGCGCGCGGAAAAATCCTTCCACCTTCGGATAGATGCGCGAATAATAAAGTGAAATGAACCCTGCGAGAATTCCCAGGAGAATGTACCAATGTGTGTTGTGCCAGTTGAACGGCTTCTGCATCGGGAATAAAAAAAGAATATCTTCTGCAAGAATTATTTTTGAAAGAAGTGCGCCGGTCGCTGCTGCAATAATGAGCGGGATAAAAGTGGAAAGGGTAACATCAGCAAGCAGCACTTCCATCGCAAATAAAACTCCGGCTATCGGCGCATTGAAAGCAGCGGCAATTCCGGCAGCGGCTCCGCAAGCAAGAAGAAGCGTGCGGTCTTTATAAGTAAGATGATATGTTTTTCCGAAATTGGAACCGATGGCAGCTCCGGTGGTGAGGATCGGCGACTCGAGCCCGGCGCTTCCACCGAAACCAACTGTGAGCGCGCTCGTGATCACGTGCGAGTACATTTGGTCTGCGGGAAGTCGTGCTCCTTTTTTTGCGATCGCATGCAGCACATTTGCATTTCCTCTTCCGAGTTTTCCTTTGAGAACTTTTTTTACAAAAAAAACAGTGAGCAGGATTCCGAGCGAAGGAAGTACGAGATAAAAAACATACTGGTGAGGAATGTGATAATCGTAAGTGGCAGCGAAGGAAATATAGTGTACCAGTAATTTCAGAATGACGGCTGCGAGTCCTGCTGTGATGCCGACGAGCATGCTTGAGAAGATGAGGAATTGTTTCTTGTCAAGTTTGTCGTGAAGCCATTCAATAAAATGCTGCGGAAGACGAAGGACTTTGGTCACCGCGTAAAATTAGGGAAAGTTATGGGTTTGAAATGTTCAAAGTTTAAAGTTCAATGAATAATAAAATAAATTCTCAGTACTCAATACTCATTAGCCATAACTCATTACTCCTAACTTTGCAACATGATCACCAACCGGCAATTATTCCTGAATCATCTTGCACAAACTTCTCCGCTCCCTCTTGGAATTGAAGTGTCGCTTGCAGAAGGATCTTTTCTTTTTGATCCCGCAGGAAAAAAATATATTGATCTCGTGGCAGGTGTTTCTGTGAGCAATGTGGGACATCGTCACCCGAAAGTGGTGAAAGCAATTCATGAACAGCTCGAACGTTATATGCATGTGATGGTTTATGGTGAATTCATTCTTTCTCCGCAAACTAAATTAGCAGAGAAGATCGCATCGCTACTTCCTCCTACTCTCAATTGCACTTATTTCACGAATTCCGGAACAGAAGCCGTAGAAGGCGCAATGAAACTTGCTAAACGTGTAACAGGAAGAACTGAAATAATTTCTTTTCACAACGCTTATCATGGAAGTACACAGGGCGCACTCAGCATCATGGGAAGTGAATTTTTCAAAACTGCTTTCCGTCCGTTGCTTCCGGGAACAAAACAAATTCCTTTCAATGATGAAAGTGTGCTGAAAGAAATTACAGAAAAGACCGCGTGCGTTATTGCAGAACCGATCCAGGGTGAAGCCGGTGCAGTTGTTCCTGCAGCAGGATATCTTGAAAAATTACGTGAACGTTGCAAGGAAAAAGGTGCGCTGCTCATCTTCGATGAAATTCAAACCGGTTTCGGGCGTACAGGAAAAATGTTCGGCTTCGAGAATAGTTCGGCGATACCGGATGTCATTATTTTCGCGAAAGGGCTCGGGGGCGGTTTGCCGATCGGCGCGTTTGTTTCTTCTATCGAAAATATGTCGACGTTCACGAATGATCCTGTTCTGGGGCATATCACTACGTTCGGTGGAAACCCGGTTTGTTGCGCCGCAGCGCTTGCGACCATCGGCGTTATACAGGAAGAAAATATTGTAGCGTCGGTTGAACGGAAAGAACAGATCATCCGGAAAACACTTTCGCATAAAAATATTATTTCACTCCGCGGAAAAGGAATGTTGTATGCTCTTTCGCTGAAAGATGAAGCGGCTGTACATTTTGTGATACGTGAAGCCATCCACCGCGGCGTGATCACTGACTGGTTTTTATTCAATATGAATTCGATCCGCATTGCACCACCGCTGAATATTGATGATGAAACGCTGGAGCACGCATTGAAAGTATTGCTTGAGATCATTGACAAAATTTAGGTTTTCCCCTGAACACATTCCATTATCTTTGACCCACATTTTTTCCCAATGAGATTTCACCGCGAAGGCACATTCACTATTATCATGACGATTATTTTCTGCATCGTTGTGAACGCAGGAATTTTTCTGATCTATCCTTCTTTCGGAATCGTGAATGCAGCCGCACTTCTGTGCACACTTGTCCTGCTTTACATCATTCTCCAGTTTTTCCGTAACCCGGTGCGTACGATAAAAAAAGATCCACGTCATATCATTGCTCCTGCAGATGGAAAAGTAGTGGTGATAGAAGAAGTGGATGAAAAAGAATATTTCAACGACAGCAGAATTCAGCTTTCCATTTTCATGTCACCTTTCAATGTTCATGTTAACCGGAATCCGATCGGCGGAAAATTCGAATATGTAAAATATCATCCCGGCCTTTATCTTGTAGCATGGCATCCGAAATCTTCCACGGAAAATGAACGCACAACTATTGTCATTAAAAATGAAGAAGGACAGGAAGTTCTTTTCCGGCAGATAGCAGGTGCAATGGCAAAACGAATTGTTTATTATGCGGTGAAAGGTGAAACTGCAGAGCAGGGAGCGCAAATGGGTTTCATTAAATTCGGATCACGCGTAGATGTACTCTTGCCGGTAAATGCAAAGATCAATGTGAAACTGAATGAGACTGTGCGCGGAGGAGAAACAGTGATCGCAACATTCTGAAATCATTTTGTTAAAATCGGTGAACGGTGTTTCATTTCAGGATTTACAGATTAACTTTACATCACCAACAAAAAAAACGACATGAAAAAAATATTCATCATTCTCGCATTGGCAGGATTAACAGGCAGCGTTTCTGCTGCTACTGTTTCTTCTTTCACACATCATCACGCGATCGTCAATAACAATGGCGACAAAAAAGACAAAAAGAAAAAAGACAAGAAAAAATCCTGCTGCAGCGGTGATGCTAATTCAGGAAAATGTTCGAGCGGAGGAGGATGCTGCCACGGAAAAACTGCTGCAGCTCCCGCAGAAGGAACAGGAACACCAAAATAATTTTTTGAATTCATAAAAGATCCCCGCTCGTGGATAAACTCCCGGCGGGGATTTTTATTTTGCAAGAATTCCGTTCATCTCTTCGAGCAATGCGATCTCATACGTTACTTCTTCACTGTGTTTTCCGCGGGAAGGATTAAAAAATACCTGGTCCCAACCTGCTTCGCGCGCACCGACAATATCCACAGCGAGGTCATCACCGATCATAATGGCCTCTTCTTTTTTTGCGCCGGTCATTTGAAGTGCGTGAAAAAATATTTTTTTATCGGGCTTTGTGTGCCCGCAACCTTCCGACGTGATCACATGGTTGAAATATTCTTCGAGCCCCGAATGATTTATTTTGTGCAATTGTGTTTCGTGAAATCCATTCGTGATGATGTGAAGTGAAAAATCATCGCGCAATGCATCAAGCAATTCTTTTGCGCCGGGAACAAGATTTCTTTTTTTCGGAGCTTCCGTAATATATTCCGTATCAAAAATTGCAGAAAGATTCCTGTCATGAATTCCGAAGTGTGCGAAGGTTTGTTTAAAACGAAGTGCGCGCAACGTCGATTTGTCAATGATCTTTCTCCGGTAACGATCCCACAACAAATCATTGTACCGGTTGTAATGAAAAATAAATTCATTCGCCGATTGTATTCCTTTCTGATCAAGCTCATACCTGAAAAATAATTCTGCCAGGGTTTCGCGTGCATTTTTTTCCATATCCCACAGCGTGCGGTCGAGATCGAAAAAAATGTGACGGTACTTCATGGATCAGGAATGATGGGGAATGTATTGGGAGAAATGGAGAATCTGTGCAAGTCCGTTCAATATCAGCGACCAGAGAAGGAGTGATGAAAGAAGATAAAGCAGTACCGGTTTTCTCTTCCTGAAAAAATGCGCCGCAACGATGGTACCGATAGGAATTGAGATGACACATGGAGTGACGAAAGCAATTCCCATAAGACCGAATTTCATTTTTATTCCTACTACGAATCGCCTGCCGCGTGTGAATATCCGGGTTGGTTTTCTTTCGATCACTGCTGCGGGCTTGCGAAGAAAAACAGATTTGATCACCGCTTTGGTGTGCTTCCACCATGTTGCGATGTTGGCGCCTGCAAAATAAAAAACAAAAATTCCGATGATGCCGCCAAGAGTTGTAATGACAAAGGATTGTCCGAAATTGAAATTATAACGTTCTGCTTCGAAAGGAGCGAACAGGAATTTCACACTCGCTATAAATGCGACCTCCAGTATTTTCAGCCAATGTGTGACCTGGTCGCTGTGCATGTTCCGCTCAGATTTTTGTTCCGTATGCAAGATCGCCCGCATCACCAAGACCGGGAACGATATAAGATTGCGCAGTAAGTTCTTCGTCGATAGCGCAGGTCCAGATGGAAGTACTTTCCGGCATGTGTTTTTTCAGGTAATCGATACCATACATACTTGAGATTACGGAAGCGACATGAACATGTTTCGGTTTTCCCCGGCGAAGAAGTGCCTGGTAAGTGAGCACCATGGAAGTTCCGGTTGCAAGCATGGGATCGCAGATAATAAGTTCTTTTCCGTCGAGCGAAGGACAAGCCATATAATCGACATGCACTTCGAATGTTCCGTCTTTGTGATGCTGGCGATATGCAGAGATGAAAGCATTTTCAGCTTTATCAAAAATTTCAAGCATTCCCTGCTGAACAGGAAGTCCTGCACGAAGAATTCCTGCAATCACAGGTTGCTCTTTCAAAACAGATGCGCGCGCAATGCCGAGCGGCGTGGTCACTTCTTTATTGGAATATTCAAGCCCTTTGCTAATCTCGTAACCGAGTATCATTCCCATTCGCTCGAGATTTTTCCGGAAGCGCATAGGATCTTTTTGAATTTTTATGTCGCGTAATTCCGACATGTACAAATTCACAATGGAAGAATGTTTGCTGAGATCGTTGACCATAAATTTTTATTTATCCGGCGGTGTTCAATCAACTTTTCAGGAAACGAACCGGCCATGGAAGCCGATTGCACCGGGCTTGTAAATATACGCATTCTTTAGCGCCGAATCCCCTATAGAAACGTGCGAGATTCGCATCATTGCTTCCTTCAAAATCAAGCACAAGATTCTTCTGTGAATTTTCATGGATAAATTGATCGATGAGCATAAACATGGCGCCGGTTTCTTTTCCCAGTTCATTTAAACCAGAAAAAAGAAAGATCACTTTTCCATTCGAATCAAGGAGAAAAGCGCCCGCGATCAATTCACCATTCTCATGCCCGACACCACACGTATGCAGGCGCCCGCGCGAATCGGCCGATTGGAGAAGTCTCCGGAGTGTATCATAATTATTTTCCTGGAGATTTTTCACTTCACTTCCCCTGCCCGTTCTGAAAAGGGTAATGATCTCTTCGCGCGATGGTTTTGCAACACTTTTTATCGGCGACTGTTTTGCTTTACGGATATTCCGTTTTGCATTATCGCTGTAATTTTTTGAAATGTTCTCGTATGAATCGATCAGGTCAAGTTCGTGTGTGAGATTCGGGCGGAATTCAAAATCTTCACCTGTCACTTTATTGAACGTATTCAAATTGATTTCCCAATAGCGGAATTTTGCCGGAACTGCTTTTAAAAAACGCAGCGTGTCTTCGGCCGTAAGTTTATTAATTGAAAAAACACCGAGTTGCTGAACGAAGAAAGGAGGAAAAAGATATTCGATCCCGATCTTCTTTCCCTTCGTGAGTGGCATTACCGCGCGGTAATCATCCTCTATGAGTGCTTCCCATTGCGGCGCCACCACATCGAGATACCAGGAATAGGCATAAATAATTCCGTTGAAAGATCGTCGAACGCAATCGTCCCATCTTTCCCTGTCAATTTCCGGTTGCTGCAAATATTTTATCACGCTCGTTCGGGTTGGACGGTTACTGCTGCTTTCTCAATGAGTTTTTCATAAACTTCTCTCCATCCTTTCCATTGTTTCTCATCACTCAGCGTTTCATTGTGCCAGAGCGAAACAAATTCTCCGTTCACTTTCTTCACTTCATCCACCAGTTCATTTATTTTCTGCGTTGCTTCATCAGGGGTAAGATGCATATAAAGGTTGAGTGTTGCATCCATCAATGCAAACGGGTGAATGCGAAGAGAAGTTTCGGATTCGAGATCAAGATCATAAAAATTAAACGTCGAAGAAATTCCGGCGCGAAAACCGATCTCATTTGCAAATCCCATCGTATAATCGTCGGTGATATCAGCGTCAATGAGATTACGATAAGTGTCCGGGAATTTGAGCATCAGGAAATGCTGGCGGCTGCGTGATATATCGGCGTGAAGAATATTTTTAAGCCGGCCCGATTCTGTTTTCAAACGCGATGGTATTCTTGCAGAAGCAAAAGAAGGATGAACGCCCACATCGGAATAATCTGCAATATGACGGATGAGTTCACGAAATTTCCTGTTCTGCACCGAAAGATTTTTATCATTCACTCCATAATCGCCGACGAGAAAAAAATAAACCGGGCGAAGAGAATATTTTTTCTGAAGCGCAAGCTGGTACGCGTACGTGTCATACGGGTCGCGCTGCAGGCGCAGGAGCACTTTCGTGCGCGAGCGCATATCGGAAAAATCAAAATGAAAAAATGATTTTACATAACCGCCCAGCGTGCGCATGAATCCCTTTTGCCGATACGCATAGGCATTGTCAATGTCAAGCGTCGGAGTGAAACGGTATTCCCTGTTTCCGAAATTCAGTTCCGGATATTTTTCACTTAGCAGGTGCTTTACCATTATCGCCCATTGATTCACCACCGGTTTCATAAGAAAACCGTGCTGCCACGCGAGTGAATTCTTTGCATCGAAACGATCGATGTTGTCACGGATGTGCGGAAGATATTCCTCGTAACGGCTCACCATGTAAAATGCCGCAGCAAAAGGATCGAAAGGAAGTGCGGAAGATTTTCCTGTTGCAAAAAAAACTTTTTGCCCATTCCATTCGAAAACAGAAATATTCTGATCCGCAATACCGCTTTCGAAAAGGAGATTCCTCGAATAGAAAAAAAGTGCGTCTCCCACCGGCTGCGTACTGTAACAGAGCTTAGGACCCGGTTCAGAAGAAAATTTCCGGGCATCATTGGTAACTGAAATATCGAGCCCCATGAGTTCACGAAAAAAAAGACGGAACATGTATTTGTTCCTGCCCGTGATCTTCGGCGTGAAAATGGACAGGAGTTTTGTCATGAAAGGTCGCTGATAATTTTTTCACCTATAAATTCCGCCGCATGCCCGTCGCCGAACAGCTGTGGATAATTTATTTTCCTGCCCAATAATTCTTCAATTGCTTTTTCAATTTTTTTCTCATTTGTACCAGTAAGTATCGCAGCGCCGCACTCCACCAGTTCCACCCATTCTGTTTCTTCACGAAGGATCACGCAGGGTTTGTGAAAATAAAAAGCTTCCTTCTGCACGCCACCGGAATCGGTAAGAACAAGCGCCGCATTTTTTTCAAGCCAGATCATTTCCAGAAAGGAAACCGGCGGAAGCAGGATCAGATTTTCATCCGCAGAAATTTCGAGCATCAGATCTTCCTGGTCGCTGAGCATCTTTTTCGTTCTTGGGTGAAGAGGAACTACAACTTTCCTGTGCTGTTTTTTTCCGGCATTCATCAGAGCAGAAAAAAGTGATCTCAATTGCGAAGGATCATCCGTATTGGACTGGCGATGGATGGTGGCAAGGAAAAACTTTCCGGGTTGCAGATCATGCTCAGTCATAAACTTATTTTTCTTTTCAGCCAGATCAGAAAAATACAAACTGTTGTCGTACATGATATCGCCGCAATGATAAACATGTGGATGATCGGTGGTGGCGTTCGATACTTGTGAATGAATAATTCCTTCTTTAAACAGATTTTCAATCCCTGTTTTTGTTGGAGAAAAAAGCAGAGTGGACAAACGATCGGTGATAATGCGGTTTATTTCTTCCGGCATGGTTTTCTCGAATGAACGCAATCCGGCTTCAACGTGAATGAGCGGAAGATTCATTTTTTCTGCCGTCACTGCGCCGGCCAGCGTTGAATTTGTATCGCCATACACGAGCAGCGCACCCGGTTTTTCCCTGAGAATTATTTTTTCAATTCCTTCCATCATCAGCGCAACTTGCGACACCGGGGAAACAGATCCTACATTCAACTGGTGATCGGGTTCGGGAATTCCAAGCTCAGCAAAAAAAACACGCGACATATTCTCATCATAGTGCTGGCCCGTATGCAAAATAGTTTCGCGGATCTTTCCTGCGAAAGATTTTTTTATGGCACGGCTGAGCGCCGCAGCTTTTATGATCTGCGGCCTTGCACCAATGACAGTGAGAAGATGAAACATAATGCGGAGTTCAGAGAAGTCCTTCGTCTGCAAAGCTAAAATATGTATTGGCACCCACGATAATATGATCGATCAGCGAGATGTCGAGCAATAACGCTCCTTCCTTCAGTTTTCGTGTGAGGCGAATATCATTTTCACTGGGCTTTACTTCTCCCGATGGATGATTATGGCAAATGACAATGGAATTTGCGCCAAGTGCAACCGCCGAACGGAAAACCATTCTCGGATCAACCACAGTTGCATTCATTCCGCCTTTGCTTACCTGTTCTTTCCGGAGCACTTTATTTGATCGCGTCAATAGCAATACCCAGAATTCTTCGTGAACAAGATCTTCCATATCGCGGCGGAAAAACTGGTAAGCATCGCCGCTCCTGGTTACCTGCAACACTTCATTCGACTGGCAATTACTTCTGCGCCGGCCGAGTTCGAGTGCGGCAATCACATTCACGGCCTTCGCCTCTCCTACTCCATTGTACTGTTGCAACTCGGCAAAAGCCATTGTCCCTATCCTGTTCAGATCATTTCCTGAATCGGCAAGGATGCGTTTCGCGAGATCTACTGCCGTTTCTTTCCGGTTTCCTGATCCGAGAATAATAGCAAGTAATTCAGCATCGCTCAATGAATGTTTTCCTTTGAGCATCATTTTTTCACGCGGGCGATCGTCTTCGGCCCAGCTGGTGATCGGTAATTTTTCTGTTTCGTACATATGCGTAAATAAATTGGTGAACTATAAATTAAATTCTGATCCTAAAAAGTTTTAAAGCACTGCGCTGACCACCAAAAAAAAACATCGCTTTTTTATGGCGATGCTTTTTCAGTAAGGTAATTCGGTGGACTTATTTTCCGAGTGAAGCTACATGTCTCGTTAATTTTGATTTGATGTTGGCTGCCTTGTTCTTGTGAATGATGTTCTTCTTCGCAAGTTTATCAAGCATGGAAACGATGCCTGAAAGTTTTTTCTCCGCCGCCTTTTTATCTTTTTCTTCGCGGATATTTTTCAATGCAGTGCGTGTCGATTTTGCCTGGTATCGATTTACGAGGCGCTTTGCATTATTCGAGCGGATACGTTTTACTGATGATTTGTGATTTGCCATCTCTCTATTGTTTATTTTTAAGGACGCAAATATATGCCTTTTTCACTTTCTACCAACAGTGGAAACATGCCAAAACCATTATTCATAGCTGATTTCCTCTCTAAAACTCCCGAAATTCCGGTGGTTGACGTGCGTTCTCCTGCGGAATTTGGGTCGGGGCATATTCCGGGCGCTTTCAATATTCCACTTTTCTCGAATGAAGAAAGAGCCGAGATCGGAACTATCTACAAGAAAAAAGGTCGGAAAAATGCGGTACTTCGCGGACTGGAAATTGTGGGGCCAAAAATGTCCCGGCTTGTTCAGGAAGCTTTAAAAATTGCGAAAGAAGAAAAATTATTGGTTCATTGCTGGCGTGGTGGAATGCGCAGCGCTTCGATGGCGTGGCTGTTTGAGTCGGCGGGAATACAATGCGAAACACTCATTGGCGGATATAAATCTTTCCGCCGGCACGTGCTGGAAAGTTTTAATGTACCACTGAAACTACTCGTCATTGGCGGAGAAACAGGTTCTGGTAAAACGGAAATTCTTCATCAACTTAAAAATGCAGGCGAACAGATACTTGATCTCGAAGCAATGGCTCATCACCGCGGATCTTCATACGGCGCAATTGGCCAGTTGCCGCAGCCAACCAGTGAACAATTTGAAAATGATCTTTTCATTGTCCTTCAAAAACTTGATTTAAATAAAAATATCTGGATGGAAGATGAATCGCGGAACATAGGGCGCGTTTCTATTCCCAAAGCAATATGGGATCAGAAAATAACTGCACCTTGTTACCGGTTGAAAATTCCATTCGAGATACGCGTTCAGCGATTGGTGAAAGATTACGGGAACTATCCGAAAGAAATTTTGCATGAAGCCACCGCACGCATACGCAAACGCCTGGGCGGGCTCGCAACGCAGCAGGCGCTCGACGCGCTGGAGAATGGCGATCTTGCAGAAACGGTTCGGATTACATTGCGTTATTACGACAAGGCGTATGATTTTCCGCAGAGTGAAAGGAAATATGAAGGAGTGCGATTTGTAGAGTGTGAAAATGGTGACACGAAAAAAAATGCTGAGCTGGTGCTGGAATGTTCAAGATCGGAATTGATTGTATGAAAATATTCAAAATCTATAACAGCATTTATTTCTTCGGGATGAAATTGTCCGCTGTCATCATTATTTTTCCTATGCTCCTTTTTCCGGGAACGTTTTACGCCCAGGAACCCGAACTCATTTTACCGATCGGACATACTCAGGATATTTATTCAACGCAGCAGATTGATTCCGGAAAATACATCATCACCATTGCTTACGACAATACGGTAAAGCTCTGGGATGCAGCATCAGGTCACTTGTTGCATACTTTTCAAGGACTTGTTCAGTCACCGGAACATGTCCAAAACACCGGAAATACGACCCAGGTAACCACAGATGGTAAATTTCTTTTCGCCCTGACAGCAGACGGATATGTCAAAAAGTGGGAACTGCCTTCGGCAAAACCTGTCTTCTCAATACGCGCTTCTGGAATATTAGTTGAATATAGTAGCGACGGAAAATATTTCCTGGTGACGAAATGCGGCAATAATAATGAAACAGATGCTGAAGTAAGGGATGCTTCTGATGGAAAACTGATTTACACATTCAGAAAAAAGAAGCAAGAGTGGTTTGCCGATAGGGATTTTCAGTTTTCTCCTGCGGGAAATTATATTCTCATCAGTAGGGATAGTTCTCTTTTTCTTCACCAGTCTTCCAATGGAAAATTAGTAATGCAGTTGGAGCAGATACCAGACTTCGCTTCCTTTTCATTCAGTCCCGACGGAAAATATCTTGCGATTTTTCCGCAGAATTCAAACCTTCTTCGGCTCTGGAAGATGAGCGACGGCACCGTTGGCAAAATGGCCGTTTCTGGTAAAATCGAATTCAGCCCCGACAGTAAATACATTCTTTCCACCGACAGAAAAAAACTTTATCTCATCAATGTTTCAAGCGGAGAATCTGTTACACTATCCAATGGAGAGATTAGCCAAAGTATGCTCGGCCATTTCAGTGATGACGGAAAATATATTTTCCTCACAAGAAATGAGTACTTCGATTTTGGGAATAGATCCGATTCGATAACCACGGTATGGGAAACAGAAAATCACCGGTTATTATTTTCATTGAATGGAGGCGGATACACTATAAACTCAGTTGTTTTCAGCCCGGATAATAAATATATCGCAAGTGTTTCAGAAAAAACTCGGATTTGGGAAACTTCATCCGGAAATCCGGTACGATCCTTTGAAGGCAGGCAACTACTATTCAGCGCCGACAGTAAAAGCATTTCCATTATTGAAAAAAACGGCATCAGTATTTTCAACATCGGATCCGGAGAACTGTTTTCCCGCTTACAGGGGCATAGTAAAAGCATTACAAAGGCAGTTTTCAGCAATGATAGCAGCTGGCTCATTACACTTTCAAATGAAAACATTGCGAAACTCTGGAATCTCAGTAAAGGCAGAATCGAAAAAACTTTTGAAGAGAAATCGATCATAAAAGATGTTGCTTTTTCAGCTGGTGGTGAAAATATTCTCCTTCTTTCAAAGGAGGGAATTGCCCGTGTAATGAGCATCAGTACTGGGGAAGAGATTTTTACATTGGCAAAAAAAGGAATCAATTCCGCAGGATTCAGTCCTGATGGGCAAAGAATAATTACTACTTCAGACTCTTCCCTTTGCACTTGGAATGCCGAAACAGGAAAATTACTGTTGACGATCAAAGAGCGCTACCCCGTAAGCGAAGCCTCGATGAGTTCGGATGGAAATTTTGCTTATTATATTTTCGGAGGATCTGCTTTAGCTGTTATCAATTTTACGAATGGTGCAATATGGCGCGATTACTTCAATGAAGAAGAGATATCGGAGGCGGAATTCAGCGCCGATAGCAGGAGTATTTATGTACTGGGAGAAAATGGGACTTCGAAGTTGTATAATAACACAACTGGTGAAATCACCCGTCAGTTAAGCGAAAGATCTGAATCGGAACATGCCATTTCCTATATGGGCGGATACTATTATGAAAACTTATGGCAACCGGGTTTTCGTCATTTCAGCCCGGATGGAAAATATCTTGCGACAAGAACTTATTTTGATTATTTCCTCGTGGTGAGGAAAACAGATAATCTGTCTATTACCGACACCGTTCATCTGAACGAAGGCCTTATCAATGATGCCGCGTTCATTTCGGAAACGGATGAACTGATAACCGGTTCGGGCGATGACACGATCAGGATCTGGAATAAAGGAAAAAAAGGATTCAAAGTAACCGGAAAATTTTCCGGAAATGGTTTTATAATTTCTCCGGGAGGGAAATGGTTGTTGATCATCAATAATTCGCAATTGGTTTTTTATGATTTAAATTCAAGACAGTTACAATTCAATATTCTTCCTGTTGATGAGAGCGGTTATTTTACCCAGCTTCGCGGCCAACCTTATTATTCCGCTTCAAAAAATGCTGCAGAAGAACTGAGCTTTCGACTGGGTGAACATTTTTTTTCCTTCGAACAGTTTGACCTTCGTTTGAATCGGCCCGATATTATACTGGAAGGAATTGATAAAAGAGATACCTCCCTGATCAGCGCATATCATAGGGCGTATTTAAAGCGGCTGCGAAAACTCGGCATTGATACAACTTCTTTCTCCGCCCGGTTGAGTATTCCGGAAAGCACTGTTACTTCCGATGCGGATTATGATCAACGACGGGAAAAAGTAAAAATCAGAATCCGGGCTTCAGACATCAATTATAACATTGACCGGTTCAATGTATGGGTGAATGACTGTCCGCTATGGGGTCAGAAAGGAATAAATCTCAGAAATCGCAACCGGAACAACCTGGATACGACTATAGAAATTACACTGAGCGATGGCAGCAACAGAATTGAGGCATCAATAATGAATATCAATGGTGTGGAAAGTTACAGAAGTCCTCTGTACCTGAATTATTTTCCGCTAAAGGCATCTCCTTCGAATACTTTTTTTATCGGCATTGGAATTGATCAGTTTGTCGATTCGGAATATAATCTCACTTGGTCTTCAAAGGACATTCGTGATATGTGCGGCGGATTGAAAAAAAAATATGGCAATAATTTAATCTCAGATACACTTTTCAATAAGCAGGTAACCCTAGAAAATGTTTGTGCCCTGAAAAAAATATTATTGAACACAACCGTCAACGACCGTGTGATCATCGCTTACTCGGGACATGGTTTACTCAACAGCAATTTTGATTATTTCCTTTCAACTTACAATGTAAATTTCAATAAACCGGAAGATGGCGGATTACCATACGAGGAACTGGAGAATTTACTGGACAGCATTCCTGCACGAATGAAACTGCTTATGATCGATGCCTGTCATAGCGGCGAAGTGGATAAAGAAGAAGTTGAGCGTATTGATTTAATTGCCCGGGATTCCACGCTTCGCCTGTTTGTATCAAAAGGTGTTCATGTTACAAATAATGAATCCTCCTCCGATTTTTACAGGGAAAATACTTTTGACCTTATGAACGATCTTTTCGTTAATGTTAGCCGGGGCACAGGCGCAACTGTAATTGCGGCATCTTCAGGAACTCAATTTGCACTTGAAAACAATGATATTGAAAACGGTGTATTTACATTTTGCTTCCTTCAGCTTTTGGATTCCCGGGGATCCTGTTCTGTCAGCAATTTGAAAAACAACATCAGCAATGAGGTTGAGCGCCGTACCAAAGGCATGCAAAAACCTACATCAAGAAGTGAAACAATTGATTTTGACTGGAAAGTCTGGTGAAATTTTGGATGTAATACTCGGTTGACATATGACAGAAATAAAACTCACTCAATTCTCCCATGGCGCAGGATGCGGTTGCAAAATATCGCCTGCCGTGCTCGATTCCATTCTGAAATTTTCGCCCGCGTCTGCATACGACGCACGCCTGCTCGTGGGGCACGATAAAAAAGATGACGCCGCAGTTTATGATATGGGAAATGGGCGCGCAATAATTTCCACCACAGATTTTTTCATGCCCATTGTGGACGATGCATTTGATTTCGGAAGAATTGCTTCAGTGAATGCATTGAGCGATGTGTACGCGATGGGAGGAAAACCTTTGCTCGCCATTGCTGTTCTCGGGTGGCCCGTTGAAAAAATAAAACCGGAAGTTGCAGGAAAAGTTCTGGAAGGTGCAAGAAAAATTTGCGCAGATGCAGGAATTTCATTGGCTGGAGGACACAGCATCGATAGCCCGGAACCTTTTTTTGGTCTTGCAGTTACGGGCGAAGTAGAAATAAAAAATTTAAAACAGAATTCAACTGCCACAGAAGGTTGTTCTCTTTTCCTGACAAAACCATTGGGCGTTGGAATTATTTCCACAGCGAATAAACGCGGAATTGTACGCAATGAAGATTATAGTGTCGCAGTTGAAACCATGCTTCAACTGAATAAATGCGGAGAACATTTCGGAAAACTTTCATACGTGCGCGCGATGACCGACATCACAGGATTCGGATTGCTCGGGCATCTCGGTGAAATGGTTGACGGAAGTAATTTGTCGGCAGAGATCGAATCAAAAAAAATTCCGGTGCTGCCGAATATCGGTCATTATGTGAAACAGAATTGCATGCCCAATGGAACCACGCGGAACTGGAGCAGCTATTACAAAGGCATCGAAGGCGTGACGGACGATTTCGCCATTCTCTGTGATCCGCAAACAAGCGGAGGATTATTGGTTGCAGTAGAAAGCGGAAAAGAAAATGATTTTATTTCTGAAGCGGAAAAATGCGGATTAAAACTTTCTTCATTCGGGAAACTGGTAAAAAGAAATGCGATAAGAATCCAGGTGATTTAATTACCAGCGGCCTTTTCGCCGCGGAGACGCAAAGGTTACGCAGAGATTTTGTAATTCATCCGTAGTTCGTAGATTCGTAAAAATTAGTATTTCGTACAACCGGTAATCCTCCCCCTCCATGATAAATGCAGTAATCGTTGATGACTCTCCCGAAGCGCGTACCAGTTTGCGCGAAGATCTCAAACGCTGGTGTGCTGATGTTACGCTCATCGGTGAGGCCGACAGTATGAAAAGCGGGCTGGCAATATTGAAAGAAAAAAATCCGGATGTTGTTTTTCTCGATATTCAGCTCGGCGATGGTGATGGATTTTCCTTGCTCGAACAATTGGGCGAAACGCAAACACGCGTCATCTTCACAACCGGTATGGATAATTTCGGGATACGCGCCATCAAATTTTCTGCACTCGATTATTTATTGAAACCGGTCGATCCGGATGAATTGATGAAGGCAGTTGAAAAAGCAAAAGAAGATCAGCAGAAACAGAATATTTCTGTCAACCTGAAATTGCTTGCCGAACAAATGAAACCATCTGCTCCTTCATCGCTCAGGCGGCTTGCACTCAACAGCGCCGACAAAGTGCAGGTGGTGAATATTTCCGACATCATCCGCTGTGAATCAGAAAGAAATTACACCACATTTTTTCTCAAAGACAAAAAACAGATCGTGGTCACAAAAACACTCAAGGAATATGAAGATATGCTGGAACCGAACGGCTTTGTAAGAATTCATCATTCCCATCTCATCAATCTCGAACACCTGAAAGAATTCATCAAGCACGATGGCGGTTACGCGCTCATGGACGATGGCGCACATGTGCCCGTGAGTGTGCGCAAGCGCGAGGATCTGCTGCGCGCGCTGGGACTTTCCTGAAATCACTTCTCCTCTTTTTTTTTACGCCGGAAAGTTTTTCCGCATCACTTGTTTATTCTTCCCTGCATTTTCTTTTGAGTGAAAGTACATTCGTGTATGATCATTCGTCTCATCATTTGTTTTTTCGCTGTCATTATTCTGTGGATGATGATCTGTTTCGCATGGATCTTATTGTTCGAATCTCGATCCGATAATTTTTCCCGCGGAAAAGCTGAGTTGAAAAAAAATGTTTCTATGGAATACGTTACGCGTTTTGGTTGATCGAACAGGGATGGTGTTGCTTTTTGTCAGAAAAGAACGGTAACGAAAGAGGTGCGGCTCCCGGAAGAGAACCGCACCTCGACAATTTTTATTTTTCAGAATTACCTCGGGCGTGATGTGGATGATGATGAACCCGAAGCTCTTGGTGTACCACCTCCGGAAGAAGATCGCGGAGTGGTTGCTTGTGATGCAGGGTGTGAAGATGATGAACTTCCTGAAGAAGATGATGAACTTCCGGAGGAAGATGAAGTGCTTCCCGAAGAAGATGATGATGGACGTGGATGCGAGGTTCCTCCATCGCCTGATGATGAAGAGGAAGAAGAAGATGATGATGAACTTCTTCCGCCGGATGAAGAATCGCCTCTTCCGCTATTGCTGTTACCGGATTCTGATTCTCTTCCGGTGATTGCATAAACAATCGTTAGCGATTTACTGTCGCTTCCATTCGCATTCGTTGCGAGTATGGCAATCGCATTCGTTCCCTGGTTAAGCGATGCAGAGAATGTGAGTGCATGTGTGCCTGCATCATAACTCGCTCCCATGAAATGCATGCCGTTCACTTTAATGGTAACATCAGTTGCACTGGTGATATTGGAGATGCTCACTTTTACATTGTAAGTTGGAGTAGAAACCGTGATATTATCTGATGAAGGATTCACGAGCGTGATCACAGGAGTTGCAGAAGTAGATGTTGAACTGTTGTGTGTGGTATTGTGCGGCCCAACATTCGTTACATCTCCTGCTCCGCCCGGGCGTCCCTGGTTCGCAAGTGTATCTGGATTTCCGCTGCCGCCTGTTGTGGACGGAGTGTATTTGATCGTGGTATTATCACTTGCGGTTCCTGCATTGTTGGTAGCAGTCACTGTGTAAACATTTGTGCCTGCTATTAATTGTGCAGTGAGTGTAACGAGATGTGATGCAGAATTGAAATTGAAACTCAAGTGTGTTCCGTTCATATCTGTAACCGTGATCTGCTGCGAACTGGTCACATTCATCACCACAGCATTTATTGCCTGTACTGCATTTCCGGTGATGAGCGGATTTGAAGAAGGAACCGTGATGTTAACTGTAGGCGGCATTGCAGGAGCAGGATTGTAAATGATCGTGGTCGATTTGGAATCACTTCCATTCGCATTCGCAGCAGTAACCGTGAAGAAATTATTTCCGTTGTTGAAGGTTGCGTTATAAGACAACACGTGTGAATTCATATCGTAACTGAAATTCGCAGTGCTTGAATTGTTGTACACCACGGTAATCTCACTTTGATTATTCACATTCAGCACCGTCGCATTCAGCGTCATGGTTTGATTTGCCGAAGTGTAAGGATTAGTTCCGGGATTCGTGATCGTCACTACGGGCGCAGGCGGCGCTTGTGTGTTCGGCTTGTAAGTGATCTGGCACGATTTGGTATCTGTTCCCGCGGTATTCGTTCCGGTTACACTGAACGGATTTACTCCGCTGATAAGTGTTTCCGGAAAACTGATCGTGACGAATGATCCGTTATTCACAAGATTGAAATTTGTTACCTGCTGATTGTTGAACATAACTGCGATCTGGTTCATTGCACTTACGTTCGTGATGTTTGCAGTGATGGTGATCGCTGCAGTCTTCGTCATATAAGGACAAGCATTCGGATTCGTGATCGTTACAACAGGAGGCATAACCTGTGCAGCAGGATTGTAATTTATGGTTACTGCATCTGATGCGCTTCCTACTGTATTTGTACCGATCACTTCAAAAAGATTCGCACCGGTATTCAGTGTTGCAGTAAAAGCAACCTGGTGTGTAGATGGATTGAAAGTGAAATTATTCACCGGGTTTCCATTATGCGTTACCTGTACTCCTGTTGCTGCTGTTACATTAAGCACAGTTGCGGTTACGTTGAAAGTTGCAACAGTAGAATTGTAAGGATCGCTCGGAGGATTTGTAATGTTCACTTGTGGAGGCAATGCAGCGGGATTAGTATTCGTTACAGCGCCGGTAAGAATGATCGTTTGAATATCAGACGCAGATCCGTATTGATTGGATGCACTCACCTGGTAAATATTCGAACCCGGCATCAGTGTACTTGTGAATACCATTGTTCCTGAATTCGGATTGAAGCTGAAATTATTGCTTACCTGGTTGTTGATCAGCAATTGTATCTGGCTCGAATAATTCACGTGTTCAATGTGCACTACGAGTTGTTGTGTAGGAACAGAAGTTGAATACGGATCTACAGCCGGTGTTGTGAACCGAACTGTAGGCGGATAAGCGTAGCTCGGATAATTCGTGTTGTTTCCTGTAGGATTATTATTCGGATTGGTTGTGTAATTCGGATTCGGGTTCGGATTGTTCTGTGTATAGTTATTCGGATTCGGAGGAGGAGGATTGTCAACCGTATGTGTATTGCTGTGTCCTCCACCAAATGTCCAGCGCACAAATAATCCATCATAATTGTACAGATCGTTATTCGGAGTTTTTGTTCCTTCAGAAGTGTGATCGACTCCGTCGATAAGATCATTCAGCGCCCAGGTCGTTCTGTGTTCAACACCAATTGCACATCCGTTTCCCCACTGGTATCCCATTCCAAAACCGGCGCTTGGCATGAATTTCCATTTTCCCTGTCCGCCATTCGCAACTGTTTCATAAGTGCGATCGGTCCACAATGAATTCAACGCGGTAGAAACAGAAGCTTCATCACCATTGGAAGGAATGTTGGAATAATCATACATATTATTGAACTCATCAAGCTGATTTGTTTTCACCGTGTAATAATTCATTCCCACTCCGCCGAAACCGTAAAGCAATACGCCATGTTTTCTCAATCCATTACTTCCTACAATAAGTTCATAGGAGAATTCATCAAAACGCATTTTGTAATTGCTGAAAACATACCCGTGAGAAACAGAAGATGCTCCGTCCGTATAATTGATGAGCGGATTTCCATTTCCATTCAGCGTATTGTCGCCGGCAATTCCACTCAGCGGATGATAATTGTATCCATAATTTCTTCCATCGAGAAAACGAAAACGCCAGCCGAAATAAAGCGGGCCGGTTTTATCAAGTCTCGAATAACGGGAAAGAGTAAAACTCCATCCGATTCCTCCGACGGCTTTCATATCGCTTGTTTGCCATGTTCCGCCCATGTCGAGTCCAACCCACAAAGGGCGACGCATAGGAACGGAAGATGTTTGAGAAAAAGACTGGAGTGTTACTAAGAACAGAGCCAGGAGTGTAAAATATTTTTTCATGATTGGGATGATTTTCGGTTACTTCATTTTAACAGGAATTGTGCCGAACGTGGGGGCTGGTTATTTTAGCAAATATAAGCGACTGATAATCAAAAGTATCTATTAGCCGTTCCTTTGTATCTGGCAAATTTAAACAATCGTAATTCAAATTCAAACGGCCGAATTCATTCACTCGCGCTCTTTCATCTTCGTTTCGTCGATTTACTTTCTCCTTCGTTCGCACTCATATTTCGTAATTTAGTGCTGTAACGTTCGGTGGTAGAATTCTCTTCCAATATAAGGTCTTTGTCAGACAATGAACTCGTTTCCCGTTTTCGTGAAACGAATGATAACGTGTGCATCGGCGAATTGTTCAAACGTTATCGGCATCTTGTTTTTGGTGTGTGCATGAAATATTTATCAGACGAAGATGAAAGCCAGGATGTGCAGATGCATGTGTTTGAAAAATTATTGAAAGATCTTCATCGCCATGATGTGGAACAATTCAAAGGATGGTTGTACACCGTTACAAAAAACGAATGCCTCATGTACCTGCGCAGCCGCAAAAGCAAGAAAGCGCATTTGCAGGAATTAAAAAAAGATCTTGATGGCGTTATGGAAACTCAACACTCCATGCATCCTGATGGTGTAACCGACACCGAACTCCAGTTACGCAAAATGGAAAACAGTTTGAGTAACCTCGGCGATAATCAGCGTCGTTGCCTTGAACTATTTTACCTGGAAAAAAAATGTTACAGGGAAGTAGCTGAATCAACAGGGTTCAGTTTGAATGAAGTGAAAAGTTTTATCCAGAACGGAAAAAGAAATTTGAAAATTCTCCTCGAGAAAAAAAATAATGACTGACCGGCCTTCATACCATCATCTGCCCGACGATCCCTGCATCGCGGAAGAAAAGATGTTCCGTTATATCGACGGAAAACTTTCTCCCGAACAGATGTACGAGGTGGAACGCCATGCAGTGGATTGTGCTTTCTGTTCAGACGCTATCGAAGGATTGCAACGGGTGAGCGAGCGCGATCGTGTGGGCGCGTACCTCACGGAAACAGGAACCGGAGAAAGTGCAGCAGAAACAGGTGCCAAAATTATTTCTATGACCGATCGCCGTCCGCTTTATTATGCGGTGGCTGCCGGCCTTGTTCTCATTACAGGTATCGGAATTTTTATGCATAACATTTCCAATGGAAGTGAAAAACCAAATCAGTTGGCAGATAATAATTCTCAGAAATTGATTTCACCATTGGGTGATGTAACAAAGAAAGATTCTGTAGCAAAGGTGAGTGATCTTGAAAAAAATAATTCTGCTACGGTTAACACTGCGCTTGATTCGTTACAGGGACAACCGGAAAATAAACTCGCGCGCGTTGACCAATACCCGCACGCAAGCGGAATAGCTGCTTCCGGTGCAGATGCAGGCGGCCCGAGCGGAAGAGGTTCAACTGTTATGCATGCAGAAGAAAAGTCAACAGATATTCCTGCGGAAACAGAGCAATCCAATTCACAGAATGAAATGGTATTAATGGATACGCAGTCAGATGAACAGCGAATGATCCTTGAGGAAAATGTTGCGAATGATAAAAAGGAAACAGAAGCGGTGAAAGCAAAAGACAATGATGACCAGGTTGCCGGTGGAACTTCCACTAATTATAAAAGCCACAATGACCGCAGCAAACAATCTTCTGTGGCTAATGACGCTCCTTCTGTTCCTGCTTCAAATGCAAATGTTGTAACCGTGAACGGAACTAATTCCGATAGTGCGGGTGTGGCTAATAATATTTCAGTTGTTAATGCTGAAGTTTCTGCAGATACTGTCAGTAACGAACAGCAACAAAAATATCCATTGAAAGAATCGGATAAAGACATTGAACTTTCTTATGGCAAAGGTGTGCAACTGCTGAACGCAGGTGATGCAGCAGGGTCGTTGGTTTTTTTCGATGATGTGCTGAAATATCCTGCACACTACAATTTTGCTGATGCGCAATGGGAAAAATCACTTGCACTCATCCAACTCAAAAGAACTGACGAAGCAAAAGCACTGCTGAATGAAATTGTGAAAGGTGGTGGAAAATACAAAGCGCTGGCAGAAGAAAAACTGAAAACGCTCTGATCAGAAAGTGAATTCCTTGTACGGAATGAATACAAATGGATGTTCCAGTATCATTGACATCTCTTCTCCCTTATCACGAATATCTTCATCTTCCGCTTCATGGTGCCAGTTGATCGTAACTGTCACTCCGCGCGAACGCATTTTGAGGAATTTCGCGAGAATACTCAGGATAGAACGCACCGATCCGGTGTTGAGATGATCGAGTTTGATGTCGAACGTAACTGCGTTGCCGGTAAAATTTTTTGTGAAGAGTTCCGCCCATTTATCAGAAGACAGGTAGAACACAGTTGCATCGGCAGGAATACTTCTTCCGCTTATACTGAAAATATTTTTCTTCGCATCAAGATTGATCCGTGGTGTGATCTTGGAATGTTCTATGTAAAGTGTTTCCATAAATTTCAATTGAGCGAAATGAATAGCTCGATATAAAAGAAAGTAAATCCATTCTCCATCGGAATGAATTTATATTTGATGGGACCGCTTACCGCTCTGGCAATTTCAAGCAATCCCAGTCCGGCATTCGTACGGCTTCCATCACGCAGTGTTTTTTCCATTTGCTTCATGTACATTTCGCGCAGGATATCGGCGTCGGCCGCATTGATGTGATCGATCTTTGATCGCAATAATTCCACCTCTTCCGTTTTCATCAGGTTCCCGCAATTTACACCGTAATCACTGATGGAAAAACGCTGCATGAAAACAATTGAGCCCGCTTTGGGTTCTTTTATTGCCGGCGTGTTTTTCTGGATGTTCTGCAAACATTCAACAACAGCGCTCACAAGCCGGCGGCGCGAAGGCCTTGGAAGAAGAAGAAAATGCGGACGGCTTTCAATGAGTGAAACAAAAGCGCTGATCAGATCCTCATCGATCTCTCCAAGATAAAACCAGTCTGTTTTCGGATCAAGAAGAAGGTCTTTTACTTCGGTAGCGCTTAGCATATGCAGGGGGAATTCTTTGCAAATGTACTAAACCTTTTACGGGCATGGTGCTAATTTTGTTTCCCTTACCCGGCATTCACTAATGAAAATTTGACCGGGAGAAAAGCATCTTTTTTGTGGCACATCCAATTCCTTTTTCCCAGAAGGTCTTCTTCATCTTCACTCACACATCTTGTATTAGTATTGCAGTTATTTTTGCATCATGGATACTAATGGAAGTGTAATTTCAACTATGAAGGACGGCATCGGTTCGATCCGTTTTTATCATCCGCAAAGCAATTCTCTTCCCGGAGAAATTCTACGCAAACTCGCAGAAGAGATCACACGAATGGGAAATGACGACGAGGTAAAAGTCATTCTTCTTTCGAGCGAAGGTGAAAAAACATTTTGTGCCGGCGCATCTTTTGATGAGCTTATCGGTATCAAAGACAAAAAATCCGGCGATCATTTTTTTTCCGGCTTTGCAAATGTGATCAATGCAATGAAGAACGCGCCGAAATTCATTCTCACGCGCGTGCAGGGAAAAGCAGTTGGCGGCGGAGTGGGAATTGCAGCAGCTTCAGATCATGCAATAGCACATTCATCTGCTTCCATAAAACTTTCCGAACTCGCTGTCGGTATCGGGCCATTTGTAGTTGGGCCTGCTGTTGAAAGGAAAATGGGATCTTCTGCATTCACGAATCTTGCGATCAATACAACGCAGTGGAGAGATGCAGCGTGGGCAAAACAAAATGGATTGTATGCTGATGTTCATTCTTCATTGGAAGAGTTGGATCAGGCGGTGAATGCACTCGCGGAGCAATTAGCGAATAGTAATCCTGATGCAATGAAAGAACTGAAAAGAATTTCGTGGCAGGGAACTGAACATTGGGACAAATTACTTTATGAAAGAGCGGCCATCAGCGGGCGACTCGTGTTATCTGAATTCACGCGAAACGCTATTCAGAAATTCAAGGGAAAATAAATGGAAAATAAAAAATCCAAAAAAAAATCGAAAATCTAAATTTCCATCCGATTATTTTTCACCGAAAAGTCCAACCGGCCTGAACTTTTTCCTCAATCCGAATTTTCTTATCGCTCCGTTTTCAAGGAACTTCATTGCATCATCAACGGAATCGGTGAAGAAGATAAGTTCTGCATCATGTTCGCCTATGGTTCCTTCGCTGATCATTTTCCGGATGTGATTGATAATTTCTGCATGAAATTCCATACCCAGTACGATGATCGGGAATCGTTCCATCTTAGCCGTCTGCACAAGTGTCACCGCTTCGAATAATTCATCGAGCGTTCCGAATCCGCCGGGCAACACCACAAACGCATAAGAATATTTCGAGAGTAGGACTTTACGGACGAAAAAAAATTTGATGTCCACCCATTTATCGAGATAAGGATTCGGTTCCTGCTCACGCGGAAGAACAATATTGCATCCCACACTTTTTCCATTCACATCTTTCGCACCTCGATTCGCCGCTTCCATGATGCCCGGCCCTCCACCCGTCATCACTGTGAATCCGAGTTTCGCAATACGCTTACCCACTTCGCGCGCCATTTTGTAATAGGGATGGCCTTCAGTGAATCTTGCCGATCCGAAAACAGTTACACAGGGTCCCACGAAATGCAATTTCCGGAATCCGCGAATGAACTGGCGAAAAACTTTTATGGTAAAAAACAATTCGCTCCCTCTTGGCCCCGGCCCTTCAAGAAATGATCTTTCATGCTGATTGAATTCTTTTTTCATACTGCAAGCGAAGTTACTGGTAAATCAAATTTTTTATTGAGCGGTGATGCAAAAAAAAATGCCGGGAAATTTCCCGGCACTGAATTTATTTTCAGAAATATTATTTGCATTCACTGATGAAAGCAGTCGCGTCGGTATTCCCGAGTGCAGAAGCTTTCCGGAAATCCTTGCACGCATCCTGCATATTCTGCATATCGCGTTCAATGAGGCCACGACGATAATAAGCTTCAGGATCGGAAGTACGGAGAGAGATGGCCTGTCCATAATCGTAAATAGCCGATGTCATTTTATTCGTGCGTTCGCAACACTGCGCGCGCGCCATAAACGCATCATAATTCGATGGCGAAATATTGATGGCTTTCGTGAGGTATTCGAATGCGTGATCAAAATCATCCTGGTTGAAATAATAAAGCCCCATCTGGTAAAATCCATCTGCATTATTCGGCGAAGCTTCTGTTGCTTTCGTGAAATCAGCAAGCGCTTTATTTTTATTGTTCAATCCGAGGTAAGCCTGACCTCGCTTGGAATAATAGGCCCCTGAATCCGGGCAAAGTGCAATAGCGATATCTAATTGCGCAATGGCTTCATCGAATTTATGAAGTGTAACATCAGAACAACCTTCTTTATAATGTTGCATCGCTGAATTCCAGCAGAAATTATCGGTAAAGGCAGTTCTTGCTTTTTCATTTCCAAGTGAAGCTGCTTTGCTCATATCCTCGCAGGCCTGGTCTTTATTGTCTTTCGTGTTTGTGATAAGCGCACGCTGGTAATAAGCATCAGACATTGTTCCGTCGAGACCGATCGCCACATCAAGATCCGGTTTTGCATCTGCTTTTTTTCCGAGACTGATATTTGCCATCGCGCGTCCGAAATAAAGTTTTGCCCAATCAGGATAATTCTTTTTCACTTCATCCTGGTTCGCATTCATTTTATCGAACTCTGACATTTTCTCGTAATCCGATTTCAGTTTACAAATACGTTGCGCATCGGCATCGATCTTCGTGATCTCAGTTGTGTAATCTTTGACGGCTCCTGCAAAATCTCCTTTATCGCGCTTCATATCACCGTTAGCAGATGGACCGGAATAAACAGGAGTGACTGTTTTAGAGGTTGCTGTTTGCGCCGAAACAGAAAAAAATACGCCGCAGGAAAGCAAAGTAATTAAGAGGTAATGCTTTAACATGTTTTTCTTTTTTTAGTCCGACAAAGCTATTGAAATTCGCTCATACAGTAACGATTTTCATAGTGGATAATAGTAACAATCGTGCCAGAAAAATCATTGGCCATTGGTCATTTGTGTCTTGCTTAAATATTTTCCCAATGACTATTGACTTACAATCCTTCCCTCCTCCACCCTGAACATTTTATAGGGCAATTTTTTTGCTTTGAAAAGTTCATCCATTCTTCCGGCTCCGGTATCCGTTACAAATAGCTGTCCGAATGAATTTCCGCAAACAGTTTCCATCAGCCGCGTTACGCGTTCTTCATCCAGTTTATCATGCACATCATCAAGCAACAACATTGGTTTTTTTCCCGACGCGCGATCGAGAAAAACATATTCCGCAAGTTTAAGCGCAATAAGAAAAGTTTTCTGTTGCCCCTGTGATCCGCTGCGTTTGAGCGAATGTCCGGCAATGATAAAATCAAGATCGTCCTTATGAATTCCGGATGTGGTGTAACCCAGAACAACATCTCTTGATATATTTTTTTTGAGGAGATCAGCGATCGATGTTTCATGCATTTTCGACTCGTAAATAAGTTCCACCTGCTCCGCATCACCACTCAGTTTTGAATAATTCGAAGAGAAAAAAGGAAGTAATTCACGGATAAAAGCTTTGCGTGAATTATAAATAGGCGTTCCATTATGATCGAGCTGAAGATCGAGTATTTCAAGTGTGCCATCGTCCTGTTGTTCGCCTTCCGACATTTTTTTGAGCAAAGCATTCCGCTGAGAAAGAACGCGATTATAGGCAATGAGATGTTCGAGATAATTCCTGTTGAACTGCGAGATCACCGTATCCATGAATCTGCGCCGCTCTTCACTTCCACCGGTAATGAGCACGCTGTCGAGCGGAGAAACCACCACAAGCGGAAATGAACCGATGTGATCTGAAAGGCGATCGTAATCGACACCGTTCTTCTTGAATATTTTCCGTTGCCCTTTTCTCACGGAACAGAGAATAGAATCTTCCTGTCCTGAAGAATTGAATTTTCCCTGCACCACGAACATGGGCTGGTCGAAACGGATGTTCTGGCTGTCGACCGGGTTCAGAAAACTTTTACAAAGCGAGAGATAATGAATAACGTCGAGCAGATTAGTTTTACCACTTCCGTTGAGCCCTGTAAAGCAATTGATGCGCTCGGAAAAGTCGGCAGCAACTTCTTCGTAATTCCTGAAATTGACAATGGAGATGGTGCTGAGGTACATTTTATTGAAAACTGAGTTCAGGACAAAATTGCCAAAAAGACCAATGAAGTGACACATAGTGGAAAAAAAGATTAATTTTGCCTCCCAATCAGTAAAACAGTACGGCAAATCATGGCCAAAGAAACTAAAGGACAGACCGTTATTGACATCGAAGGAACCTTCGACAAGACGCAGCAGTATATTGAACAGAACCGCAAAAGTTTGTTGTTTATTGTGGGCGGAGTTGTATTGCTCGTGGGCATTTATTTCGGGTGGAAACTTTTTTACCTGAAACCTAAAAATGAACAGGCATCTGCTAAAATGTACAAGGCGGAAATGTATTTCGCGAAAGATTCTTTCAATCTTGCCATTCACGGACGTGGTGATACGCTCGGTTTTGCCGATATCGTCGATCAGTATGGAATGACCGCTTCAGGAAATATAGCACGTTACTATCTCGGCGTTTGCTATATGAGAACAAACCAGTTCGATAAAGCAATTGAAACACTTCAGGATTTCAGTTCAGATGATATGTTCGTTAGCAGTATGGCTCTTGGATTGCTCGGCGATGCCTACTCGGAGAAAAAAAATACGGATCAGGCAATTGATTATTACCTGAAAGCAGCAAAAAACAATCCCAACAAAATGACCTCTCCTGTTTATCTCAAAAAAGCTGCATTTGCTTATGAGGACAAAGGAAATAAAGCAGAAGCGATCAAATTGTATGAGCAGATCAAAACTGATTTTCCGGAGTCACAGGAAGCAGGTAACGTGGATAAGTACATTGCCAGAGATGGTGGTGAAATAAAATAAAGAGTTCGATCACGAACAGATCCTGCTCTTACGGGGCAGGATTTTTAGTTTAATGAAATGGCTTCTTCACTGAAAAATCTTTCCCACTTCGATCCGGAAAAAATTCCTTCCGGCAAAGGAAGATCATTCCTGCTCATTGTGGCGGAATGGAACAGCCATGTTACTTTCGAAATGAGAGATGCAGCCATTGCAACGCTGAAGAAGCATGGTGCAGATGAAAAAAAAATGGAAGTGATCGCTGTTCCAGGAACATTTGAACTCACATTTGTTGCGGCGAAAAAACTGAATAAAAAATATGACGCGATCATTTGTATCGGTTGTGTTGTGAAAGGTGAAACACCCCATTTCGATTACATCTGCCAGGGAGTTGCAAGCGGCTTGAGCGCTTTGAATGCAATAGGAAAGATTCCTGTGATCTTCGGTGTACTCACGACAGATACAATGCAACAGGCGATCGATCGCGCGGGTGGTAAGCACGGAAATAAAGGAGTTGAAGCAGCGGTAACAGCATTAAAAATGATCGCTGTCAAATGAGAATAGAACGGATTGATTAACTTCGCGCTCCTCTTTTGAAATTCGTTCTTTAAAAATATTATCGGCCCGCTTGTACACGCGTTGCGTGACATTCGGGCAAGGGTGTAGCGTCCCGAGTAATCGGGAGTAGCGCATCTGGTTTTCGTTCTTTAAAAATATTATCGGGGTGTAGCGCAGTTGGTAGCGCATCTGGTTTGGGACCAGAGGGTCGTCAGTTCGAGTCTGGCCACCCCGACTTTAGGATGTACGATTTGCGATGTACGATTTACGATTTCAAATCGTTTTCGGAATCAGTGGATCGTACATTTTTTTTGTGATCGGCTCAAAAAAAGAGATTATGAAATTTATCATAACCTCTTTGCGGCAAGTACCTCCGTCGTGACTCGAACACGAAACCGTCGGTTTAGAAAACCGATGCTCTATCCAGTTGAGCTACGGAGGCGTTTTATAAGCGAGTGCGAAGTTAAAGTTTTTGGAAGAAATTGCCCCTGTTTCACTATCACATCAACAGCAGTATTAAGGGCAAACACTCAAACGCCTTCAACCATTCGCTTTATAATAAGCGCAACATTTATTCACCACACATTCTCCACAATTCGGATTCGTTGGACGGCATGTTTCTCTTCCGAGAAAAGAGATTGCCATTCCTATTTCTCCCCAATCTTTTTCAGGAATGACATCCATTATTTGTTTTTCAATTTTTTTCGGATCGGTGCCGCTTGCAATTCCTATTCGCGGTGCAACGCGCAATACATGAAGATCAACAATAATTCCCTCAGCTTTCACTCCGGATTCACGCATAATCACGTTGGCCGATTTTCTTCCTATTCCCGGGAGCGCTGTTAATTCTTCCATCGTCAACGGAATTTTTTTGTCGTCTTTTACTTTTTGTGCGATCTGCAATAACCATTTTGTTTTATTTCCGAAGTTGCGCACTTTGCTGATGAAGGGAAACAAAGCGCTCTCATCAGCGCGCGCGAGTGAAGCCATATCCGGAAACGCCTTGAACAAAGGAGGAGCAACCTGGTTGATATGTTTATCGGAATCCTGCGCCGATAAAACAACCATCACCACCAACTGGTAAAGATTTTTATATTCGAGAGGATGTGCTTTCCCTTTGTATTTTTTCAGCAAAGGTTTCATCGTATTGTTCCAATCGGTTTTTGGCATTGGATTTTATTTTAAAAAATTATTGCAGACGCAAGTTATTACATCAAATCGTAAATTGTACTTCGTAAATAGAAAATCCTATGTTCGCACAAACTCCTCCTCCTCCCTACTACGCTGTTGTCTTCACGTCAACACTCAACGAAGATCATTCGGGTTATTCCGAAATGGCGCAACGTATGGAAGAACTTGCAAAAACGCAAGCGGGATTTCTGGGAATTGAAAGTGCAAAAGAAGAAATTGGAATTACTGTTTCTTATTGGAAAGATACCGAAGCAATAAAAAACTGGAAACAGAATTCAGAACATCTCTTCGCGCAGAAAATGGGGAGAGAGAAATGGTATGCGTCTTTTAAACTGAGAATTGCAAAAGTGGAGCGGGATTATGGGATGTAATGTGCTAAGCGGGGAATGAAGTGCGAATCCTTGCGAATATGCGAAGTGCGAATATGCAGATTTGCGAAAGTTGAAAATAGATTTTGGGATGTAATGTGCTTATTAATGATAGGATGATGTGTTTATTCAAATATCAATATGACTATTAAAAACCAGGGCACCTTTTATGAATTTACCTTCTTTCGATCCAACAAGAAAAATGTCGATCTGCTGATTCTCTACCGTAACATAATGATAAATGGCATGTACGGTATTTGAACTTTTAGCTATCGTAAGATCCTCCCAATGAACTCCTCCATCTTTTGAATATTCCATTCCTGAAGTTCCCGTTACGATAAGATCATGATCACTTGCATACACCACACATGAACGATAACCTTTCGGGGAAACAGCCGGGCGCACCCACGTTCTGCCTCCGTCACTGGTCAGAAAACAATTCTTCCCCTGACATGTATCACACAAATAATCTCCACCCACAATTATCCCATGAAGCGTGTCATAAAACGCAATGGAGAAAATTCCCTGCGAAGGTTTTCCTTGTAGGATCGGCGTTTCAAAAACTTCCCAATGATGTCCGTAATCACGCGAATGCCAGAGGCGGGAAACAGATCCGCCGGTGGCAATAAATATTTGTCCGTTGGGCAATGTGCGAATTGTTGTTCCACTTGCGGCGAAACTTGCTTCTCCATTTTGTAATTGCGGACGCTCATCCAACGGAATTTCTTTCCAGGTTTTTCCCCCGTCGAATGTTTCAGACAAATACATTCTTCCGTTAACAGGATCCCCGAAAATTATTCCGTGATCCTTGTCCCAGAAATCCACTCCGTCAAAAAACATTGCACTGTCTTTCGATTGGAAAATTGTTGTCCATGTTTTTCCTCCATTCGACGTGCGAAGAATACTTGCGGGAAATCCTGCATTAGCGATCACACAATTTTTTTTATCGAACGCATAAATACTTCTGAAATCGGAATTCTCAAATCCTTTCACGCGATTCCATTTCCATTTTTTTCCGCCGTTGTAAGAATTTCCAACCAATCCTTTCTGCCCGCTCATCCAGATCACGTTCTCATTCACGACGGAAAGTCCGCGAAAACCTTTTTTGACAGAATCGGCGAGTTGTGCATTCGTTTGTGAAAAACAAAACGCAGGAACGAGTAATAGAAAACAGAACAGGTGTCGCATCGATCGGTTGTATCCTTTTAAAGATAGAATTTTTGCCACAGATTGCACAGATTTTCACAGATTCGGTTCAAGAGATTAAACGTGAATTCTTTTTCGCGATTTTTCTCATGTCCCAAGTCTCACATCCCAAGTCCCTTTTGGTAACTTTGTTACTTAAATAAAGGAAAATGGAATATCGTAGACTTGGCAAAAGCGGATTACAGGTAAGTGCCCTTTCCTTCGGATCGTGGGTGACATTCGGTTCGCAGATCGGCGATGACGTGGCAGAAAAATGTATGAAACTCGCTTACGACAGCGGGGTGAACTTTTTCGATAATGCAGAAGCTTATGCAGGTGGAAAATCGGAAGCGGTGATGGGAAATATTCTAAAAAAAATGAACTGGGAAAGAAGTTCGTTCGTTGTTTCCACAAAAGTTTTCTGGGGCGGAAAGAAACCGAATCAATCGGGTTTATCACGCAAACATATTTTCGATGCCTGTCATAATGGATTGGAAAGATTGCAGGTTGATTATCTCGATCTGTATTTCTGTCATCGCCCCGATCCGGAAACACCAATAGAGGAAACGGTTCGGGCTATGAGCGATTTAATTTCGCAGGGAAAAGTTCTGTATTGGGGAACCTCAGAATGGAACGCCGACCAGTTGCAGGAAGCATACAGGGTTGCGTTACAACACAACCTTCACGCGCCAACGATGGAACAGCCGCAGTATAATCTTTTCGAGCGGAAAAAAATAGAAACAGATTACCTGCCGCTTTTCCGCGAGTACGAGATGGGGACCACCATCTGGTCACCGACCGCTTCAGGATTACTCACCGGAAAATACGACAACGGATTACTTCCCGACACGCGCATTGATCGCCCGGGCATGGAATGGCTGAAGGAAAAAATTACAAATGACAAACTGCAAAAAGCGAAAATGTTTTCGGCATTCGCAAAAGAACTCGGAACATCCCCTGCGAAACTTTCCATTGCATGGTGCCTGAAAAATCCGAATGTGAGTACGGCAATTCTCGGCGCGTCGAAAGTGGAACAGCTGGAGGAGAATTTAAAAGCGCTGGATGTCATTCAACTTCTCCCCGATGATGTGATGCGGAAGATTGATAAGCTATTTGCAGAAAAATGATTCACATTGTCATTGTCAAAGGTCAATGGGAAATCTTTAAAACACATAAACCAATGAGCAATGCCTAGTACACCATCGCATACTCCGTCAACAATTTCTCCAGCCGGGCATCGTGAGTTGTGTTAGAGTACAACACTGCTTTTTCAAATTCTTTCATGGCAGCAACGGCATCATCATGCGGCGGTGTATCCTTCATCAGCGGATTAGAACACCATTTGATCACATCACTCCACGATTCGGTGATGTTGATGGAATTGAGCGTTGCATAATCATTGAAAACTTTTTTCCAGGTCCAGAAACACCAGCCGCGGACTCGGTTCGTAGTGTCAGCAAATGTCTTCAGCGTTTTTTCGATCACCGTGTAATTATTCTCACCCCATTCACCGCACCAAACAGGAACATCAAGTTTTTCAGAAAGATCTGAAAAGTCGAGCACCTTTGCCGATGGATCTCCGCCCAGCCAGGTGTAAATATGAAAACTGAACATCATATTCTTATCCGGAAGTTTTTTAAACATGGAAAAATCTTTTGCAAAATCCGATCCTTCAAGAATGCAGAGATGCAACGAGTCGACGCTGCGAATGGCGGCAAGTATCTGCTCGTACATTTTCACCAGCGAATCTTTCTGGTTCGGTATCGGCTCATTGAGCAGGTCGTAACCGGCAACAATATTATTTTTAGAAAAATGTTCCGCGATCTCTTTCCATAGCGCACCAGTTTTTATTTTCTCCTGCTGATCTTTCCACAAATCTGGTTTTACAGGATCGGAAATAAAATAAGGCGATTGTCCGCCGGGAGCGCCATGCATATCGAGAATGGCATACACATGATATTTTCTGCACCAGCCCAGCAGTCGATCAAGAATTTCCCATCCGTAAATTTTTCCATTGATCGGTTCGAAAATGCGATGATTGAAAGGAATACGAACCACATTCAAACCGAGCAAACTGATACGATGAATATCATCTTCCGTTATGAAATTCCTGTACATGCTCAACCGGAAAGAATCCGCTTCCGTTTTTCCTGCAATGGTCTCGAAATTTTCGTTCAACGTGGATTCTTTTGTAAATCCTCCGCCCCATATCCATCCTTCCCACAAAAGCCATCCTCCGAGATTCACCCCATTGAGTTGAAACGCTTTTCCTGTACTATCGCGGATCATGTCACCATCCTGGTAAACGAATTTTCCAGCGAAACTATTTTTTGCAAGAAGCAAAAGAAAAAAAACTGCAATTGTCTTTTTCATGATTCAGCTTTTTAAAGTATGTTTTTTATCAGGGAGCATATTTTCTTTCGACCAAATTATTTTTTTCTCCTGCGGAAATTTTCGCTCGGCACAATTTTTCAGATTGCAGATCGGACAACACTCCGGAAGACAAGGATCGGAATGAATGAAAAATTCAAGTTCCTCACCGATCTGTTTTCGCACGAGTTTATCCACGGCATCCACTTCATCGTGCGCTTTCTCCAATGAAAAATACCAGGGCAACGTCATGTGCGCATCCACGTGCAGGCCCGATCCGTACTTGAGCACGCGCAGGTTGTGCATATCGATCCAGGGATCGCGCCGGTTCTCATTGAGAATTCGTATAAGTTCACCGATTTTCACTTCATCCTGCTCGTCCAGCAGATTTCCGAATGAACGACGAACGATCCTGTAACCCGTAAAAAAAATAATGATGCCGAAAAATATTGCAAGTGCATTGTCGAGCCAGTTCCAACCGGTTAAATGGATAACGATCAAGCCGGCGAAAATTCCTGTACTCGTGAACATATCGGTAACAAGATGTTTTCCGCTCGCCCGCATTGCTTCTGAATTTTCATTTCTTCCGCGCAGCATTAAATATTTTCCCATAATAAAATTGCAGACACCGGAAACAGCAATGAGCATTCCGCCAAGATCAGCTCGGGGAATGGCGTGCGGATAAAAAAAACCATACGTGGCCTGAACCAGAATAGCAGTGCCGGCAAGCAAGATAAGCGCACCTTCGAATCCCGCAGAAACAAATTCAATTTTTCCATGGCCATAAGGATGCTCTTTATCGCGCGGCCGCGAAGCGTAAACAATGGAGAACAGCGCGAAACTTCCGGCAACTACATTCACAATACTTTCGAGCGCATCAGTCAGCACGGCATTCGAACGTGTGATCCACCACGCGACGAATTTCACCGAAAGAAGAATAAGACTGAAGAATAACATCAGTTTCATCACACTCACTTTTCCTTTCGAGGATCCGATCATTCTATAAAGTTGGGATTAAAATGCAGTTTTTATAGTCATTATAAAAAAGATTCCGAAATAATTTTCCACCGGCCTTCATCCAGCCGCAGAAGCGAGATGCAGTCGGCGATAAATATTTCCATGAAAGTTCTGTTTTTATAATCGTCCCACGCCTGATGAAAATCCACTTCCTTCCAATCACGATTGCCAATGGTCATATGCGGATGAAAATTCTTTTCTTCATTCGCTTTTTTCATTCCACGCACATTCATGAAACCATTTACAACCGCTGTGTGAATTCGTTTCAATTCCTCTGAAGGAATAACGTTAATAAAAAGAACACGCGGTGGAAAACATGAAAAATTTTCCAGTTTCACATCGAAAGAAAAAATTCCTTTTGCACAGGAAGAAAGCGCATCTGTAAGTTGTGATTCTTCTGCAGGGTCAAAATTGAACGGAGAAAACAAGGTGATATGAACCGGAGCTTTCAACGCAGCTTTTGTTCCGAACCTGAGGAAAAGATCTTCCTTCATCTGCTGTGCTTTTTCATTCACAGAGGCAGGAGCAACGATCGCTACGAAATAATATTTCTTCACGAAAAAAAAATTCTTAGAAAAGATCCCGGTATTTTTATTTCACTTCCAATAACTGTACATCGAAAATGAGAGTTGATCGCGGAGGTATCACACCGGGATAACCCATTTCACCATAGCCGAGGGAAAACGGAATGATGAGTTGTGCTTTATCTCCTTCATGCATCATCATAATTCCTTCGGCCCATCCTTTGATCACCGGATCAGTTCCCAGCGTAAATGTAAATGGCTGATCGCGTTCCACCGAAGAGTCGAAAGGATAACCATCGATGAGAAATCCATCGTAATGTACTGTTACTTTGTTCCCGTTCTTCGCCATTTTTCCATCGGGATGAGAATCCAAAAAAATAATTTTTAATCCCGAAGGAGTTTTGATCGTGTCTTTTCCTGTGGCATTCCACGGAACAGAATGCGGTTGAACGCTGATCACTTCAACCTGAAATTTCAAATTACTATTCGGAGGAATTTTTCCATTGATACGCGAACCGTATCCATACTTCGAAGGAAGATACATTTCCGCCACATCGCCACCATGCAATCGCAGTACGACAGAATCCCATCCCGCTATCACTTCATGTTTGCAAAGATGAAAAGATAGCGGTTGATTATTGTGATGATAAGTTGCGTCGAAAACAGTATCATTCATCAATCTCCCGACATACCTCATCGTCACTTTATCCCATTTTTGAATTGCAGGACCATTACCTTTTGCTTTGATGTGATAACGGATCCCATCTGAAATATTTATCCAGCTTGTATCATGATTTAAAACTGCAGTATATTTTCTGGCGATGCCATCATCCGGCGGAACGTAAGCTTCATTCACAAAACTTTTATCAGCTGGTTTTGTTTTTTTCTTCGTGATGAAACAACCGGCAAGAAAAATAATTCCCGCAAGCGGAAAAATAAAATGATAGCTTCTCATGGTTCAGTGCTGGCTGGGTTGCGCGGAAATAATTTCCACTTCGAACACACGCGTGAGTCCGTCCTTGTATGCCATGCCGGAAGGCAGAACGAAAATTGCTTTTTCGCCCAGGTGCATTTTGTAAATGCATTTTGTAAAACCGAGGATCATCGGATCGATGCCGAGTGTGAACGTCAGCGGTTGTTGTCCTTCCACCATTGTGTTTGAATCGAAAACGGTTCCGTCGAGAAATTTTCCGGTGTAAAGCACGCCTACTTTTGTAAATAATTTCAACGCATCGCCGGTACCGGGTTTGATAGTCTGAAAATAAATACTGTCTTCGTCGGGAGGAGTATTGAATCCATACTGGATCAGAAATGGTTTCAGCAATTCCTTATCCTTCGCTTTCAATTCCGGTTCTTTTGCTTTCGCCTGTTGCTGCACCTGTCCCATCACTTGGTTGATCTTCTGCTGAACAGCTTGTTTCGCCGCCTGCTCACGCTGTCCTTTCGCTTTGAGCGAATCAATCATCACGCGCGAAAAAACACTGTCCACTTTCACAGCGAAACCGATGTACTTCATTGAATCGACATGCTGCTGGAATTTAAAATCATTCGGGTAATATTTCCTGAGTGTATCATACTGAATGAAAAAACAGGAACTGTCGCCCGCGTGCATGTGCATGAACATGTCCATGAAATCTCCTTTGAAGAGCGGCTTTTTTATGAGAATGGGAAATGAACTTGCCTGTGCATTGGCATTTACATCGAGAAAAACAGAATCTTTCTCAGTTTTGAATTTCACTTTCACAAAAACCGCGCCCCCTGTATCAGCAAGAATTTTTCCTGTTCCTGCAGCGAATTGTTTTACGTAAGTGTCCTGGCTGTATTTTTTGTAACCCGGGAAAAGTTCTTTGGGTTCTTTCTTGAATGAGAAGAAAAGAAATCCGAAAATAAAAAGAGTGGCAACTAAAAAAACTTTTCTCATTACTGAAAATTTTTATTTATGCATAGCGGGCATTCCAGCGTCAATAACTTCAACGTTGAATACGCGCGTAATGGAATCCTGGTAACCCATCGCCGGCGGAATGATCAGTGTGCCTTTTCCGCCTTTTTTCATTTTCATTACGCCATTGGTAAAACCGGTGATCATCTGGTCAACGCCGAGTTGAAAAGTGAGCAGATCCTGTTGTGGTGATAATTCGTTCGTGTCAAAGATCGTACCATCGAGATATTTTCCGGTGTAGCGTAAACTTACCGTCATTCCGAATTGAATGGCCTCATTTGTTCCCGGCGAATTTTCGATATAATAGATTCCATCTTTATCAGGTTTCACCGTCACGTGATTATCGGCGAGATATTTCTTCAGCAATTTTGCATCCTGCTTTTTCATTTCCGGCGCCATCATTTGCGCTTTCTGGCGAATGGAGCCGAGCGAATCCTGTATGACCTGCATGATATGCATCTGGCGATTTCCTTCTGCAACAAAATCGTCCCATTTTTTTTTCGTATAAATGCTATCGACGCGCAATGCAAAACCAATGTATTTCATCGTATCATACTTCGGTTCTTTAAAACTGAATTTACTTTTTACGTGCGGCCCGCCCTGCTGATCATACACCGTGTCCACATAATATTTCTGAAGTGAATCAAGGCGAATGAAAAATGAAGCGCTGTCTCCCTTATGGAATTTCGTCATCACGTCCATGAAATCTCCTTTGTACTTGAATTTTGAGAGCGGGATCGGGAAAGCCATTCCGGGTTGACGCGGATTTGCATTGAGGTCCATGAACACAGAATCTTTTGCGTCCTTGAATTTGAGATGAACGAACATAGCGCCACCCACTTCACAGGTCTTTCCTTTGTCTGCACTGGTTTTCATCATGAGCAACCAACTGCCGTGTCCCTGATCTTCGTAACCTGGAAAAGGAGATTCATCCGCGCAGGAAACGATGAGAAATGCTGCGACAATCGCGATAGGGAAAATAATTTTTTTCATTATGATTTTTGAATTTATTGAACGGAAACCAATTCGATTTCGTAAATGACCGGTGTATGCGGCGGAACAATTCCATTACTGGATCCATTGGTGCCGAAAGCCAGCGCCGAAGGTAGGATTATTTTCGCTTTTGCTCCTGCTTTCATTCGGTGAAGGGCCTGTTCTAATCCCGGCAAAACCTGGTCGGGCTGTCCCCATGTAAATGAGAATGGTTTGTTTTCAGCGCGCGTGTCATCGAACATCACACCGTTCATCAGGGTTCCCGTGTAATGAATGACAATTGTTTTTCCTGTCGATGGCTTTTCACCGATGCCTTCTTTCTCCGATTGAAATATCAATCCTGTACTGTCCTGAGCGCAATTGATTTTATTTTTTTTCATGTAACGCTGAATGATCATCTGCTCATCGAGATCAGGATCGCGGTTCTCTGAAATTTTTTCATACGCTGCTTCATTCACAATGCGGATCACCTTCACATTCATTTCCACTGTTCCCGTATCCGGCGTTCCGATCATGTGAAGATCTCCGCCGGGAAGCATGAATGTAGCGCTGTCTCCTTCGGAGAGCACACTGAAGTACGGACTCGTGGACGCCTGGACGAAAAGTGTTCCTGTTCCGGTTTGAAATTCGGAATCGTAAAAAACTTTTCCGCCATATTTATTCTGCATGCGGATCTCGTAGTAATCATTCTCTCCGGCTTTTTTGCCGGATTCACCGGGAATATGAAGTTTATAGAAAACACCTTTGGCAGCTTCCGTAAAACCGGGATACTTCGCATCATCGCACGAGAAAAAAAAGAACACAGGAAATAATGCGGGGAGAATAACTGTTTTTTTCATTCTTTTTTTCTTAATGAAATTAATTCCACTTCATACACCACGCTCGAAAGCGGCGGAATTTTTTTTTCGTCGCCGGTAAGTCCCTGCGCGAGATGCGATGGAAGAATGAATCGTGCCTGGTCGCCCACGTGCATAAGTTGTATTCCTTCATGAATTCCATATTCCACGTAATCTTCTCCAATGAGAAATTCTTTTGCCGAATCTTTTTTGGTTTCGTAGCAAACTGTTCCGTCAAGCAGGTAAATTTTAAAATAAACTTTCGCGAACATTCCGCTCTTTGCCTGTTCACCGTTTCCTTTTTTCAGGAACATGTAACGCAACCCCGTTGGGGTTTCCTGCATCTGCCAGTTATGATTTTTGATGTATTGATTGATCTCATCATTCTGCCGCTTCTCATCCCACGTGTTCATCTGCAGCGAGAGCGTGTGCATCTGCTGTTTCGAGATCGGCTGCTTCTTCGGTTTCCCCTGCTCACCGCAAGATACGATCAGAAAAATAAGAAGGAAAAAAATGGAACGGAGCATGAACTGTTTTCTTTCTGAACGAAGTTCAGGCCTTTTTTAGTCTGGGAAGATAAGCTGGAAGAGCAGTTTTGAATTTTTTAACAACTTCCTCCAATGAAATTTCGAGTTGCCCGCCAGCCGCATTACGGTGACCTCCGCCATTGAAATTGGCACGTGCAAATTCATTTACATCGAAATTTCCTTTGGAGCGAAACGAACATTTTATTTTTCCGTCGCGCTCAGCAAAAAATGCTGAAAAAACAATTCCCTTCATAGTAAGGCCATAATTCACGAGTCCTTCGGTATCTCCTTTTTCATAATGAAAACGATCCTGCTCTGCTTCACTCAATGTAAAAAAAGCAGTATGCATTTCAGGGATTACTTCCATTTTTTCACTCAAGGCATAACCAAGTAGCCGAATGCGGAATTCCGAATTATCATCGTACACGCGCACGTGGTTGAGCGCGGCATCTGCACCTGCCTCCATGAGTGCGGCCGCCACGCGCATGGTTTTCGGTGTGGTACTCGGAAAACGAAATGAGCCGGTGTCGGTCATGATTCCTGTATAGAGACAATCGGCAATGTGGCGATCGATCTTTTTCTTGCCGCCGAGCGAAAGAATAAGATCGTAAATGAGTTCGGCGGTAGAAGAAGATTCCACGCGATGAAAAGAATACTGCGCGAAGCTTAAAGGATTCGGGTGATGATCGATGAGCACTTTCGGAATATCTAATTTCAAAATTTTATCGCCAAGCGAATTGATCCTTTTCAGGTCATTGAAATCGAGACAGAAAATGATCTCTGAATTCTCCAGCAGTTTTTCCGCTTTATTTTTATTCTTCATCGCATCAGTCACTTTAGAATGGCCGTGCATCCAATGGAGAAAAGCAGGATATTCATTGGGAACGATCACCTGTGCATCATGTCCGCATTTAATGAGATAATTCCAGAGTCCGAGTGAAGAACCTATGGCATCACCATCGGGAGACCAGTGTGTGACAATGGCGATCTTTCTTTTTTTAGCAAGAAATTTTTTGAGTGTGGAGGCGTCGCTCAAATGCAGAAAATATTTGGTGTGCGTTTTTTTTGGTTGACGTTCAAAGTTACGCGAAAGGACCGATGAACGATATTCTGAAAATGAAAAATGCTTACTTTTGCCCGCGAAATTATCGGGAAATGCCCGTGCAATAACCAAAGAATAAAATGGCAACGAACAGAACATTCACCATGATCAAACCCGATGCGGTTGGCAACAATTACATCGGCCCCATACTTGCAAAGATCAACGAAGCAGGATTCCGCATTGTGGCAATGAAGTACACCAAACTTTCAGCGGAGATGGCGGGAAAATTCTACGAAGTGCATAAAGAGCGTGGATTTTATAAAGAGCTGGTCGATTATATGTCGTCGGGCCCCATCGTGGCGGCAATCCTCGAGAGAGATGATGCAGTTGCTTCTTTTCGAAAACTCATTGGCGCAACCGATCCGTCGAAAGCAGAACCGGGAACGATCCGCGCTTTGTATGCGAAATCAATTGCGGCGAATGCTGTTCATGGTTCGGATAGTGATGAGAATGCCGCGATCGAAGGAAATTTTTTCTTTTCAATGACAGAAAGATTCTGAATCAGAAAAGTTTTTTTCAGATTGGTACAGGCAAAGATTAGCGCGGGATTTATTTGCACAAAAGACTCGACCCCAACCTTGTTTTTATTTTTTTATTGCAGAGAGCGGGCGGAAAAGTTGTTTTGAGAAAATAATCGAGGAATTGTTTCTCCATTCCCAATGGAAATTTTTCTCCGCATTTTTTTCCGGAATCCAATTTATACTTCGTGATATGCCCTGTCGAATCTATTGTTAATTCGACCACCATGATCACTTCCGGGCATTCCCTGCAACTGAGATCTATGTGAGATCTTTTAAGAATCGCCGGCAGAATATTTTTTGTCCAGTATCCTTTGATGCTGTCCCATGAAATTTTTGCCTGGCCTCCGAGTTGATAATCCCATACTGCGGCAGTATCAGTTGCAAGCGTATCCTGCACCTGTGAAAATGCTTTCGAAGTGAGCAGAAGTGAGAGCACAAATAAAAAAATAAAATGCACTTTTTTCATAGGTGAGTTGTCGTTATTCCTGCAAGATAAAAGGTTTTTGCTGAAAGTATAAAGGAACTCACTAAGCGCTTTATGCCGGATCCTCAGCTACGAATATTTTTTCTCCCGTCGACAGTTGTAAAATAAGGCGAGAAAGTTTTACCAATGACAACAGGGTCATAAAAACTGAAATTTCATTTTGGGAAAACTGCTTCTTTTTTTAACACGTTTTATCAAAGAAAAAATACCTTTTCTTTATTCAGTGAGTTATGCTACTAAAACCTGCCCCATGAAAAAATACTTTTTCCCTGCGCTGTTCTTATCAACTCTTCTTTTTTCCTGCTATGAGGATTCGCTTTGCTTTCGCTATCCCCAGCCCGTGAATGCAAAAAATCTCAAAGAAATTCCCAATGAATTACGCGGAACTTTTTCTCAGAATAACGATACTGTCACACTAACGATCTCCGACAAAATGGTGATCCGGAGATCCCTGTTTCCCATTCACTGGGCGTGGACAACACCGGATTCCGCTTCTGCAAAAAATTACAGCGGTGATACACTCTATACTTTAAACGATCTGGTCCAACATTTCAAAGTGGTCAATGATACGATGATCGGTTACGAGATTATTACTGATACCCTGTTCACTATCGGTCCGCGGCACGTTGTACGAAAATACAACGGCTCTTATTATTTCAATTTCCCGTCCGACTCCCTGAATTATTACGTGAGAAAAGTAGATATCTCAGGTAAGGTGCTCAATGTCGCTTACATTTCATTTGCAAATATTGAACGCTTCATGGTTTTCAGTGAATTTGATAAATATTATGAAACAAAGGATACAACAAAAAAGATCTATGGAATAGAACCCAAAGGGAATGAATTCAATGATTTTGTAAGAATGGGTGGATTCGATGCAGAGGAAGTTTACATCAGGAAAAAATAAATGATCCGCTGTTAATGATCAAGGCGCCTTTGCTTTCGAGATCATAGGTCTTCAGATTTCTTTTACTGCAATAGGTGCGGATTTTATTTTTTTCAAATTCGGAATCCGATGCATCAGTGATGATCACAACGTGTTTCCAGGAAGGAGGAATTTCAGGAAATTTTTTATTGAAATTTTTCAGCAAAAGAAAATCAGGTTCAGATTTCATTGACGAAAAATCATTTTGCTGAGCGATGATGATTTTCCTGTTACCGACATCGATGCATTCCACCCCGGAAGAATTATTTCCTACAGGAATTATTTCTTCATTATCCTTTCCTTCAACGGAAAAAAAAGGTGAAACGTGAAAATCAATATTTTCCTTTTTGACGGCAAGCGCCGAATCGACAAAAACGCCGGCAGAATTTTGATTCACAAAACCGATCGCTGTTTCCCTGTTAACGCTGAAAAAAATGATCTTCCCGCTGTTCATCTTCGTGAATGAATTCAACGAAATGAAAAGCAGAACTCCTGAGGCAAGAAACACATTGAAATAATTTCCATGCCGTTTAATCATAAAAATCATTCCGGAAATAATAACGGCATACAAGAGGATCGTTGACGTAACAGATACCGGCGAAAAGTGAACGGAGGAATACGGAAGGTGTTCGGTGAACGCAACACAACTGTTAAGGAGGTGCACAAGAAAAATAAATACAACAGCGAAAAGTTTAGTAATGAATCTTACCGGCGAACACACCAGGAAGACAAGTCCGGCATACAACACGATCGTCGATAAAGGAATAATGATCATGTTGGCAAAAAGAAAATAGGAAGGGAACTGTTTGAAATAATAAAGTCCGAGTGGAAAAGTAAAAAGTTGGGCAACAATAGTTACGGTGAACATGGTCCACAAATGTCTCCAGAGAAAAAAATCAGGTTCCCACTTTGCAGCGAGTAAAGGTTGAACAATTACAATTCCGGCAACAGCGAAATAGGAAAGCTGGAACCCCGCATCGAACAACAGGAGCGGATCGAAGAGCAAAAGAATAAATGCAGAAGCCGCAATGGAATTCACAATATTCCCGTTTCTTCCCATCGCTTTCCCGATGATGACAACGGTGAGCATGGTAACGGACCGGAGTACCGAAGGACAAAGCCCGGTGAGCGTTGCATAAAACCAAAGAAAAAATAACTGCAGAAAAAAACTGAACCATTTTGAATATTTTCTTTTTTCAAACGGGCCGAGTAATTTCAGGAGAATAACATAAATAAGAGCGACATGCATTCCCGAAACAGAAAGCACATGCAGAACGCCGGAAGCGCTGTAGGAACGGATCACGGAAGGATCGAGATGATCTGAATCGCCAAGCAACAGCGCGGCGGCTACACCGAATTCATTTCCATTCATTCCATATTCTACAAATTTTCCGAGACAATATTTGCGAAGTGAAAAAGCTGCGCGCACAAAATAATTTCCGTTATTGAGTCCGAGATCTCTCCACTGTCCATCATGCGCAAAAACATTTGAAAAAATTTCCCGTTTGGAAAGCCAGGCGGCATAATCGAATTCTCCGGGATTAGCAATCCCTTTAGTTTTTATGGGCGCGCGGGCAATCACAATTTCTTCTCCATACCGCAGATTTTCGCTTGCCGCTGAGCGATCGAGGTAGAAAAGAGAACGCTCATCACCATTTTTCCATTGGCCGTTCTGCTGCCAGGAAATAATTCTTCCTTCGAACTTTATTTTATTTTCTTTCACCACGGGTTCTGAATTCACACACACGATGATCCGCTGGATATTTTTTTCACCGGCTATTGTATTTTTTTCTTTTTCGAAATGAAAAGAAACGGAAGCAATCCCACAAATGAAAAGTGCAGAAGAAATGGCAAGCCCGTCGATCCCTGAAAAGCGGAGTGATCTTTTAAGAAGGTACCTGGAAATAATAACGACAGCCGTACAAAGCAAAAGCAGCAGCAACAAATCTTTCACCGGCAGAAGAAATTTTAGTCCCCATGAAAAAATAATTCCGGCAATGAATGGAAGGAGCAATCGTACGAAAGGAATCCTGGGAAGGAAAGAATGCAAAGGAAATTATTTTTGAACTGGTCACAAATTGTGACCAGTTCGTTTATTTTCTTTTTATAGCGTAACCGATTTTTTTTCTTTTTCCCAGTTTGGGCGCGAGCGCATCTATTTTTTTCAGGAGAAATTTGAAAACCTGGTTTACTTTATCATCCAGAGCGTTTATTTCTTTTTTCAGATCCCTGTTCTCAATCAGGATCGCACGGTAACGCGCAAATGCACGCATGATCTCAATATTCATTTGTATCGCCCGTGGAGAATTAAGGACGCTGGATAACATCGCCACGCCTTGTTCGGCAAAAACCATCGTACGTACATAGGAGTGTTTCAGGAAAGAAAGCCGTGATGCCTGCGACAGGAGCATTTCTTTTTCCTCTTTCGTCAGGGTAAACATGAAATCTTTCGGAAAACGTTTTCGATTTCGTTTTACCTGCTGCTTCAATTTTTTGGTTTCTGTTTCATAGAGCATCGCGAGATCCACGTCGATCATCACTTTGATTCCCCTGAAATCGAAGATCAGGTTGTCAAATTTTCTTACCGGTACTTTTGTATTCATAAACTATAAAATATGAACTGGTCACAAATTGTGACCAGTTCGGTAAAAACAAAAAAACTAATTATGAAACACCAGCGCGAATCTAAATGAAACCGTGGGAAGGATTCGGTATTAAACGCTTGTAAATAGAAAATAATTTGAGGTCAGTAGATCGCTTTCTTCGCGGCGAGCAGTGTATTCTGCAAAAGCCCGGTGATCGTCATCGGCCCCACTCCACCGGGAACGGGTGTGATCCAACTGCACTTCGGGGCCACTTCATCAAACTTCACATCGCCCTGCAATCGCCAGCCGTTTTTTGTTCCGGGCGCATCCACGCGCGTAGTGCCCACATCAATCACCACTGCTCCTTCTTTCACCATATCTGCTTTCAGAAAATGCGGTTTGCCAATGGCGACAACAATGATGTCTGCATTTTTTGTGAAGGAAGAAATATCTTTCGTTTTGCTGTGAACAACCGTCACCGTACAATTTCCGGGATAAGAATTTCTGCGGAGCAAAATACTCATTGGCGAACCCACGATGTGACTCCTGCCGATGACCACACAATTCTTTCCGGAAGTTTCAATTTTATTGCGTTCGAGCAATTGCACAATTCCGAATGGAGTTGCAGGAAGATAGCAGGGAAGATCGAGCGCCATGCGACCCACATTGGAAGGATGAAAACCGTCCACATCTTTTTTCGGATCCACCGCTTCAATCACTTTCTGTTCATTGATGTGTTTTGGCAATGGCAACTGCACAATGAATCCATCGATCTCCGGATCATTATTCAGTTTATTCACTGTTGCAAGTAATTCTGCTTCCGAAATTTTTTCATCAAGATGAATGAGTGTTGAACGAAAACCGATCCGTTCGCATGCTTTCACTTTTGCATTCACATACGTGAGGCTTCCTCCGTCATTTCCGACAAGAACAGCAGCAAGATGAGGCGCGCGATTTCCATTCGCCACATAATTTTTTACTTCTTCAGCTATTTCGGACTGAATTTCTTCTGCTATTTTTTTTCCGTCTATTAATTTCATTAGTTAATTATCATTGGGGTTGTGGTTCAGCTTTAATCAGAAACTAATTGCACAGATGCATTTATTTTTTGTAAACTTATTTTTTGTCATTGGCAAATAAATAATCTACAGAAAAAAATTATTTTTTCATCTTCGGCATATTCCTCATCATCTTCGCCATCTGCCCTTTGTCCTGCATTACGCGCATCATTTTTCTGGTCTCTTCGAATTGTTTCATCAATCGATTCACTTCCTGGATATTTCTTCCGCTTCCATTCGCAATTCTCATTTTACGATTTCCGTTTATGATCTCGGGATGCTCGCGTTCCTTCGGCGTCATCGATTGAATGATCGCCTCAATATGTTTGAATGCATCGTCGTCAATGTTGATGTCCTTGATCGCTTTTCCAACGCCGGGAATCATTCCCATCAGGTCTTTCACATTTCCCATTTTCTTGATCTGCTGCAACTGCCCGAGAAAATCGTTGAATGAAAATTTATTTTTCGCAATGCGTTCCTGAATTCTCCGCGCCTCTTTCTCGTCAAATTGTTCCTGCGCTTTTTCTACGAGTGTAACCACGTCTCCCATTCCGAGAATGCGATCGGCCATACGCTCGGGATAAAAAACATCAAGCGCATCCATCTTCTCTCCCGTTCCTACAAACTTGATCGGTTTGTTTACAATGGATTTTATGGAAAGTGCAGCACCGCCTCTTGTATCACCATCGAGTTTGGTGAGGATCACACCATCGAAATCAAGTTTATCATTGAATGCTTTTGCAGTATTCACCGCATCCTGTCCCGTCATGGAATCGACAACAAATAGAATTTCGTCGGGATCGATCGCTTTTTTAATAGCTGCGATCTCGTTCATCATTATTTCATCGATAGCAAGACGTCCTGCAGTATCGACGATCACAATTGTATTTCCATTTTGCTTCGCATGAGCCACAGCACGCTTTGCAATTCCAACAGCATCTTTCGATTCGGATTCTGCATAAACTTCCACACCGATCTGTTCACCTAAAACTTTAAGTTGATCGATCGCGGCAGGACGATAAATATCGCACGCAACAAGAAGAGGGTTTCTTCCTTTTTTACTCTTGAGAAAATTCGCCAATTTCCCTGAATGCGTCGTTTTTCCTGATCCCTGCAATCCGCTCATGAGAATAATGGCCGGGTTACTGTTGATCTTTAATTCGCTCGCCGCACCGCCCATGAGCAGGCGCAACTCATCGTGCGTGATCTTGATGAGCAATTGTCCAGGAGAAACGGCAGTGAGTACATTTTGCCCGAGCGCTTTTATTTTTACTTCATCAGTGAATTTTTTTGCAACAGCAAAACTCACGTCTGCATCGAGCAGCGCTTTGCGGATATCTTTGAGCGTATCGGAGACATTGACCTCGGTGATCTTTCCCTCGCCTTTGAGGACTTTGAATGCGCGTTCTAATTTGTCGCTTAAATTATCGAACATGACCTTGAAATTTTAAGGAGTACGAAGATAAGAAAAGAGTTATTGGTTGCTGGTTATTGGGAATACAATTGATGGTCCTTTGATTTTCCCGACCAGTTATTAAATGAAAGCCGCCATTCACATTCAACATTTCTACAGCACTTGTTTTCTCGGTAAATTCGGGCATCATTCCCAATGAGAAATTTTTTTTCAATTCTTCTTTTCACGTCAGCAATTAAAATAACTGCCCAGGATTTTTCTGTTTCAGTTACTGCGAGTCAACGCACCGCCCGCAACAATGAGATGCTTAGTGAATATTGCGGGAAAGATGCAACGGGTTATTTTGCATTCGGGCAGGTAGGTGGTGTGAATTGCATGATGAAACTGAATGCGGATATGAGCATGGCCCGGTTCGAACCGGTGGACAAGAATGTTTACAATCCTAAAAAATATTTTTTCTCTTCCATCCACGAAATGGGAAATACGATCTGGCTGTTCACCAATACATTCGACCCGCACGCCCGCTCGCTCGTGCTCTGCGCGTCGCAGGTGAACAAAGATTCGCTCACGGTAACACCAGGTGCGCAGGTACTCACGCGATCTGTTAACATAAACGTGCCGTTGTATTCCAACACAACTACCTCCTACGCTTTTTCGCCGGATGGAAAAAAACTGCTGCTGTATTACAAAACTGCCGACGGATCCAGAACAGACCAGGCCTTTTACCTGAAAGTACTCGACGATTCGCTGAACCTGTATTGGGAAAAAGAAATCCATACTTTTTTTCCACCCGACAACTGCGAACTCGCGCAGGTAAAAGTGGATAATGAAGGAAGGGTGTACTTCCTGGTGCGGAAGAATAATTTTGCACATCATTCATTTATTTCCGAGTATCATCTTTTCATTCTTCGCGATAAAGGAACTTTTGTGAAAGATGTTTTACTGGAGACTGGCAATGAAATGATCAGTGACTGCGCCTTCGATGTTACTGCAAACGGCACAGTCCGTATTTCCGGATTTTACAATGAAGGGGAAGAGGGCTATATCGACGGAACATTTTTCCTGGAACTGGAAAAGAGCGGTTATATGCAGAGTCGCATCCAACTGAATCCCTTCTCTTCAGACCTGCTCAAAGATTTCGGAAATAAGGTGAATGACACGCTCGTGAAAATGCAGGATATTTTTCCTGTGATCGATGTGCATGCTGATGATCGCGGAGGAATTACAATGATCAGTGAACGGAGTTTTGCGAATAAGGAAACCTATTTTACCAATGATAATTCGCTGGATCTACCAGAAGTGAGAACAGAATACCATGAAGAATTATTCATTTTTCATTACGACAGTTCGGCATCGCTGCTGTGGCAGGATATTATTTCAAAGGATCAGAACACGTCGCTCAAACACATGCAGAATATTCCTGTCCGTTATTTCTATTCTGGAAATGATCTTTTTCTTTTTTACAACGACCAGGTGCACGACGACCAGAACAGTTACGGCTATTCAAGCGGCATGGTCTCCATCGCGAAAATAGATTCGGCCGGGAAAATTTTTATTCACGATCTGCAACCGGCATTACCGCATGAAACGCTTTTTCTTCCTTATTACACTTATCGCACCGGCGAAAATGAATTCCTGCTTTTCTGCTGTGAGAATTTTTATTTGCGGAGAGTGAAAGTGGTGCTTAATTGAAATGACATGAAACGATATTTTTATTTTCTTTTTTCATTTTTTTTCATCACGAATTTTCTGCTCCATGCGCAAATCTTTACTCCTGTACTCACGCAGGGTGCAGAATGGAAAATGAAAGACGGTAATGCCCCGTACCTTGCTGGAGCAGACTCATCGGGATATTATGCATTCGTGAAAACTGATTTCGGTATTCGCGCAAAAAAATTCGACAGGAACGCAAAACTCATTGCGGATGTAAGCGCGGGCAAACTCTGGTACGCGCACGATGAAAGTGAATTTACAATGGGGCAACTGCTCGGAAAAAATCTTTATATGTTCACGACCGGATGGGATGGAAGTAAAAAATCATACACACTGATCGCGCAACGCGTAGATAGGACCACAATGAACGTGGAGGCAAAACAGGATGTGATAGCTGAATGTCCAGCTTCTTATTATTCCTGGAAAATGGAAAACAATGGCATGAGTTATGCTTTTTCCAACAGCGGGAAAAAAATGCTCTTGTACTGGAAAACAAAATCGGATAAACTGAATGGTTTGCAATATTTTTTTCGTGTACTCGACGATTCTCTGCATGTCCGCTGGGAAAAAGAAGTGGGTCTTCATTTGTGCGCAGATAGTACGATTATTAATTCGGTGACTGTGGATGAGAATGGATTCATTTATTTATTCACCACGGTTTTTCAACGAATGGGTTTGCATCCGCAGTATGAATATCATCTTGTGGTACTGCGCGATTTCGGAACTTTTGTGAAAGATGTGAAGATCAGCATCGCGGGTGCGCATATCGTGCGCGCAATGGCAGATGTGTGCGCCGACGGGAGCGTGCGCGTGGGCGGAACGTACACGATTGGATCGAATGATTCCATCAGCGGAACTTTTTTTATGATCTGCGATGCGAATGGTTACCAACCGTTCATTTCTTCTTTGCAATCTTTCAGTGAAGATTTTTTAAAACGCTACGCTCAGAAAATTTCAGTAATCGTAAGATCGGTGCCCGCGCTTTTTGAGGTGAAAGGATTTTTTGTGAATGAGGATGGAGGATCAACCTTGCTAATGGAAGAAACATCGTACTTCGCTCCTGATCCGGGACCTGACCTTCCTTCAGAATTTTTTTCCGGCGATGTGGTTACGATCCGAGTGGATGAGAACGGAAAAATAAAATGGGAAAATTTCATGGACCGGAAAATGGAATCTTATGCTGTGCCCTGCGAAGATCCCTGGTGGACCTACAACAACGGTGAATTGATCCTGATGTATTACACGCTGGATATGGAAAAAGAAATGATCAAAGCCGGCGATTACATTTGTGCAATCGATGCCGATGGAAAATCATCTATGGAACTTTATTCTAAACTTTCGACGTGTACTTTGACTCATGGTGAGATGAATAATTTTTTTCCGTCGGAAATTATTTCCTGTGAAAGTTGTGAGAATACATACAGGATGGTGCTGATGAAATGGTAAAATGATAACCCGCTGAAAATTTCCTATTCCGTCTCCTGCAATTTTTACGCAAACTATCTTCCCTCCTGTTCCATCCGTCGAAAATGGTGCAGCATTATTTTTCTTCGCCCGAACTTTGCACTGTAAGGTAATTGCGCTTAAATAGTGAATTCAACTAAAAGATAATATTATGAAACGTATCCTCATTTTAATGTTCGCCGGATTAGCGGGTGTAACATTTGAATTCTGCAACCACAAGGAAGGCAATGTAACAAAACTTTCGGGAAACGGATTGGATCTGTATGCGGTGATGAATCTTTTCAGAACATCGCGTGATCCCGCAGAATTCGAAAAATCGCTGAATACAAAAAGCAATCACATCAACAACCTCGATCTTAACCAGGACGGCAAAGTAGATTATATCCGTGTTATCGATAAACGAAAAGAAAAAGATCATGCTATTATTCTACGTGTACCGCTCAATGAAAAACAGTCGCAGGATGTTGCAGTGATCGAAACAGAAAAAACCGGTGACAAAGAAGTGCATATACAGATCGTGGGCGATGAAAATCTTTATGGAAAAGAATACATTGTTCAGCCCTCAGAAAAATCAAAAGGTACTGCTGGTTTCGCTTATGCATCGGCATCCATTATTGTGAACGTGTGGTACTGGCCGTGCATTGCGTTCATTTATTCTCCCGATTATGTTTTGTGGGAATCTCCGTGGTACTGGGACTATTATCCCGATTGGTGGATCCCGTGGGAACCGGTGAGTTTCGGGATTTATTATCCTTACGTTTTTGATTACCACGAACAATACGTGAGAGTTTACGAAAATTATTTTCCGGATTGTGAGATGCTCTACTATCCATACCGAAGAAGAGTTGATCCCCGATATTTTGAAAATAGAAATTACAGCGTGGAAAAAAATAATGGAGGTGGAAGAAGAGAAGGAGAAGTGAATAAACCGGAAAAGATCTTTGATCACAATGTCCCGATGGAAAAAAATACAGGCCGCGAGCACCCGGTAAAAAGTAACGATCAGAAAATTACGCGCTCCTATTCTTCGCCTCCTCGTGGTTATCCATCGAAGCAAAATAATCGTGAACCGGAATTTACGCGGAGCAATGCAAGACATGAAAATTATGAACCTATGCATTATCCGGCGCAGCGCAATTCGGGTCCGGTGCGGATGTCTTCGGGTGAGACTGGAAATAACCGGCAGGTACAACCTAAAATGCCGGCAGGTTCTCCTCCGCCCGCTTTTCATAAACCGTCAGACATTCGTAAAGGCGGGCATTGAAAACCTGGAATGCAGGAGCCGCTTCTGAATAAACAAGAGCGGTTCCTGTTTATTTTTTGAAAAAATAATCAGCGCTAAGTTGCGGCTACATCTGCTCCGGCACTTTTATTCCCAAAAGTTTCATTGCAGTTTTTATTGTACGCGCAACAGTTACAGAAAGCACAAGACGGAAATTCCTCAATGAAATATTTTCTTCTTTCAGCACCGGGCAAACATCATAGAACTGGTTGAATGTTTTTGCGAGATCGTAGGTGTAGTTGGCAATGAGCGCCGGGCTCAAATTATTCGCCGCTTCATTCACCACCGAAGGAAATCCGAAAATGATTCTGATGAGTTCTTTTTCTTTTTCATGAACAGCAGCAGAAATATCGATTGCAGGAATTTCTTTCAATCCCGATTTTCTCCAGATGCTGCGTATGCGCGCGTGCGTGTACTGCATGAACGGGCCCGTGTTGCCATGCAGATCGATGCTCTCTTTGGGATTGAAAATCATTTTCTTTTTCGGGTCCACTTTCAGTATGAAATATTTGAGCGCCGCCATTCCCACGATGTGAGAAAGTTTTTCCTTTTCACTTTCCTCCATTCCTTCGATCATTCCTTTTTCTTCCGCGAGCGCGCGCGCACCTTTTTCCATTTCATCAATGAGATCATCAGCATCCACCACGGTTCCTTCTCTCGATTTCATTTTTCCTTCCGGCAGATCGACCATGCCGTAGGAAAGATGGAACAAACTGTCGGCCCAGTGGTGTCCTAATTTTTTCAGCGAAACTTTCAGCGTTTTGAAATGGTACTCCTGCTCATTGCCTACAACGTAAATATGTTTGTCGAAATGAAATTCCCGGTAACGCTCTTCCGCTGTGCCGAGATCCTGCGTAATGTAAACGGAAGTTCCATCGCTGCGCAATAAAACTTTCTGGTCGAGCCCGGCATCTGTGTTGTCAATGATCACTGCGCCATCATCGCGCTTATGAAGAATTCCTTTTTTCAATCCTTCTTCCACGATCGATTTTCCCAGCAAATACGTTTGCGATTCGTAATATGTTTTATCGAACTCAACTCCGAGTTTTTTGTAAGTGATCGCAAATCCATCGTACACCCAGCCGTTCATTTTTTTCCAGAGCGCAATTACTTCGGGATCGTTTGATTCCCATTTTAGGAGCATTTCATGAGCGTAAAGCATCAGCGATGATTTTTTTTCTGCTTCTTCCTTACTAATGCCTGTGGACTGGAGTTGTAGAACTTCTTCTTTAAAATGTTTATCAAATTCCACATAATATTTCCCCACCAGATGATCACCTTTCATTCCACTCGACTCCGGTGTTTCTCCATTCCCGAATTTCTGCCATGCGAGCATGCTTTTACAAATATGAATTCCGCGGTCATTCACCAAATTCACTTTCGTCACCCGGTTTCCGTTCGCAGCGAGAAGTTGTGCTATAGAACAACCCAGTAAATTATTCCGTATGTGGCCCAGGTGAAGCGGCTTGTTTGTATTGGGCGAACTGTATTCCACCACAACGAGCGGAGACGAATCCGTGGCGATCTTTGTTCCGAAATTTTCATCGGCTGCAATTTCTTTAAGTCCGCTCAGCCAGAATTCTTTCCCGAGAATAATATTCAGGAACCCTTTGACCACGTTGAATTTTTCTACTTCAGGAACATTTGACTTGAGATATTCGCCGATCAGTTGCGCCGTTTGTTCGGGCAGCTTTCCCGACGATTTTACAAATGGAAAAACAACAAGAGAAATATCTCCTTCGAATTGAGGATTTGTTTTCTGGAATGCGATGTTGCTGTTATTCGCAGTGTAGCCGAAAAGCGTTTCAACAGCGCGGAGAATGTGTGTAGAAAGAAGTTGTTCAGGAGAATTCATAAAATCAGTAAGTGATCTGCGAAACAACTTTGGTAAGAATTTCAAAAGTATTTTCCGCCATTAGGTTTTCTTTATCAAGAGTAGGATTCACTTCGCATAATTCGAAGCAGCAGACTTTTTCATTCTGAATAAGCCGCACGAGAAGAGAACCGGCTTCTTTTTCAGTAATACCATTGCGAACGGGGGTGCCTGTGCCTTTTGAAATAGATGAATCCATACTGTCCACGTCGAATGAAATGTAAATTAGATTGCACTGATTGAGATGAGCGAGTGTGTCGCGTGCAATTCTTTCCACTCCGTGTCTCTTCACTTCATTCGTAGTAAACATTTTTACATTATGCTTTTTCAGAAGAGAAGTCTCCTCCGGTTCCACATCGCGCACACCCACGTAAACGAGGTCCCTGTATTGAAGTTTGGGTACAACACCTCCTACTTCTTTCAGTTTTTTCCAGAGCTCAATCGTTTCTTTATCCGGCTTATTCATCTTGTTCGCCACGTTGTCTTCACCTAACGATGCGGCTATCGGCATACCATGCAAGTTGCCTGATGGTGTGGTCCATGGAGAATGGATATCGGCATGCGCGTCGATCCAGATCACTCCGAGTCTTGCTTTGGGGTAAGCCATTCTTATTCCGGCTATGGTTCCTCCGGCCGTGCTATGATCGCCAGCCAGTACAATAGGAAAGCCGTTTGAACGAAGGGTTTTCTGAATTTCGCTTGCCACCCGTTCGTACATGGTGATCATTCCCTTGATCCTCTTGGCGTAAGGTTGCGCTGTGGGTTCAAACAGCAGGTTATTCTCGTTCTTGATTTCAACAGACTCATGCTGGCGAAACATGCTGGAGCCATAATCAAGTGCAGCAATTTTAATGGCATCTACCCCAAGACTGGCTCCCCTGGTTCCAGCTCCAATCTCGGATTTGACTTCAATGAATTTTATTTTTTTGTAGGCCATATTATCTCTTACTTTTGTGTTCTGTTTCAAAGCAACTCACTTACATATCATGCACACACGCACAAGTAACTCACCCACATCTTCTGTTCTCAATCCGGTAGCTATGGAAAACACCTACCAGAATTTGATCGAACAAACGTTCAATTTTCCCCAGGAAGGATTTTCCGTTCAGGAAAATGAATTGTATTTCAATGATATACCATTAATGGATATTATCAAAAAATATGGTACACCATTGAAGGTGACTTACCTTCCCAAGATCAGTGAGCAGATCCAGAAAGCAAAACGGCTATTCCACGTTGCTATGGCAAAAGTGGATTACAAAGGTAGTTATACCTATTGTTATTGCACAAAGAGTTCTCACTTTTCATTTGTGCTGGAAGAAGTACTGAAGAATGATGTGCACTTGGAAACATCATCTACTTACGACATCAATATTGTGAAAGAACTTTTCAAAAAAGGGTTGATGACGAAAGAACATTTTGTGGTTTGCAATGGTTACAAACGCAAGCAATACCAGCAGATGGTGACCGATCTTGCTAATGACGGATTCAATATTCTTCCGGTGCTTGACAATAAAGCGGAGCTCGATTATTATGCAAAATATTTCAAGGGGTCGAAAATGAAGATGGGTATCCGCATTGCTTCTGAAGAAGAACCGAATTTTCAGTTTTACACTTCACGATTGGGAATTCGCCATAGTGAGATCATCCAGTTTTACAAGGAAAAGATCGGTTCGAATCCGAAGTTCGAATTGAAGATGCTTCATTTTTTTATCAATACGGGAATAAAAGACACGATCTATTACTGGACAGAACTTGCAAAATGCCTGAAAATATACTGGGAACTTAAACGAATTTGTCCATCTCTCGATTCGCTGAATATTGGAGGTGGAATGCCGATCAAAACTTCACTGGGTTTCGAATATGATTATGAATACATGATCGAAGAAATCATTTCGCAGATCAAGAATTTCTGCGACAACAATGAAATTCCTGAGCCGAATATTTTTACCGAATTCGGATCATTCACTGTGAGTGAAAGTGGTGCGGCGCTCTATTCCGTGATTGATACAAAATTGCAGAACGACCGCGAGTTGTGGTATATGATCGATAGTTCTTTCATCACAACTCTTCCTGATACATGGGGTATTAACCAAAGATTTATATTACTTGCCATAAATCACTGGGAAAGAGAATATCAGAATGTTAATCTAGGAGGCCTTACCTGCGACAGTATGGACTTTTACAATACCGAAGCGCATGCCAACCAGGTGTTTCTCCCTAAGGCCAGCCAGGGTGAAAAGGACCCCTTGTATATTGGTTTTTTTCACACCGGTGCTTACCAGGAATCACTTGGCGGATACGGTGGAATTCAGCACTGCCTTATTCCTGCACCGAAGCACGTGATCATTGACAAAGACGAAGAAGGTGAAGTAGTAACTCGTCTTTTTGCCAAAGAGCAGAGTTTTAAATCCATGCTCAAAACGCTCGGCTATTAGAGGGGAAAAAGCCAATCCGCCGTTCGGAATTTATCTTTACCTTGCCGCGTCCTAAACGGACGTATGACAGATTCGCCGAATCTGAATATCCAGCATTGACCCGAAAAATTATGAGCTCGCGTTTTTCGAAGAAAAGAATCGTCATTCTTCTCCTTTTTATCTCACTCATCGCGGGCTTGAGTTTTCTGCTTTTCAATCCTAAAACCGGAATTTTCAAGAAACATATTCGCGAAGGAATAATTTCCTACAAAGCGAGCGTGGTCGATGGAAAAGATTTTTCTTCGATGACCATGCCGGATAAAATGACGGTGACTTTCAAGAACGATTATTCGGCAGCAGAACTTGAAGCCGGATTGGGATTCGTGAGAATGAAATTCATTTCTGATCCTGTGAAAAAAATTTTTCTCAGTCAGGTCTATTTTCTCGAGAAAAAACAAAGTGTGATGGATATGGATGAGATCGCAAAAACTAATTATTATTTTCCGGATTACACTGTTGAGTATGGCAATAAAACGAAAGAAATTGCAGGTTGCAAATGTGTGAATGCGGTTCTGAAATTTGTTGATGGTTCCCCGTCCACCGAGGTCTGGTTAACGCATGACATCTCTATAAAAAATCCCAATTGGTCGAACGCTTATTACAAGATCGATGGGGTACTGATGGATTATACACTGAAGAAATACGGGCTCAAATTACACTTCACCGCCTCCTCTGTCACTGAATCGAAGATTGATGATAATTTCTTTACCGTTGCCCCGGAATATACCAAGGTGAAGAATAAAGAAATCGAGAAAATGTTCTCTGGTTTCTTCGATTAATTTCCTGTAAACAGGCAAAAGTTCATAACATTTCTGTGGTGCTCCTCCCGGCGGCATGGCAAGGAATAATTTTATCTGTTCATTAAGCGTTTTATACCATGGCGGAAAAAGAAAATGAAACCCTCAAAACCGTACGGAATGAATTTAGGGAAAAAAAATCCTTGAAAAAACCGGAAAAGTCCGAAGAGGATCCCGGTCTGGATATTGAAGAGGAAGAAGAAAAAAAAACGAGATCGCGCAAAAAAGATACTGAACCGGAAAAGAAAAATTCACCGAAAGAGAAAAAGAATACGGAATCCGCACCGCGCCGCAAAAAAGGAAATCCCATTGCAAATTTCATTACGCGCCTGCGCACCGATCAGAAACTGCATCGCATTACCGGCGCATTTCTCGTTTTTATTATTGCTCCTTATCTCACAGTCGCATTTGTTTCCTACTTTTTTTCGTGGCAAACCGACCAGGATAAAGTGATGGGGCCATTGGGAACTTTACTCGCTTCCGATGTTTCGGTTTCGAATGTACTCGGAAAATTAGGCGCACTCATCTCTCATATTTTCATTCACAACTGGTTTGGCGTAACTTCTTTCTTCTTCCCGATGGCAGGATTTGTACTCGGGTTGCGCCTGCTTGCCCATATCCGCCTGCTCCCGTTGAGAAAAACTTTTTCGTACGGAATTTACGCCCTGCTCTTCGGCTCGATCCTTCTCGGATTTGTTTTTAAAAATAAATTCTTTTTTCCCGGCGGAGTTTTTGGTTTCGAAAGCAGCTCGTGGCTGAATTCTGTAGTGGGCCCCATTGGCACCGGTTTACTCCTCGCTTTCTCACTACTGGTTTTCCTGATTGTAAATTTTAATTTATCATTCGCATGGTTGAAGAAAAAAGAGCCGGAAGTTGTTGCTGAAAGTGAATTGGCAGCGGAAGAAAATGATCTGAAAAATTCTTTCATCATTCACAGAAATGAAGAAGAAAAAAAAGAAACAGAAATTATTCCGGAAATAAAACAGGAAGAAAAAACAGAAGTGCCCGTGATCGAATTGCCGGTCGACAATATCATTTCTCCGCTCAATACAACCGGAGGAAAAGAACAGGAAGTGGTAACGAAAGATCTTTCCGGCAATGACGATATCCAGTTCACCATTGAGAAAAAAGAGAATTCCGGCGAATTGAGCGCCGATGAGATCGGTGCTAAGTCGGATGATCTGGTCCGTGAATTCGGTGAATACGATCCCACACTTGATCTTTCCGGTTACCAGTTTCCGTCAATAGAGCTGCTTGAAAATTATGCGTCAGGAAGTGAACCGAATGTGAATACAGAAGAATTGACGCTGAATAAAAACCGTATCGTGGAAACACTCGGCAATTATGGAATTGCCATTGAGAAAATCAAAGCAACGATCGGCCCGACTGTTACTCTTTATGAAATAATTCCTGCTGCAGGAGTCCGCATTTCCAAGATCAAAAACCTGGAAGATGATATTGCACTCAGTCTTTCTGCTCTCGGCATTCGCATCATTGCTCCTATTCCGGGCAAAGGAACTATAGGAATTGAAGTCCCGAATATGAATCCGGAGGTTGTTCCGATGCGAGCGCTCATGGCATCTGAACGATTTCAGAATACAGGAATGGATCTCCCGGTTGCTTTGGGAAAAACGATTGCGAATGAAATTTTCATTGCTGATCTCGGTAAAATGCCGCACTTGCTGATGGCCGGCGCAACAGGACAGGGAAAATCTGTGGGGCTGAATGCGATCCTTGTTTCATTGCTTTACAAAAAACATCCGGCGCAGATAAAATTCGTCCTTGTTGATCCGAAAAAAGTAGAACTCACTTTATTCAACAGGATCGAAAGGCATTTCCTTGCTAAACTTCCCGATTCGGCTGAAGCGATTATCACCGATACAAAAAAAGTAATTCATACACTGAATTCGCTTTGCATTGAAATGGATGATCGTTATAATTTGCTGAAGGAAGCACAAGTGCGCAACATCAAAGAATACAATGCAAAATTCATTCATCGCAAACTGAATCCTGCTAACGGACATAAGTTTCTTCCCTATATAGTTCTTGTTGTGGACGAATTTGCAGACCTGATCATGACCGCGGGCAAAGAAGTTGAAACTCCCATCGCGCGCCTTGCGCAACTCGCGCGTGCAATAGGAATTCATCTCATCATCGCTACACAACGTCCATCAGTCAACATTATCACAGGAACCATAAAAGCGAATTTCCCTTCGAGAATTGCGTTCCGCGTAACTTCCAAGATCGATTCACGCACCATTCTTGATTCGGGCGGAGCAGAACAACTCATTGGTAAAGGCGATATGCTTTATTCAACCGGCAACGATCTCATTCGCCTGCAATGCGCTTTTGTAGATACGCCTGAAGTGGAAAGGATAACGCGCTTCATCGGCGATCAGCGTGGTTATCCTGATGCTTTTCTTTTGCCGGAATATGTGGATGAAACTGCCGACGGAAAGTTTGAGATTGATGAAGGCGATCGTGATTCTCTTTTTGAAGAAGCGGCGCGCATCGTGGTGAATCAGCAGCAGGGATCTGCATCGCTGCTGCAACGGAAACTGAAACTCGGCTATAACCGTGCAGGCAGAATTGTGGATCAACTCGAAACGGCCGGCATCATCGGTAAATTCGAAGGAAGTAAAGCAAGAGAAGTTTTGATCAAAGATCTGATGGCGCTGGAAGAAAAACTCGTGCAAATTAATACCGGGAAGAAGGGCGATGTGGCGTGAAGGGTATTAATTAACAAGACTTTTCATCAACAACAGGCACGGACGCTGCGAGTTTCCTAACTTTGGAACGCTTTTTGGAATTATTGAATCAACTAACGTTACTCAAGTCATGATCCACTCCGTCAAAATCATTGCAGCATTTCCAGCTATACTTCTCGCATGCGCGCTCCACGCGCAGCCCCAGGCAAACGATCCGAATTACGATCCGAAAGCCAAAGTTATTCTTGATGATGTGAGTGCAACAGCGAAAGCATATTCCTCCATTACTGCAACGTTCAGCATCACCACAAAAAAAGCAGACGGAACGAGCGACGTTAAAGATGGCAATGTGGTGATGAAAAGCGGCAAGTACAAGATTGTACTCGACAATAAAGTGAAAGACAAAGTTTACAAAGAGGAATATTACAACGACGGAAAAACTACATGGGTTTATACAGAGAAAGACGGCGAACTCACCATTGATAATGCCCCGGATCCTGCTGCAAAGAAAAATGACAATACCATTTCTCCCAATGATATTTTTACCATTCATGAAAAAGGTTTCAAATACAAATTCATCAAAGAAGAAACCAAGGATGGCGTGGTTTACCAGTACATTGATCTCTACCCGGAAAAACCTGATAAGAAAAATTATCATACCGTAAAACTCACGATCGACAAAGTGAAAAAACAGATCACAACAGTTGTGTTCCTGAATAAAGATGGATCAACTACCACCTATGCCGTGAAGACTTTCACTCCGAATCTTGTGGTTGCCGATTCCACTTTTCAGTTCGATACAAAAACGCACGTGGTAAAGCAAACCATCGATATGAGGGATGAATAATTCCATTGTAAATTGAATCTGCAGCAAACGATTTTCAACTTTTCACGTCTTTTCTGAAATCACCTTCAAATCTTATCTTTGTGTTTCTTGTTAATCGATTAACGTGAAGTTACCCGCGAACTTTTTCATTTTTGTTTTCTCCATTGCATTCGTAACAAAAATGAATGCACAACCGCTCGTGGTATTTGCCGGAAATAATACCGTGATCTGCCCCGGCGCATCGGTCACCCTCGGTGGAACTCCAACCGCATCCGGTGGAACCACTCCCTACACTTACCTGTGGACTCCAAACGTGAACATCAACAATACAACAATTGCTAATCCAAGTGTGAATCCAGCTGTGCCCACATGGTATTATTTGAAAGTGACCGACGCAACCGGAACTGTAAAACGCGATTCTATTTTTGTTGATCTCAACCCGATTTGGGCTTACAACGCCGGAAACGATACCAGCATTTGCATTGGAGATACCATCATGCTTGGTTCGGTATGGAACAGTATGGCCGGTGGTGTAACTTATGCGTGGACGCCGACCTCCACACTCAACAATGCAACATTCCCAAGACCTTCTGCAAATCCAACCATCACCACTACTTATTCCGTTACGATTACAAGTACCACATGCAGCAGTAAAACATCTACTGTTACTGTTACTGTAAATCCTCTTCCTGTTGTTGATGCATGTTGCGCAACCACCATCAACGAAGGACAAACTGCTATTCTCACCGGAACAGGTGGAGTAAATTACGTTTGGCTGGGCGATAATTCTATTTCAAATTCACAGGGGAACCCGGTTACAGTGGAACCGCTCACAACAACTTTATACGTGATGTATGCACAGGACGGAAATGGTTGCATTAGCGCCGATACTGTTACTGTAACCGTTCATCCTGATAACCAACTTTATTTCTACAATACATTTTCTCCGAATAATGATGGAGTGAACGATTATTTATACATCGGGAACATCGGAAAATATCCGAACAACCGCATTGAGATTTTCACGCGCACAGGCCAGGAGGTATTTGCGATGACGGGTTATGCGAACAACCCGGGATGGGACGGAACCAATTACGGGGACAAACTTCCGGAGGCAACCTATTACTTAGTACTTGATCCAGGTGATGGCTCTGCGAAATATTATAAATCAATTACAATCGTCCGGTGATCATGAAAAAATATTTTCTTTTGATGCTGTTGTCCACCGGATTTTTTTCCGTAAAAATTTCTGCGCAGCAATTGCCCGATTATACCGGCTATCCTTCCATGTTTTTCCAATTGAATCCCGCATACACAGGAACGCGCGGTGACCTGGATGCGCGACTCGTTTATCGTAAGCAATGGGTTGGATTTGAAGATGCGCCCGTCACTCAATTCGCAGGAATACACAGCCGCTTGTGGAAAGGCCGTTTGGGCATTGGTACTACTATGTTCAAAGATGTAACGGGACCAACGAACAGAACAGATCTCGGCTTCACTGCAGCTTATCATCTTCATTTTCCAGATGTGGAATTCTCCGCCGGATTCGGTGCAGATTTCATGAAGTACACGATAGACGGATCGAAGATGACCACGCACTGGACCGGAGATCCGGCCGTTGATAATACGATTACAGATTCGGAACGGAAAACAAATGCGCGCGCCGGAATTTTATTGTACAACGATCGTTTTCATTTCGGGCTCGGTGTTCTTTCGATGGTCAATAACAAATCGGAATTTTATCTGAATGACACCACGAAAAAATCGATCGTGAGTTATGTGCCGCATTATTTTTTCACCTGCGGATACAATTTTCACGGCAACCCTGAATATGTATGGGAAAATAATCTCATGGCTGAATATGTTACCGGCCTTCCGATCATGATCAATTACAACCTGCGTGTGCATTACCGTGAAAAATTCATGGGTGGAGTTTCATGGCGTCTTAAAGATGCCATCGCTTTACAAGCAGGATACATTCTCCTCGATCATTTTCAATTCATTTATTCCTACGATATTGGAATTTCTCCTTTAAGAAAAGGACACAGCGGTTCGCACGAAGTCATGATCGGTTACCGTATGAATTTCGGCGATCATCACGGCGGGTACAAAAATTTTGATGAATTCCAGAAACAGAAGTTTCATCTTTTCTGATCGCTCTCACCTACTCCACCATTTTATAAATTTCTGCTGCACGTTCGCGCGTACACGAATTAAAATGCCACCACTCGGTTTGTATCCCGAAAAATCCGGCATGACGCATCACTTCGCGGAGAATTTCACGATTCGAAATTTCATACTGTGTCAATTCTCCATTCGCAAGTAATTCATTTTCCTTCTGTGGTTGTGCCTTGTCACCGAAATAATCAAAATCGGTTCCCATGTCGAGCGGAATTCCATGCTCATCAATAATGGAAAGATCAACCGCAGCACCATAATTGTGCAAAGAACCTTTTCCCGGATTGGAAAGATATTTCTGCCGCTCGCCCGGCGGAAGATGAAGCGTGTCCCACATCATGCGCTGAATATGCTGTGGCCGCACCGCATCATACACGATCAGCGAATAGAATGGAAATTTTTTCCTGAGGTACTTCTGCGCTTCGGCTAATTTCTGCGCCACATCTTTCTGCAGGTAACACTGATCGAAATCGCCGTACATATCCAGCTTCAGGAAATTATTGATCGTGGAATAACGCAATTCTGTTTTAATTGTGGAATCCAGATCTTTCACGTTAATGAGCCCGGCTTCCATCAGTTTTTTTTCCAGCTCACTCATTTTTTTTTCCGTAACAGAATCTGAATTTGCTTTTTCCAGAAATGATTTATTTACGAGAGAATCGTTCTCAATCGGAATGGAACTGTCCGGCGGAGACGGATCTTTTTTTGTTTTTTCTTCGCAGGAAAAAAAAAGGAACAGGAAGGAAAAACAAAACAGCGTTCGCACACACAAATGTATCAATACGCCATTATCCCTTCCAAAACCCGGTTTTCTATAGCCGGAAATGCACCATTCACAACGGAAATCTTCCGCCGGGAATAATGTGTCGGCGGCGTTTTCATTTTTCCTATTTTCACAACTTCATTGACGAAAATCAACTCAAATTCCAGATCATGAAAACTCTTCTTCCTTTTTTTCTTCCGCTTGCTTTCGTTGCAACATTTTCTTCCTGTAATCCCGACGAACAGGCAGCCACTTCCAACAACGCCATCGATACCACCAATTTCGACAAAAGCGTTCGCGCGCAGGATGATTTTTACCAATATGTGAATGGTACATGGCTCAAGAATAACCCGGTTCCTTCTTCTGAAAACAGTTGGGGTGCTTTCAATATTCTTGCTGATAAAAGCAAAAAAGATCTGAGAGCTATTTGTGAAGAATCAGCAAAAGGAAATAATCCTGCAGGATCGAATGCAGAGAAGATTGGTGATTTCTATAGCTCAGGAATGGATTCTGTTGCAGTTGAAAATGCAAAATTCGCACCGATCCAGGAATACCTCGACCACATTAACGCAATAAAAGACCTCGCGTCTCTCAATGCAGAGATAGCAGAACTTCATTCCATGGAAATGTCGGCTGGATTCAGCATGGGCATTACTGCCGATATGAAAGACAGCAAAACCAATGCGCTTTACGTGGGGCAATCCGGAACTTTTCTCCCGGAAAAAGAATATTATTTTTCCGAAGAAACCAAACCTTTCCGCGAAGCTTACAAAGTTCATTTGCTGAATATGTTCAAGCTTATGGGTGATGATGAAATGACTGCGAAGAAAAACGGTGAAGCAGTTTTCCAGATCGAATCCATGCTCGCCGATTCTTCCATGTCGGCAGAAGAAGAACGCGACCTTGAAAAAATGTATAACAAAATGTCGAAGGAGGATCTGATGAAGTTGTGTCCCGATTTTGACTGGAATACTTACTTCACTGCGCTGGGCATTCCTGCTGTGAATTTTGTGATCGTCACGCAACCTTCATTCCTGCGCCAGTTCAACCACATGCTTAAATCTACTCCGCTCGATGCATGGAAAGCTTACCTGCGCTTTGCGCTCGTACACAATTGCGCGCCTGCATTGCACAGCGCGGTGGCGAATGAAAATTTCAATTTTTTCGGAACAATGCTCAGCGGAATTCAGAAACAACAGGAAAGATGGAAACGTGTTCTCGGTAACACGCAGGGCGCACTCAACGAAGCGCTCGGCCAGATTTATGTTCAGAAACATTTCAGCCAGGAAGCAAAAGATCGTGTGAATGGAATGGTGACGAATCTTATAGCCGCCTACAAAGAAAGAATTCAGTCGAGAGACTGGATGAGTGATGCAACAAAAAAATCGGCGTTTGCAAAACTGGAATCCATTCTGCGGAAACTTGCTTTCCCCGATAAGTGGAGAGATTATTCGGGGCTGATGATCACAAAAGATTCCTACATGAAAAATATTCTCAATGGGAATATCTTCGATATGAAATTCAATATTTCAAAACTTTCCAAACCGGTTGACAGAATGGAATGGGGAATGTCGCCGGCAACGATCAATGCTTATTACAATCCTTCGAATAATGAAATTGTTTTTCCCGCCGCAATAATGCAGCCGCCCTTTTTCGATCCGAATGCTGATGATGCGGTGAATTACGGAGCAATGGGCGCAGTGATCGGGCACGAACTCACTCACGGTTTCGATGACCAGGGTTCCATGTACGATGCCGATGGAAATATGAAGAACTGGTGGACCACACAGGACAGCACGAATTTTAAAAATAAAACAGAAAAACTCGCCGCGCAATTCGACCAGTTCGTTGCAGTCGATAGCATGCAACTTCATGTGAACGGCCATCTCACCAATGGAGAAAACATTGCCGATCTCGGCGGACTCACCATTTCTTATTATGCTTTCAAAAAATCGCTCGAGGGAAAACCTGAACCGGCGAAGATTTGCGGATTTACTGCAGAGCAAAGATTTTTCCTTGCGTGGGCGCAGGCGTGGAGAACCAATCAGAAAACGAAAGCCGTGATCTTCCAGGTAAAAACAAATCCGCATGCGCCTGCACGATTCCGCGTGCTCGGGCCGCTTTCAAATCTCCAGGAATTCTATGATGCTTTCGGTGTGAAAGAAGGAGATAAAATGTACCGCAAACCGGAAGACCGTGTCCTGATCTGGTAATTGATTTTTTTTATGACAGGGCCGCGATATTTCGTGGCTCTTTCATTTTAAAATAATTTCATTGCTTATCCGACTGTTTTCAAAGGGTATCATCAAACCTGAAAGCCACATTATTCCATATCTTTGCCCGCTCTTAAAACAGTTTGCATCGCCCCGTATTTCCTGGTCTCAATAACGCTTAAATGGACAGAAGAACACTTATAGGTTTCGTAATGATCTCCTTCATCCTCGTTTTCTGGATGACGTGGAATTCCGGTAACAAGGATAAAGAAGCAGCCACACAAAAACGTATCGACGATTCCATCGCTCATCTCGATTCGATCGATCATTCGGAAAAGGTGGCGCTCAATAAAAAGAAAGACGACAGCATAAAGAATTTCCTGGCTAAAAATCCCAACATCAATTCCGATTCGTTGCGCAAAGCGCTGGAGAAACAGAATTTCGGGATCTTCTGCAACGCGCATAAAGGAACTGATTCTGTATTCACGATTGAAAATGAAAGACTGAAAGCCGATATCGCGAGCAAAGGCGGCAAGATCGTAAGAGTGGAATTGAAAGGAATAAAAACGTGGGACGGAAAACCGCTCTATCTTTTCAACAACGATTCCACTCACTTCGGCCTCTCTTTCTTCGACCGCAAGAGAAAACGTTACTCTACCGATTCACTTTATTTTCACGCTGCCGGAAATTCATTCAGGGTGAATGGAAAAGATTCCAACAGCATTTCCATGAGGTTGTATCCTGACACAACCGGCTGCTACATCGAATTTCGTTATTCGCTGCGTGGAAATTCCAGTCTCGTTGGCTGCACGACTTCATTCGCAGGGCTTGATCAGTTGCTCGATGACGGCCAGTCGCAACTCGACCTTACCTGGGCAATGAACACTCCTTCGCAGGAAAAAAGCCTCAAGAACCAGCAAATGGTGGCTTCTGTCTTCTATAATTTCGACGGGGAAGATGGTGTGGATAATCTGAAAGAAACCGGAGAAGATTCCAAATCACTGATCGGGAATGTGAAATGGGTTTCTTTCAAGCAACAATATTTTTCTTCCATTCTCATTGCGAAAACAAAATTCGCCAACAACGGTGAAGCTTCCATTCACACACCTTCCGATCCTTTCACGGTGAAATCCATGTCGGCAACTGTTCCGGTTCCATTCAGGAAAACAGCAAAAGAATCTTTCGCAATGAATTTTTATTTCGGGCCGAACAAATACAGCGATCTTAAATCTTACGATCTCCATCTCGAACGCGAGATCAATCTCGGCTGGTCTATTTTTGGCGGCATCAACCGTTACATTTTTATTCCTCTTTTTTCCTGGCTCGGCGACAACATCGCGAATTACGGAATTGTAATTCTCCTGCTCACGATCATTGTGAAGATCGTTCTCTTCCCGATCGCCTACAAATCATTTCTCTCTTCAGCTAAAATGCGCGTGCTTAAACCGGAGATCGATGAGATCAATGCGAAATTTGGAAAAGATGATCCGCTGAAAAAACAACAAGCGACAATGGCGCTTTACAAAAAAGCCGGGGTGAATCCTGCTGCTGGTTGTATTCCTTTGTTGCTGCAGATCCCGATCCTCTTCGCACTCATTCGACTTTTCCCTTCGGCGTATGAATTACGCCAGCATGGATTTTTGTGGGCACACGATCTTTCCACTTATGATTCTGTCTGGAATTTTGGTTTCAATGTTCCCGGTTATGGCGATCACATGAGTTTGTTTGCACTGCTCATGACCGTTTCTACTATTCTTTACACGTGGATGAACCAACAGACATTACAACCCGGAAGCGCACAACTTCCAGGAATGAAATGGCTCATCTACATCATGCCCATACTTTTCCTCGGATTCCTGAACAGTTATTCCTCGGCGCTCAGTTATTATTATTTCATCAGCAACATGATCACGTTCACACAAATGGCAGTGATGAAAAGATTCGTGGATCACGATGCGATTCGAGCGAAGATCGACGAGAATAAAAAGAAACCTGTGAAGCAATCGGGTTTCATGCAGCGATTGGAGAAAGCGCAACGCGAACGGCAAAAACAATTGGTCGATGCGCAGAAGAATGCGAAGGGCGGGAAGAAGAAGTAGCGGCAGTTGGCATTTCCTTGAGAGAAACATTTTTTTGCTTCATGTATGTTCGTGGATTAAATTTAAACCCTGCAGGCGCAGCGTGGTCTTACTCATAATTCAAAAAAACTGTACGATGAAAAACTTTTTACTCGCTGCGTTTATTTTATTCTCAACCCTTTCTCCGGCACAACTTAATCAGCGATTTTATTCGAGCGGAAATAATCCGTTCATCGCGCAGGATCTTGGCGCTGAGGTGAGTTACACTTTTGTAAGCTGGCGCGATATTCAGCAGAACATGTCGTCCACTTTCAATTGGAGTTTACTCGACACACGAATTCAGAATGCGCAAACACTCGGCCTGCGTACGATGATCGTCATTAATTGCACCAGCCCGCTTACTTCGCAGGATAGTATTCCCGGAACATGTGCGTACGATTCACATCTCAATCCCACGAGTGATAACGGTTCTTCATGGATGCCTGTTGGAAGCGACACCGCGCAATGGAAAATTTTTGTGCAGGCGTTGGTCGACCGGTACGATGGAGATACTACCAATGACATGAACGGGCTTATCTATCCTGTGAAAGAATGGAAAGTTGTGGGACAGGAATGGCAGCGCGTGTGGTGCAGCTCATACAATGACACGTTACTCGCAAATGCGCAGCAATTCGTTCAATTGGTAAACATGACCTACCGCGTTATCAAAACACAACAACCTTCTTCAGTAATTTGTTTTGCAGGAATTGATCCACGTGGTGCGAAAGAATCTTTTTCCGAAAATTATTTTAATCAGCCCACACTTTGCCTCAGCCAGAATTGTACATCAACTCAAAATGTAACGCCACCACAGATTATTATGATCCCTGGTTTTCAAAGCAACAGGAGAAACGTACAATATATTTTCAATAATGCAATGTATGACGAAGTGGATGTGCACATGTACGGTTATTGGAATGATATTCCCGGAGTAGTAGCATGGTTGCGCGATTCTGCGCAGGGAAAGCCGGTTGTTTTTATGGAAGGCGGAGGTCCGTACTGCCCCGCATGTGAAAATATTTATCACAATTCTTCTGACACAGATGGCCGTTTACCAACATTGCTTGTGCGCGATAATGCATCTTATGTTGTTTATTATTTCATCACCGGTTTTGCAAATGGTGTAAGTGAAATGCACTGGAATCACGGACCCGAATATTCCGGCTGGGGCGCAACGTTCGGCGATCTCGATCTGTTAAGCATCAATAGCGTGCGCAAACCTTCTTACTACGTTTATCGCTGGCTGGCGAAAGATCTTTTTTCAAATTCGTCAGCCGACACAGTGGAGAATATTCCTGAAAGTGATCCGCAGCTTTATCATTACATCATCAATCCATTAGGAATGAATGTGGCGTGGTCAACGAATCCAACTGACAGTATTGTGATCACGGGGCCAGGACAACTTTACCGATGGGACATTCCTCTTGCATGCGATTCGCTTTATCCTACTTACTGCGATTCACTCGTGCAACAAAGTTCGATTGCCGTTGGAAGTTCTTACACGATCTATCTCAACAACGACGTTCCGGTTTTCTATAGCTGGAATAACGTTTTGTCGTCTTCGCAAAATATTGCTGACGCCGATTCTTATTCTGTAAAAATTTATCCTGATCCCTTCAGTGAAACTGCCACACTAAAAATAAACGGGCCGGAGATCCGTGGTGCAGAAGTAAAATTGTATAACGATCTTGGACAGAATGTAAAAACGATTAACGCAGGAACAATTGGACTGGGCCAAACCATCACCCTTCAAAGAGATAATTTACCAGATGGATTTTATTTTATCCAGCTCGTGCAGGACAATAAAATTCTTGCCGTCGAAAAGCTGATGATTGCAGAGTGAGAAAGCCGTGAGTTCTGTTTTGAAATAAAATTTCACTTTATGTACGATCTTCCTTATCACAAAGAAAAAAACGAACAGGTCATCAAAGAATTTATCGATCAACACCCTTTCGCTTTTCTCACCGGTTGCGATTCACAGAACAAACCAATCGCAACGCAGGTTCCTGTTTTCATTGAAGAAAAAGACGGAAAGAAAATACTACGCGGGCATATCATGAAAAATACGGATCATCATAAAGCATTTTTACATAATGAAAATGTGCTCGCGGTTTTTAATGGCCCGCACACGTACGTGAGCGCTACGTGGTACAGCGATCCGCATTTGCCTTCGACATGGAATTATATGAGCGTGCATGTGAAAGGTGTGATCAGATTTCTTGACGACGCTGCATTGGAAGATGTTTTGCGTTTGACCTCTTTACATTTTGAGAATTATGATAAGAGTTCAACGACGACGTATGATAATATTCCGGAAGCTTTCAAACAGAAAGTGATGAATGCTATAGTCGCATTCGAAATTGAAATAAAAGAGATCGATACTGTTTTCAAACTCAGCCAGGATCGGGATAAGAAAAGTTATCTCAATATTATTGCGAAGCTGAAAGAAAAAGGAGAAGATGGAAAAGCGATCGCGATGGAGATGGAAAAAAGAATGAAGCAGCAATTTCCGGAAAATTAATTTTAGAAATTAATTGCCGGGCGTAATTTCTTCGGCAATATTCCGGACCGCCCTCCGCCATGGCAGCAGTAGGGTCACGGAGATATACTCTCATGTAAGTACAAAAAGCATACAGGATATCAAAAGTCCGTTCGGCGATATGGAATTCTAAGTGCTTTGGATTATATTTGATAAACCCTGAATTCGTCGGGCTTATCCGCCCGAATTGGAGAGATAAGGATGAAAACGTCAGGGTTATAAACGAGTTAGGCGTCATACAAGATGAGCCTAAAAAAAGGACTAATGGCAATAAAAATGACAGATAAATTGAAGGAACTTGAAAAACAGCTTGGTGCGTTTTCAGAAAAATCTGAACTCTCTGGGGAAAGACTTTTATTGTTTCCAGAAAATTTTAGACGAGTTCATTCCTTTAAAATATTTGGTAACGATTTACTAGCCATACCAGCAAACCTAATTATTGAAGGTGATGATGAAGAGTTTGAAAAACCTTTTAGTTTTTTGGACAGCTTGGAAACCATAAAAATATTTGATAGTGAATTCAGACCAGAAGTTCCAGACGATTTTATTCAAATAGGAAATTTATGTGGTTCAACTGAAATCGTATTATTAAACAAGTTGAAGAACACTGTTCATATTTTCCATGTCTCTGACATTGCGGATAAGGATTGGCTGAAGTACAAATTGGAAAAAGCAATCTGTGATTTAGAGGTATTCATTAACAATATTCGAGTTCAGACTGTTTGCTGTTTAATGAATCCTAAAGACTATTCTAAGTGGGATATTTTTGAAATTCGGAACAATGAAATATTGACTTTTAATGAGCTTTTGCAATATACAGACAAAGAAACTACATGGAAAGAATACAAAAAACTTGTAGAAAAATCACTAGAGAAAGGTTTTAAAATTCATTATGCTCCGAAAAAACTATTAAATGAACTTGCAGAATAAAGTACGAACGCCTAACACGGGTGCCCGTTGCCCGCCCGGTTTGGGTCGGGCAGGCACAACTTCCCTTTTCAAAAAATAATTCTCCTATTCGCCCGAATAGCGCAACTCGCTCCCGCTCCACAAAAGTTCACAACACAATTTTTTCTGTTAATGACAAACGGAAAATATTTTCCAGCGAAAAACAATGTTCATAATGAACAAAAAAATGTTCATCGTGTTCTGAATTCCATTTTTCCTCAGCTCCATCGCCACCACTTTTACTTTTTTCACTTTGTAGTTCATCCACTTTTTAAGATTACAGGTTGACAGTTTTGTACACCGAAATCGCCAACTTCTTAAACCCGCAAACCGTTAGGCGCAACCTTGACACCAATGACAAAGTTAAATTTGTTTCCTAATAAAGAAACTCGTATATTTGTATAAAAATCGGTTGTGACAGAAAAATTTAAGGTTCAATTCCTTGCAGACGCTGACGAATTCATTGCAAAACTTGACCTCAAAGCTCGCGAAAAAATCATTTATAATATTCGTAAAGCACAAGTTATTAATGATAATGAACTTTTTAAAAAACTTACTGGCGACATCTGGGAATTCAGGACTTTGTATAAAAAAACAAAATACCGACTTTTCGCTTTTTGGGACAACAGAGAAAAATCAAATACCATAGTAATTGCGACACATGGAATAATTAAAAAAACTGACAAGACACCGCTCGCTAACCTTGACAAAGCAGAGCGATTAAGAAAACAATATTTTAACCAAACAACTCATACAAAATGAAAACAGGTAAAAAATTAAAACTTTATTCGTTAGACGAAATTACCGACAAACATATTGGTAAAAAAGGCACCAAAAAACGTGACGAATTTGAAAGCGAATTGCGCCTTGACCTTCTTGGCGAAGCAATAAAAAGAGCAAGAAAGGAAAGACATTTGACTCAAGAAGAATTGGGCGATCTCGTTGGAGTACAAAAAGCTCAAATCTCAAAACTTGAACATAGTTTGACAGACGCACGTTTTGAAACTATCATAAAAGTTTTTAAAGCTTTGAACGCTAAAATAAATTTCAATATTGAACTGCTCGACCAAAGAGTAAAAATAGCTTGACAACTCATTCCCGCTCCATAAAAAATCACCGCATGCTTTTTGATTCCACGCGTTAGAGGAATTCCTTTTTGTCAAGATAATTCTTCACATAATCCCCCACTCCTTCTTCGAGCGAAGTAAAATCGTTTTTGTATCCCGCATCCCTCAGCTTATGCATATTCGCTTCTGTAAAATACTGGTATTTGTTTCGGATATCGGCCGGCGTATCAATGAAAGAATTTTTTTCTTCCTTATTCATTGCTTTGAAAGTTGCGTGTGCGAGATCGAGAAATGAACGCGCCTTACCGGTGCCGAGATTGTAAATTCCGGAAGCGGGATGATTGCGGTATAAAAACAAAATTACTTCCACCACATCTTTCACATAAATAAAATCGCGCAACTGTTCCCCGTCTTTGAATTCAGGTTTGTGCGAACGGAATAATTTCATTTCACCCGAAGAAGAAATTTGGTTGAACGCATGCAGGATCACCGAAGCCATTCTTCCTTTGTGATATTCATTCGGCCCGTACACATTGAAAAATTTCAACCCGTACCAGTTCGGGGGAGTTTTACTTTGTCCCAAAACCCATTTATCAAATTCATTTTTCGATTCGCCGTACGGATTCAGCGGTTTCAGTTTTTCAATTTTCGAATGATCATCGTCGTAACCAAATTCACCGAGTCCATACGTTGCGGCGGAAGAAGCGTAGATGAGCGGAATATTATTTTCAGCGCAAATATTCCAGATCATTTTCGAATACGCCACATTCAGTTCATCAAATATCTTTTTGTCAAACTCCGTCGTGTCCGTGCGCGCGCCTATGTGAAAAACAACATCGATCTCAGAAGCATTTTTCAAGAACCATTTTTCAAACAAACCACGATCGATCCGTTCCTGATAATATTTACCATTGAGATTCGGAAGTTTCTGCTCGTTTGAAAAATCATCGACCAGAACAAGGTCTTCGATGTCTTCCTCGTTAAGTTTTGAAACGAGACATGAACCGATGAATCCTGCTGCGCCAGTTACTATTTTCATTCGGATTTAAGATTTGAAATTCTCTGTAAAATTATAAAACACATTCATGTTCTCAAGATTATTTTTCAGAAGCGGTACTTCACCGCTTTAAATTTTCTTTGTTCCCGTCCGTTGGCCGGGGCTAATCGTGGCGGCTGCATTGCATTAAATTCACTGCTGTGCTTCTCGGCCCGGTCGGCTGAATAATCAGTGACCATATTCTGTTTTTGTACCCGGAAAATAAAATCGCTGCAGCCATTACAGATTAAATTTTACTGCCTGCTACTTTCTCTTCGGATAGCCAAAAACAAACGACGTGATCACCGGCAACAAAAAAACAGAAACAGTTCCTATGGAAACATAAAGATCCGCTTCATGGCTTTCGAGAAAAATTGCCAGAGGTGAATTCGGGTTGAAGCGCGTCCACAAACTCATCATCAGTTTTACGCCGAGAATAAAAATGACAACGAACGCCGCCGGTTCGAGGAAAGAAAAATTTTCCATGAGCTTTACAAATCCCTGCGCAACGAAACGCATGGCGAGAATTCCAATGAAAACACCGGTGCAGATGAGAATGATATTATTCGTAAAAGCAACTGCCGCAAAAACATTGTCGATTGAAAAAGCCATGTCCATCATTTCAACGAGCAGAACTGTCGACCAGAAAACGCCGAGTTTCCCGATGGTATTTTTATACAACCAGTTTTCATTTTTATTCAGCGTATCATCTTCTTTTTCCGGAGTGGCGCGCGATGAAAAATAATTTACAGAGAGATAAAGAAGATAAGCGCCGCCGGCCGCTTTCAGCCACCAGATCTTTACAAGATAAACAGCAAGCACTAAACTTATTCCGCGGAAAACGTAAGCGCCGAGAATCCCATACTTCAATGCTTTCCCTCGTTTCTCTTTCGGCAAATCCAGCACCATCGTCGCCAGCACCGCAGCATTGTCAACAGAAAGCAGACTTTCAATGATCACAAGGTTGAGAATGATGAGGAGAGCGCGCTCCGGATCGTTTACGATTTCCTGAAATACATTCATGAGCAACGAAGTTAAGGATTAGGTAATGCTTCTGACGGTTTAACCACAGAGGGCTACCGCACATTCCCGCGCACCACCACGATTTCGTGGAAGCAGAGCATTCAGTCGAGGAAAATATTTTTACCAATCGCAGAAATTATTTCTGACTTTTTCGCTGTAGAAAATAATTCTTCCACCGCACTTCTCCCCTCTTTTCCGAGATCGACAGAAAATTCATTTACATAAAGTTCAATGTGTTTCATCATCACCTCTTCGCTCATCTCCTGCGCATGTGCGCGCACAAAAGGCATGCACGCATCCGGGTGCACAAACGCGTACTCCACACTCGCGCGTATGAGCGCATCCACGCGATGCTGAATTTCATTGGAGAATTTTCTTTTCATCACTATTCCGCCAAGAGGAATCGGGTGGCCCGCTTGCCCTGAGCTTGTCGATCGGGTCTTTTCTTCCCAGTATTCGCCGAGATCGATTATTTTTTTCAAACCTTTCTCTTCGTAAGTAAAACGATTTTCGTGAATGATGAGCCCGGCGTCTGCTTTTTCATTCAACAAAGCATTTTCAATTTCAGAAAAGATCATTTCCGTTTTCAGTTTTGCATTGGGAAAAGCAAGTCCGAATAATAAATTAGCTGTCGTAAATTTTCCGGGAATAGCGATGCACAAATTTCCTTCCGCAATTTCTTCTTTTGAAATTTTTCGTTTTGAGATCAGTAATGGGCCGCAATTTATCCCGAGCGCACTTCCTGAATTCAGGAGAAAATAATTTTCCGTGCAATGCGCGAATGCATGAAAACTCAGTTTCGTTATATCAATTTCAGAATGAAAAGCTTTTTTATTCAATGTCTCCACATCTTCCATCACCAAATCAAAATCAATTCCCTGCGTGTCTATGCGCTTGTTGACGATCGCATCGAAAATGAAACAATCATTAGGGCAGGGAGAAAAACCGAGAGAAATATTCATGACTACTGTACGAATTACGAAATTTACTACTGTACGAATTACGAAATTCTCGAACTACGAAATTTACTACTGTACGAACTACGAAATTGGCGAACTACGAACTACGAAATTTACGAATTACGAACTGCGAAAAAAACGAAAATTAAAACGCATTAAGAATTTCAAGTCCCGTTGTGCTGAGATTTTTTATTGCTTCTGCCATTTTCCACGCATCGCGGTTTCTTTTCTCAATGAAATTCGACACCGCACGCACCTGCGCAAACACGGTATCGTGCGTCATGCACGCGTACATGAATGCCGCGCCTTCCATGCTTTCCACATGCGGATTCCAGCGCTTCACGGTTTCCGAAATACTTTTTTCATTGCCATGAACTTTATTCACCGTAATTCCATTCACGGTAGCAATTGCATTCATCACGGGATTTGAAGGCGGAGCAAGATTCACAAGTTGCCCCCATTTGAACGGAAGTTCATTTTCTCCGAGCAGGTTCAGCTCATTCACCGTCAGAAATTTTTCTCCATCCTCGGCGCCGAGTTCCGCAATGCGATCGGTAACAATATGCACGAGCATTCCCGGATCGAGTGAACGATCGAAACTTCCGCACGTACCGAAGTTGATGGCGAGATCATATTTATTCGTGGCAAGAACATGCGAGCACCACGAAGCCGTCGCGATCATTCCAACGCCGGTGGTGAGCGAATCGATCTCTTTATTTCCGAGAGAATATTTTTTCATACGCGGGCCATTTTCCGCAATGAATTTCATGTGGGCGAAGAGTGGAGAGATTTCCATGTAGGTCGCCGAGACTAATAATATTTTCATTGGGCTAAGGTAATAAGGTATCGGGTTCAGGTATTAGGGTAACAGGGTATTATTATTTCTGAATATTCCCGGCTATTTTTTTAGCTCTCACTCCTTACTAATAACCCAATAACTCAATAACCCAATAACCCGTAACTTTACACCATGATTTACCTCACACGACGAGAGCGTTTCACTGCCGCGCATAAATTGTATCGCGAAGACTGGAGTCCGAAAAAAAATATGGAAATTTTCGGTGGATGTGCAAACCCTAACTGGCACGGGCACAACTACGAAGTTTTCATTACCATCAAAGGAGAGATCGATCCTCAATTCGGTTACCTCATGAACCTGAAAGATCTCAGTAAATTAATTTGCGAAAACGTGATTGATAAAGTGGATCATAAAAATCTGAATATCGATGTCGATTTTATGAAAGGTATTATGACCTCGACTGAAAATGTGGCGGTCGCGATCTGGAAACAACTGGAGTCACCGCTGAAAAAACACAACGTGCAATTACATTCGGTAAAACTCATTGAAACGGAAAATAATTCTGTGGAATATTTCGGCGGATAAAATTTTTAAAAGAAAGGAACCAATTTTATGAACGGAAACGGCCTTGAAGAAGAATTCGGTTACGTAAAAATTGACAAGTACAATAAATCGCGTACCGATAAAATTGCAGGGAATTACAAACTCATTCTGGAAGACATCGGTGAAAACCCGGTGCGCGAAGGTTTGCAGAAAACTCCTGAGCGCGTTGCAAAAGCAATTCAGTTCCTCACGCACGGTTATGATCTCGATCCCACAGAAATTCTTCGCTCGGCAATGTTCAAAGAAGAATATTCGCAAATGGTTCTTGTGAAAGATATTGAAGTGTATTCGCTGTGCGAACATCACATGCTTCCTTTTTTCGGGAAAGCGCACATCGCCTACATTCCCAATGGCTGCATTGTTGGTTTGAGTAAACTTCCGCGCGTGGTAGACGCGTTCGCGCGCAGATTACAAGTTCAGGAGCGGCTTACCAATGAGATCCGCGATTGCATACAGAATACAATGAAACCGCTTGGCGTCGGCGTTGTTATTGAAGCGCAGCATTTGTGCATGCAGATGCGCGGAATTCAGAAACAGAATTCAGTAACTACAACTTCTGCTTTCACCGGCGAATTCCTCAATGAAACTACACGTTCGGAATTCATCAAACTCATCGGTTCGAAGTTGCATTGATGAAAAAATATTTTTTCCTTTTTCCTGTTATCATCCTCGCCGGTTGCCCGATGAAAGTTTCTGTTCCGCTGAGTTTAAGAGCGGAATTGAAAACCGATTCCTCTTTCATTGGAACTTATTTCAAACTGAATATGCCGGCCGGCGAAACTGAATCCATAAAATTTTCAATTCTCAATGACACCATGTACCGGATTGTCCGCGACGGAGAAGTGCAGGATGGCGACATCACGAGAAAAGAAAAAGACGGCTACAGCGGATTCGTAACGATCATCGACGGAAAAAAATTCATGAGTCTTTTAAAAACTGATGCCGACGGGAAAGCGATCGACGAATTGAAATTCATTATCGCCAATTTCGATCTTCATCGCGGCAAAACGAAGGATACTCTTTTCTCCAATATCCTCACTGGCGGCGGACTCGGTTCTTCCGATTATTCAACTCCCGAAGATCTTCGTTCCGCAGTGGAATATGCTTTAAAATATAATTCGCTCAAATACGACTCTGTCTATTCAGGAGTGTATGTGCGCTGAAAACTCCGTCTTAAAATCCGTTAAACGCTCAACCAAAAGATTATTTTTCACGTAACTTTACATAACCAAAAATCACCACTATGGATTACAGACAAACCAACATGAACCAGTTTGCAACACAGAATTCGTCTGAAATTGCAGCGCGTTCATTTATGACACAGGTGTTCGGATGGATGTCCGGCGCACTGTTCTTCACCGCAATTACTTCCTGGTTATTTTACAGCATTCCATCGCTGTCGGCACTCATTTACAATGTGCAGGACGGGCATGTAGTTGGATGGAGCGGACTCGGTTACCTCTGCATTTTCTCCCCGCTCATTCTTGTTTTTGCAATGTCGCTCGGCTTTCAGCGTTTTTCTCTGCCGGTGCTCATTGGTATTTTTATGTTGTATTCAGTCCTGAACGGTGTTTCGCTGAGTTCAATATTTCTGCGCTACCAGATGAATGTGATCGGAGCAACATTTGCCATCTCAGCCGGAATGTTCGGCACCATGGCGTTCATGGGATGGATCACCAAAGCAGATCTTTCGAAGATGGGCACCTTTCTCTACATGGCATTGATTGGACTTGTGATCGCGATGGTTGTAAATTTTTTCATGCACAGCCAGGGATTCTCCTACCTTATTTCCATTGCAGGTGTCATTATTTTCACCGGGCTTACTGCCTGGGATGTTCAGAAACTGAAAAACATAGGAGCGAATGTGAACGGAGGCGATACTGCCGCAGGAAAACTTTCCATTATGGGCGCGCTTACTTTATATCTCGATTTCCTCAACATCTTTCTTTTCCTTCTCCGCCTGATGGGGAATCGCAGGTAAAAAATATTTTTCTAAAGAAGAACCATCCTCTGCAGGGTGGTTTTTTTTTCAGAAATTTTCTTTTATTCCAGTCACCCTTTTACTAATTTGGCTTTTGATTAACATTGTCCTTACAACTTCTTCTACCAATACTTTCGCATGAAAAAATTTGTTCTCTTCTTAACGCTGCTTCCTTTTTTTATCCACGCACAAGTCAGTCCGCAATGGGTGGACCGTTTCGATGGTGCGGGCGATTACGCCGACCGGGTGAATGCGATGACTAAAGATGGTTCCGGAAATTATTATCTCGCCGGGTACAGCACGCGTTCCAATAATCAGAAAGATTTTCTCGTGATGAAGATCAATGTGAATGGCGATACGCTCTGGACATGGACTTATGATGGAACCAATCATACGCACGATGAAGCTTTTGATATTGCTTACGATGCGAATGGTTTTGTTTACGCTTGCGGATTCACAGAATCAAACGGGCAGGGTTCCGATATGTTTCTTGTCAAACTCGATCTACTCGGCGATTCACTCTGGACAAGGACTTACAATTATCTTGCGAATGAAAATGATATTGCAAATGCGGTGGCGGTTGATGCCGGCGGCAACGTAGTGATCACCGGGCAAAGCGATAATGATTCCACACTAATTACCAATGACGATTACATTACCATCCGTTATTCTCCCGCGGGCGTGCAGTCGTACGCAGTGCGCTACAACGGGCTTGCTAATGGAACAGATCGCGCGGTGGATGTGGTAATGCAGTCGAATGGAAATGCGGTGGTCACCGGGCGCTGCGCAAATTTCGATGATGATTTTGTAACAAAATGTTATTCCACAACCGGCACAGTGGTGTGGACGGCAATTTTTGACGGATTGAATGGAAATGATCATGCAGTAAAAATGGACCAGGATGCCGCCGGTAATATTTTTGTTACGGGTAATGCTGATAACGGATCAGATTACGATTATGTTGTGCTGGAATACAACTCATCCGGTATTGAACAATGGCAAAGCTGGTTTGATTATGCCGGTGGAAATGATTATCCCTCTTCCGTTACGCACGACAATGCCGGAAATATTATTGTCGCCGGACGCGTAGATGTTACTCCGCTCACTCCATCCTACGATATTCTCTCTGTAGAATTTGATGCGACAGGAAATCAGCAATGGACCGCTCAATTCAATGGCCCCGGCAATGGTGATGATGATGCGGGCGATGTAGTGGCTGATGCGTCGGGAAATATTTATCTCACCGGAAAAGTTGACATGAATGCGAATGTATTGATCATTGACAATGATATTATCACACTCTCATTCGACAACTCCGGAAATCTCCGCTGGCAACACACCAGTGGAAATGTTACAAATCCCGATGCGGGCGCTGCACTTACACTCGATGCATCAACGAATGTAATTGTTGCTGCGAATGCCACTGCGAATATTACCGGCAGAGATATCCGGAGAATAAAATACAATTCAACCGGTGTGCTTGCGTGGTCGAAAGATTACAACGGAACCGGCGATCATAATGATGTGACGAATGCAATGACGGTTGACGCCAATGGAAATTCGTACATGTGCGGGTACACGTACAGCGCGTACAACAAGCGCGACATGTGCGTGGTGAAAGTAAGTCCTGCCGGAACTACACTCTGGTCGGCAACTATCAATGGCTCTTTGAATCTTGATGACGAAGCAACCGGTGTTGCAGTGGATGCATCGGGCAATGTGATCATCACCGGTTACACAAAAGATACGATCACAGGTTACGCCATTTGCACAGCGAAATATTCTTCGGCAGGAGTCATGATGTGGACCACGAAATATAATTTTCTCACCACGAATCAGAATGACAAAGGAACCGGTGTTGTTGTAAATTCTTCGGGAGAAATTTTTGTCACCGGAGAAAGTGATGGCAACGCAACCACTGTTTCTAATTATGATATCGTTACCATAAAATACAATTCGGGTGGAACGCAACAATGGGCAATTCGTTACAACGGACCGGGAAATACCGGCGACAAACCATCTGCAATTGGAATTGCACCGTCGGGAAATATTGTGGTCGTTGGAAAAGTTGGCATCAGCGCTCTTGATGATAATGCTTTCATCGTCGAATACACCAATGCAGGAACACAGGTTTTCGCTTACAATTATCCTTCTGCGTATGGAAATGATAATGCCGTTGATCTTGCTTTCAATTCTGTTGGTGATATTGCCGTTGCTGTAAAAATGAAAAATATTTCGCTGAATGATGATATGGGCGTCTGGTATTTTGATGCGGCCGGAAATGGATTGTGGATGACAACGTACAACGGAACGGGAAATGGGAATGATGCACCCGCCGCGATTGCATTCGATAATTCCGGAAATATTTTTCTTGCCGGGCAAACCGATGTGGACACTGCATCATTATTTGCCAACTATGATGCTATCTCCATAAAGTACAATGGGAATGGTGTACAACAATGGGTGAAGACTGTTGCCGGCGCTGCCGGTGACGATGATAATGCGGTTGATGTTGTCATAGATAATTCAACCGGGAATGTTTACGTTGCTGCGCAAATTCAGAATGGAACGTTGCTGGTGAAGAACAACGACCTGGTTGTGTTACAATACGACCCTGCCGGAAATCAAATGCTTACTTCCACTTACGATGCTTTCGGAAAAAGTGACGGAGCTTCAGCTATGCAGATCTCAGGAAATAATATTTATGTCGCAGGATTCTCCACCGGGGCCGCCAACGCGCAGAAAGATATGGTGATGTTGCTCTACAGCGGGTTCAATGTGGGAATAAATGAAAATGAAATAATTTCTTCCCTGGATGTCTTTCCGGTTCCGTGCACGGATCATATTTCCATTCGAATGGATGATGCAAAAGAACATACGATCATGATCTTTGATGTGAATGGGAAAAAAGTATTTGAAACTTTTTTTACCGGAAAAGAGATCGCCATAGAAACTGCGGAATTGTCGCCGGGAATTTATTCCGGAACCGTTTTGAGTAATGATGGCAACAAACAATTTTTCCGGTTTGTGAGAGAATAATTTAACCAGCAATGCCTCGCTTTGTTCATTTCTATTCGGCTTCGCGTCCCCGCCTCCGTGAACCAGTGCAGTATTGCGGACAGGTTGGCTCTGATTACATTTAGAATCTTTCTGAATCCAACGTTAACAACATGCAGAAAAACCCGGATCACAAAAAACTGAATCGTGATTTCTGGAATGAGGTGGCTCATTCGGAAAAACCTCCTGTAGAAGAACGGACTTTTTTCATTCATGTTTTTTTCCTCGTGGCAGTTGCCCTTTTCTCCGGTGCCGTATTAATGCTGCTATTCGATAAGCTGTCTTTTTTTCACCGGTTCTTTTATGAATCGCAATATTTTCCTTCTTCCGTCATCATTGCCGGAATTCTTTCCTGCTTCTGGATATTGATTCTGTGGCATTTTAAATTCCATGTTCCTAAAACAACCTGGCTCGCTGCATTTTTCACACTCCTCTGTCTTGTTTCCGCATTTTTTCTTTCGTTGCTTGCATTTCTCGGCGACGGAAAATTTCTCATCTATCCTTTCATTTCAGTGAGCATAACTTACTTCGCTGCCGCATTGCTTTCGCTCGCCGCCCGTTTTTCGCTCAATCGCAATTGGATTATTTTTCTGCTGTTGCCTCTTGGAATAATATTTTCCATTCTCGTCAACTATTATTTTCAAACACGCGTTTTATGCTGGGTACTTTCATTTTTTTTCACATTCATCGTTTGCTTTCTTGCCACGAACCGCAATGAGATCGTCGGAGTTTTCAATACGAAAGATCACCCGGAAGTTTCTTACAGCACACGCATTTTCATGGCCGCTTTTCCCATTTGTTTTCCCGTACACGCTGCGCTCCTGCGCATACGCACGATCGGGAAAGTGCACATGAAGTACAGGTGGTTTACCGATTTTGAAAGAATTTCCAAAAAGAAATAATAGTTCACTGTTCGGTTTTTGTTTATTTATTTTCGAAGTCGTAAAAGAATCATATTCGTAAATTCGTCAATCCGTAATCTGTATATCTGTAATCCTCCTCTATGAAAAAAGCATACATCTTTCCCGGCCAGGGTTCCCAGTTTTCCGGGATGGCAAAAGATCTTTATGAAAATAATTCGATCTCAAAAGATCTGCTCGAAAAAGCAAATTCCATTCTTGGTTTCCGCATCACCGATATTATGTTCGGCGGAACCGATGAAGAATTGAAACAAACAAAAGTTACTCAGCCCGCGATCTTTCTTCATTCTGTTTCGCTTGCTGCAACACTCGCCGATTTTAAACCCGACATGGTAGCCGGACATTCGCTCGGAGAATTTTCTTCGCTCGTCGCCAATAAAACTCTTTCGTTCGAAGACGCACTCACACTCGTGTACAAGCGTGCGCTCGCGATGCAGAAAGCATGCGAAGCAAAACCTTCTACTATGGCGGCCGTTCTCGGAATGGAAGATGCGAAAGTGGAAACCATTTGCTCTTCAGTTGAAAATGATATTGTGGTTGCTGCGAATTATAATTGCCCGGGACAACTTGTAATTTCAGGAACGGTAAGCGGCGTAAATAAGGCGTGTGAATTATTGAAAGCCGCCGGCGCGAAACGTGCACTCGTTCTTCCGGTGGGCGGCGCATTTCATTCTCCGTTAATGGAACCTGCACGTGTGGAGCTCGAAGCCGCCATCAACGCAACAAATTTCAATACGCCGATCTGTCCCGTTTACCAGAATGTAAATGCAAAAGCGGTCACGGATCCTGAAGAAATAAAAAAGAATCTCATTGCGCAATTGACCGCTCCTGTTCGCTGGACACAAACCATTCAGAATATGTTTGCGGATGGAGCAACAAATTTTGTGGAAGTAGGCCCGGGAAAAGTTTTACAGGGATTAGTGAAGAAAATTGCACAGGGAGTGGAAGCTGTTTCTGCATAGTACGAAATACGAAATCCCGAACGCGTTCTATATTTCGTATTTGGCAACTTTCAGAACCCTTTTCGTATTTCGTAACTTTTAGTACCCTTTTCGTATTTCGTACTATACCCCTATCTTTATTCTATGAAACGCTTCCTCTCCATTTTATTCCTGCTTTCATTACCGGCAATAATACAAGCACAGTTTTTCCAGGGCTGGGGAATTATGGCCGGCGGAACTTTAGGAAGACAAAAATGGAAATGGGTTGATCCTGCAGCTAAAGACAAATCAAAATATTTATTACGTTATAACGGAGAAGTGTTCGCAGAATTTTTCGACAATCCTACTTATCGCTGGGTGACCGAACTTCAATACAATGTGAAAGGCGCAAAATGGAAATCCATTCCCGGTTCGAGTGGCGGCTCAACTACACTCACCGAGCAGAACCAATATATCGCGTGGAATAATTACCTGATGATCCGGCAGGAATTGGTTTCTATTATTCCATACGCAAAAGTCGGCCCGCGCCTCGAATATGTTTTCAGCAGCCCGCAATCTTTTTCTAAAATTCATGTTTGTCCCGCTGCAGGAGTTGGTGTGGAATTCGTTGCGTTCGGCCCCGTTGCTTTAATTACCGAAGCGTGGTGGGTGCCCGATGTTTTACATTCTTATAAAGATTCGAATCTTACGATCAAACAACATTGCTGGGAATTGCGCGTTGGTATAAAGTTCTCTCCCGGTGGAGAAAGTTGTCCGAAGGTTTACAAATAAGTCAATAGTCATTGTTGCCTTGTTTAAATATTTTCACCAGGCACTAATGACTACTTACTAATGGCTAATGACAATTGACCACGACCGATCTGAAAATGCGTTTTCAATTCTATTTATTCTTCGTGATTTTTTTCCCTTTCAGCGTTCATGGACAGGGAAATTATTCGCTGAAGATTATTGAGATTGGAAATGAAAACGTTTTAAAACACATCGATTATAAAAAAGATTTTCCCGATAAAATTTCCCGCGAGAATGAAATGCACAATGTACTTGCCACACTTTGGAATGAATCGTACCTCGAAGCGCGTTACGATAGTTTGCTGAACGATTCGCTTTCGATAACCGCCTATTTGTTTGCCGGTGAAAAATATTCCTGGGCTTCGCTCTCGAAAGGAAATGTAGATGAAGGAATTCTCAGCGATATCGGTTACCGCGAAAAATTATACCGAAACAAACCATTGAAATATAAAGATGTGGCGAAGATCGAAAACGGAATTCTCAACTGGTGCGACGATCACGGTTATCCGTTTGCTTCTGTGAAACTCGATAGTTGTTTTTTTGTGAATGATCGTTCGCTGAACGCTCAGCTTCATTTACAGAAAAACCGTTTTACAAAAATCGACAGCGTTGTCGTCGTTGGTTCATTGAAACTTTCGAGATCGTATCTCTTCAATTACATCGGAATTTCTCCCGGCGATCCTTACGATGAAAATAAAGTGGATGCAATAACCAAAAGAATAAAAGAACTTCCGTTTGCAAAAAGTACGAAGCCCTACACGATTCTATTCACGGAAAAATACACGAAGCTCACTTTGTATCTCGATAAAAAACCTTCGGGCCAATTCGATGGCGTGGTTGGATTTCTTCCCGACAGCCGTACCGGAAAAATTCTTTTCACGGGTGATGCGCGCCTGCGCCTGCAGAATAGTTTCACTCATGGAGAAGTGATCGACATCAACTGGAGAAGATTGCAGGAACAAACGCAGGATCTGAAAGCGCATGTGAATTATCCTTATCTCTTCCGCACGCCGGTTGGAATTGATTACACCATCAAACTTTACCGGCGCGATACTACGTACATCGACGTGAACCAGAATTTCGGTTTGCAATATCTTTTCAGCGCAGGAACAAGTTTAACTGCATTTGTAAAACAACGGAATTCAAATCTCATTTCCACTGCGGGAATGGAAAATCTCACAACGCTTCCGCAGTATGCCGATATTTCTGCGACCACTTACGGATTGACTTTTCACCGCGAGCAACTCGATTATCGTTTCAATCCGCGGAAAGGTTATGTGATTACTGCAACTGCCGACGCCGGCGATCGTGTCATTCACCGGAATGCAAAACTGAATCCTGTTATTTATGACAACATCGATCTTAAGACAACACAATATTCCGCAGCGTTCGATGCCGAAAAATTCTGGCCATTCGGAAAACGTTCCACTATCCGCACTTCATTACAGTCGGCAACGATCTACAACAACGGCGGCGTTTTTAAAAACGAATTGTACCGCATAGGCGGACTAAGAACATTGCGCGGCTTCGACGAAGAATCTATTTACGCGAGCAGTTACGCGATCGTCACCGCAGAATACCGTTTTCTCCTCGAAGAAAATTCTGCCTTCTTCCTTTTTGCCGATGGTTGCTGGTACGAGAACAACCTTAAAACATCTTTTGTAACCGACACACCATTCGGATTTGGCACCGGAGTTTTCTTCGAAACCAAAGCGGGAATTTTTACCATGACCTACGCACTCGGCGACCAGTTCAACCAGGGAATAAAATTCCGCGACGGAAAAGTTCATGTTGGATTTGTGGGAATGTTTTAGTTTCTGGTTCTTAGTTAGACATGCACGGTTATAAATATCTTTGGTCTTGTACTTTTAGCAGCACTTCTTCTTGACGTTTCTTTTGAATCCTCTGAAAACGCTTTTGCAATTAATGCTACTAATCCTGCTCCTGGTAATATTGGCCACATAATATTTAGGGCATCTCTAAAAACACAGGAATGCAAGGCGGGCAAGCCCGAAAAACCGAAATTTACTATTCGTAAATGAGGATTTTGAGGACGTAGCCCAACGCAGCAGTTCGAAGTTATTAGAGATGCCCTTTATATTTTATCTCGGCCCCATAAATCTGTCACCGTTAAAGTGAATCATATGTTCGGGCACATCTGCCAACCATACTTCTGTTTCCCAAGCAATGCTATTTGAGTGTTTTTTGAATTCAGCGAAATCAGGAAATGCTGTCACATAGATTTTCCCTGCTTTGCAATTTTTTAAAAACTCTTCGAGTTCAACAACTCGTTTCGGCGAAACAGGGCCATGAGAAGTAACCGCTTCAATTAAAAATAACCAATTTTTCGTGTGGTCATAAATAATAACATCGGGAAGTTTACTATGCTGATTTACTGGAATACCTAATTCTTTCAGCATTTTTTCGTCAACATATAAATCTTTTTTAGCGGTGTCGCCCAGATATAAAACAGAACCTCCATTAGCAAAACGCGCAGCAAAATTGTGAACTATGGCTGCTTGAACTTCATTGTGTTTTCCAGATGATAATTTTAAAGTTTTACCATTGCTGAGTTTAACCGGAATTAAAATCTGCTTCCGCTCCTTTTTATACTTTTTAGATAGATCACCTTCTTCTAATATGAATTTATCAACTGCTTTTTTCCAATCTTTCGTTCCAAAAGTTTGGATTGCATCTAATGCACCTTGTGTCAATGCATAGTGAGCATTTGGACTATTTACAGGCAGTTTAGGATTATCAGGATTGTAATCTGCAATTCTCGCTTGAACAAATTGATGTAATACTTGTCTGCGAAAAGTTTCACGGGAATTGGGAGCATATTCTTTTCCGTATACTTCGTGCACAAAAGCCATAATTCCTTTTGAAACCTTCTGACTTGTTCTTGTTGCTTTGATCCATTTGTCTCTTGGTTTAACACCGCACAAAGCCAAAAGCGTGTATGCTGAAGTATCATTTTGCTGCGCTGTTGGCAGACCAAGTTCTTTTAAAATTTTTTTTGCTTCGTCTAATTTACTCATATAGGCTTGTTGAGAGTTCCAATTGTTCAATTACTATTTTGTTTGTGTTTTCAACAGAAAAATCATTTGAAAGAATAATGTTGTTCCCGATTTCTTTTATGGTTTCAAGTTCTGGTAAAGGAATTTCTCTAAGTTCAGTCGCGCTTACATTTACGTTCCCATTAAAAATTCTGAAATAAGAATCAAAAAGATCACTGTTGAGCAAAGCGCATAATCCAACAACTTCATTTCTATCCAAATGTCCTTTGGGGCGATAAATGTAATTTACCTTGTTCTCAACACCGATATAATCGGATTTAATAAAATTGCAGAAGTAAGGAGCTGCGATTAACCTGCTCTTGTCGTCTTTGGTACTGAAGCGTCTGAGCAATATGTAATTTTTATTAGGAATCAGAATAACTTTTGATTCATTTTCTATTCTCACATATTGTCCTTTTTCCGACTTTAAAATAGGCCATTCAAGTATCATTTGCTTTACGTTGTGCAGCCAAAAAAGAGGAGCGAGGAATACAGTTCCGTTTTCATAATTCTCCTGAATATATTCTCTGCTTCTGAATGCCACAACTGGGCCGGTGGATATTTGAATATTATATTTATTCAGATTGCCATTCCAATTTTTGAAAACCGTTAGGATCGATTCATCAAAATCACTTGTCGGCAAATAAAGGATCTTTTCATTGGAGGATAAGTCAATCAGTTCTATTTGTTTAAATGATTTTGTTTCAGGTGTTGCGATATCTTTCAGTCCCTGTGAAGAAGAAACAACAACATTATGATTCGGATTCGGATTTGTTTTTAGTTTTCGTGTCCCTTTTATAATAACAGTTTCCTGTAACACTTTATCCCTGTTAAAAGTGTCTTTGCGGGAAACGAATAAATGCACGTTGTCTATTTCAATAATTTTAAAGAAATATTCCCTAAATAATTTAAAATAACTTCCCGATGCATAACTGCGTGGAGTAATAAAAATCAGTTCTCCGTTTTCTTTTAAAAGTCGTGCCGCAATTGCCATAAAAATGGCATAGATATTCGGATGGCCATTTACAACTGCTTTTGCTGCTATGGCTCTTGTATCGCCAATGGGAAGTTTAAAGTAGGGAGGATTAGAAATAATTATATCAAACGGCTCTATGGTTGTGGAAAATAAATTTCCATTATCAGTAAGGATGTCCGCATTTTCTAAAATAAAATCATTTGTATGAAGAGAATAGTGGAAACTGATTTTTTGCTGTTCCAGCCACTTTTGCAAATAGTCGAGTGATTGTTTGGTATAAGGAATAAGTTCATAGTCGGTCTCGTAAACAACCAAGTCAACTTTTTCTAAATTTTTGTTTTTGTCGGCAAGTCTTTCAAGTAAAGCACAAGTGAGGATTGCTGTTCCACAACCCGGATCAAGGATGCGAATAATGTCAGCGCTATTTTCTGTAAATGTCCCCATTAGTCCGGCAATTTCAACTGGAGTAAAAAACTGTCCGTTTGTTTTTTTATGTTCCTGATTTACCGATTTGGCATAATTAACACCAAGCCGGTCTGCATAATGGCTCGGCAACTCATTCGCTAATTGTTCTATGAGTTTTTTATTTGCCATTTTTCTTTTTAGTAATGTAATTGATTTTCTTTTCTGCTACCTGCATTGCTTTTACAGCCATTTCTTCGTCCTGTAACTCGTAAACCAATTTGTCGCTCAGAAATGCAATAAGGAAATCCTTCTCGTCAACCTTATAAAATTTTGCTAAACGAATAACCTGATCTTTTGTTGGCATTCGTTCACCTCGCTCAATTTTGCTTAGGAGTGCCTGATCAATTTCAATTTCAGAAGCAACTTGTCGGAGTAATAGTCCGTTCTGCCCTCTTAGCTCTCTTATTATTTCTGCGATCTTTTTCAATTTGAAATGATTTGACTTGACATTTACTGTCCAAAATTAATAAAAGAGTATTTACAGTCAAAAAATAATTATTAACAATTTCGTTAACAAGCGGGAGAGTAAATTTATTGGTGTATATTTTTGATTGTGCGGTGGACTTTAGCCCTTTTGCAGGTGGTGCGAACCAAGTTTTTTAAATGTGTAATTTTTCCCATGCATTTTAAAAACTAACCTACAAATGTGCTAAAGGAAGCGTGGGCTCAAAAACTATGACAAAAAATTGTGTGTCGGCAAAAATCAAATAAAAATCTCTGAAGGGTCGACCTTTTGTTTTTCTGTCAACTATGTCCAGTTACCGAGAAATTGTCTGTCGAAGATTTGCCGCCCGTTTGTTGTCCGGTCTGTTTAGCAATGTTGCCTGTAACCAGGATATTGCTGTGGGGAATGATTAATTAACTTTGACTCATGATTGATATTTTGTTTCTCCTTATTGGAATTTTGATTGGCGCTGCAGGTTGCTGGCTTTTTTTCCGTGGAAAAAATAATTCCGGTACTAATTTCAATACCTCCGAACTTGATCGTGAAAATTCAGCACTTAAAGCCGAAGTAAAAAGTCACAAGGAGCTTCGCGAGCGCTATGAGGCGGACCTGCGCGAGGAGCGTGCGCGCAAAGAAGAAGAACTGAAAAAAGAAAGATCTTCCGTCAATTCACTCACCGATCTTCTTGCACGGAAAGAATCGGAATTGAAAAATACAGAACAGCGTTTGGCAGAACAGAAAAAAGAACTGGAAGAAATTCAGGTAAAATTCTCCAAAGAATTCGAGAACCTTGCCAATAAGATTTTCGAGGAGAAATCGAAAAAATTCACCGAGCAGAATAAAACGCAGATCGACGATATTCTGAAACCACTCGGAGAAAAAATAAAAGACTTTGAAAAGAAAGTGAACGATGTTTATGTGGACGAATCTAAAGAGCGGGCTTCCTTAAAATCTCAGGTTCTTGAATTGCAGAAAACAAATCTGCTGATGAGTGAAGAAGCGAAGAACCTCACCCGTGCATTGACAGGCGATAAAAACAAAACGGCAGGAACATGGGGAGAAATGATCCTCGAGAGCGTACTGGAAAAATCAGGATTGATCAAAGGCGAGCAATTCCGCACGCAGGTTTCATTGGCGGCAGAAGATGGAACAAAATTTATTCCTGATGTGATTGTAGATCTTCCCGGCGAAAAAAATCTGATCATTGATTCAAAATTATCATTGGTTGCATACGAACGGTTTTCATCTTCTGACAACCAGGAAGAGAAAGAACTTGCCATCAAAGCTCATATTGCTTCCATTCGCAAACACATCAAAGACCTCGGAGAAAAGAATTATCAAAAACTTTATGGAGTAAATACCATTGATTTTGTTTTGTTATTCATGCCCGTTGAACCGGCTTTTGCTGCTGCTTTACAGAACGATCGCGATCTTTTCAATTTCGCATTCGATAAAAATATTGTGATCGTTTCTCCAACTACTTTATTGGCGACGCTCCGGACCGTTGCAAATTTCTGGAGGCAGGAAAACGCCAATAAAAATGTGCTTAAGATCGCAGACGAAGCATCAAAAATGTATGAGAAGTTCGTTGGTTTCACAAGCGACCTGATCGCATTAGGAAAGAAAATGGATGAGGGTAAAATTTATTATGAAGACGCAATGAAAAAACTTTCTGTCGGGCCGGGGAATGTAATTAAGAAAATCGAAGACCTGAAAAAACTCGGATTAAAAGTTTCGAAGAACATCGATCCGAAATTGCTGGAACGTTCGGGAGAAGAAGAAAACGGCACCGAAGAAAAATGAATTTTCTGAAAAAATATTTTTCTCTCCTGTCTCCTGCATTGTTTGCGGTGATAATATTTTTTCCGGGCGCAACATCCTGTCATTATCCTTCTACCTCTGCTACCAAACAGAACTACGCCGATTTCTATCAGCCGAAAAAAGTTTTTCGCCCTTCCTATGTTCTCTATAACGTTTCCGACAGTTTAACGAGAATGTATTTCAGTGTGCCGTCAAAAGATCTGTTGTACACTAAAAATCTCAATGACATCAATTACACGGCGCACATTCTCATCAGCTACGAAGTGCATCCGCTCCTTTATCCGAAAGCGGTAGTGGACAGCGGAAGTGTAGTGATGAGCGATGTCGGCGGAGGAAATGATGATAAAATTCTGATGGAAGGTGTGGACATGGATGTGTATGCAAAAGATAATTTTTTCGTTGAAGTGAATTTCCGAGATCTGAATAAAGCAACAACTGCTTACGATATTCTTTATCTCGATCACAGCGATAAAAATTCTTCGAATAATTTTTACCTCGCCCTGCCAGAGCAGGAAGCGCCGCTTTTTCATTCGTGGGCTACGAAAGGTTCGTCGTATGATCTTCATTACTACAACAGGAATACGCCAAAAATTTACGTGCGTCATTATGCGAATGCTACAGGGCCTGCTCTCCCGCCCTACTCGTACCAGAAACAGAATTTTATTTTTCAGCCCGACAGTTCATGGACGGTTGACAATGTTGGCGAATGCAAATTCACTTTTTCAAAAGAAGGTTTTTATTTTTTTTCTGCGCAACCGGAAACAAATAACGGTTATACTATTTCAGTTTTTAATTCCGGTTTTCCGGAAGTAACGGTAGCAAAGGAATTGCTTTATCCATTGCGATACTTAACCATGCGCGATGAATACATGAAAATGGATACGGCGGTCAATACAAAAAAAGCGGTGGATGAATTCTGGCTCAACTGCACAGGAAGTGAAGAACGTGCGCGCGAAGTGATCCGGAATTTTTATAATCGTGTGGGCGCTGCGAATGATCTTTTCACCGTTGAGCGCGAAGGATGGAAATCGGATCGCGGAATGATCTATCTTATCTTTGGCCCGCCGGGAAATGTTTACCGCACTTCAGGAACAGAAACATGGTTGTATGGAAATGAAACAGGAATGGGAAATCTCACTTTTGTTTTCGATCATTCCACCACGAATACTTTTTCCAATTGCGATTTCGAACTCGAGCGTAATGAAGTTTTTAAATCGGCATGGATCTCCGCCGTTGACTCCTGGAGACAAGGACACGTATTCAATATGAAATGAGCTACTACAGAGACAAACAACCGGTTGACACTTCCAATTTAATTTACGGTGCGCGTGCTGTGATCGAAGCGATTGAAGCAGGAAAAGAAATTGACCGGCTCTACATTCAATCTGATCTGAATAATGAGTTGATCATCGAGGTGAGAAAAATTGCGCGTCAATACGGGATCATTTGGCAATTTGTTCCGGAAGGAAAATTCCAGCGTATTGCTCCCGGAAAAAATCACCAGGGCGTTGCCGCATTCATTACTTCCGTAGAATTTTACAAACTCGATAATATTCTTCCGCAGATCTTTGAAAAAGGAGAAACTCCGCTCGTACTCGTGCTCGACCGAATTACAGACGTGCGCAACTTCGGCGCCATCGCGCGCAGTGCAGAGTGCGCGGGCGTACATGCGATCGTAATCCCCTCGCGCGGGGCTGCACAGGTGAATGGCGATGCCGTAAAAACTTCGGCCGGCGCTTTAAACATCATTCCTGTTTGCAGGGAAGAAAATCTGAAAGATGCAATTGAGTATTTAAATAATTCCGGATTGAGGATCGCAAGTTGCACTGAAAAAGGAAGTACAAATTATTTCGAAACAGATCTCACCGGCCCGCTGGCAATTATTATGGGTTCGGAAGAAGACGGAATTTCAGGAGAATATTTAAAACGTTCCAATGTGAAAATTAAAATTCCAATGCACGGAAAAATTTCTTCGCTGAATGTTTCGGTGGCTACGGGAGTTGTTTTGTTCGAAGTGTTGAGACAGAGGAGTCTTGGGTTATGAGATTTGATATTTCCAGGGACAACTACTTTAATTAAATGAGGTTTTAGCTGTTAATTATTCATCCGGATTCTTAATAACTCATTATTCAAAACGCGAAACTCATAACCCATAACTCCTAACTTCGTTTAATGAAAAAAAATAATTCATTCTTCTTATTAATAGTATTATTATTTGCAGGTTGTCACAAACCGGGCCACGTTACATTTCCAATCAGCGATTCCTTCAAATCTTATTGCGCATTCAAAACCGGAACATGGTGGACGTTTCGCGAAATGCGATCAGGCAGGAGAGACAGCATGTACGTCACTTCATTTGATGAACAATCGACGACGCACGATGAAACGCGTTTCGGAACTTTTACGATGAACATTGCTTCGATCGCCGATTCATTCGGAACACATAACTATAATGCAATTGCAACCGGCGATGTACATAATACTTCGCTGCTGAGTGAAACTTATCATTGGGGAAATGGTTATGGAAATTCGGAAAGATTTTATTTTCCTATTGATACTACTTTTCAGAACCCGGGAATTTCTATTCAGCATTTTGATTCGCTGCAATTCAGCCGAACAGGAATTATTTATCATGATGTAATTATGTATTCGAATAATTCTTCTGTTGAGAACAACTGGATCAAAACAGAATACTACGCAAAAAATATCGGGGTGATCAGAAGGGAAATGTTCAATGGAGAGACCTGGGAGTTGCAGGATTATTATGCGGTTCAGTAAATTCTTCTATACGCAAGAATGAAATCTCCCAAACCATCTTCCCTTCTTCTATTTCTCGCGGCGATCACGCTCCTCACCCGCCTTCCTTTTCTCTTCGATGGTTTCGGTGCGGAAGAAGATTCGTGGGGACTCGTGGTGAATGCTTTCCAGATGAAACAGTGCGGGCATTACATGGCTTCGCGTTTCCCCGGGCACCCGTTGCAGGAGTATGCTTACGTGCTCGCGTATCATGCGCCCGCATGGCTGTACAACAGCATGAGCGCGCTCATGAGCGTGGCAGCAGTTTTATTTTTTTACAAAGCAGCACGCAAAATGCAGTTGCCTTATTCATTCGCCGCATCACTTGCATTTTCATTCGCACCTTGTTTTTTCATTGCAGGAACATACACAATAGATTTTGCGTGGTCGCTGGCTTTCGTGATGGCTTCATTTTATTTTCTGCTCAGCGGAAAAAATATCCTGTGCGGGATCATGATCGGCCTGGCAATCGGTTGCCGCATCACTTCGGGAATTTTTATTGTGCCGTGGGCTATTTTACTTTTCAGCAAACTCGATCTGAAATTCTGGATGAAAAACATTCTGCTTGTAACTATTCCCGCCATCATCACCGGCATTTTATTTTACATTCCGGCTTACCGCATTTACGGATTTTCTTTTTTCAATTACAGCGACCAGTTTCCGTATCCGGGCATGGCGAAAGTGTTTTTCAAAATGAGCTTCGGCGTTTTCGGATCACTCGGAATAATTTCCATTTTAATATTTCTTTTCCCGGCGATGAAAAATCTCCGCAAAAGAAATATTCACGGCGTCACCCTGTTCTCCTCCGAAAGATTGTTGTTCGCTTCTGTCACGATCATCGTCCTGCTTATCATTTCCTATTTACGTTTGCCGCAGAAATCGGGTTATCTCCTTCCCGTGATTCCTTTTCTCATCATCATTTTTGCCTTGCTGCTCAACAAAAAACAATTTCGAATTTTCACTTTTCTGTTCATCCTCTCTCCTTTTCTTTTCGGCATCAATCTCACCGATTCCATTCGCGGAGCAAATTATTCTTCATTAGCTTTTAAATTGAAAATATCGGGACAGGAATTATTTTTTGATCCATTGAATGGCCCTGCTTTGGCCGAACGTTCGAAGCGCATCAATAAAATGAAATTCTGTGACGAGGTGATCTCCGCCATGAAAAGCGGAAATGAAAAGTCTTTTATCATTGCCGGATGGTGGTACAATGAAATTCAAACGCATTATTATGAAATGGCCGGCACTGGCGATAAACACTTTCTTTTCTACAAAAATTGCAACGGACTTGACTCGATAAAAAATTCGGGAGGAAATATTTTCTATCTTCCTGAACAAAATCTGAACAATGATGAGATGTACGGGCAGAATTGCACCGACAGTCTTGCAAAACAATTTCCGAAGAAATGAATCAACCTAATCCTTTCATCAATCCATTGCCGCCTCCACAGCAGAAATTCAAGGGACTCATCTTAGCTGCTAATATTGTTTCATCGATCCTGATGGCTGCTGCATTATTTACTTTCATTCATACGATTCAGCGCTCCCATGTCGAGCGAAGACAATCATTCCACAACCGCGATCTTGACATGGTGGCCGATTCTATCCGTATGGCTGATTCACTTAATGCAATAATGAATGCAATAACAACCGCACCTGCTGCCACTGACTATGATAATTCATCTGCCGATCTCCAGGAATCGATGAATGAATTGCAATATGATATGGTAAAAACACAAGCAGCAGGACATTCCAACGAAACAGAGATCATCAACGCACTGGATGAACTCAAGCAGCAGTCGGATGAAATGGCAAATTACATTCGCAGTGATTACCGCGATTTCACGGATTATGAATCCAACCTTGCTTATTATGCCCAATCGGATGCGGCAAAAAAATTTTTCATCGACCAGGATCGCGCTTCAACACTGAAAGACCGGATGGTTGCCTATCGTGCGCGTGTGATCGTGATGATGGCGGCTCTTCACATGAGTGATGCTGCGACACTGCGTGAATCACTCCCGATGGATGACAGCGATTATTACGGTTACAATACCAAATGGGATGAATCGAATTTCAATGCGACCGTTTGGGACGCGCAATATTTTCTGAAACAAATGGAATCGGAAGTAAGGGAATTCGAAGGGAGCGCTCTCGATAAGTTACCACAAATAATAAAATAACTATATGAACCAGGATCAACAAGGTGGTTTTGGAAATTATAATTACAATTATAATAATCCCTACCAGCCGCCATTCAATCCGCCGCCGAAAAAAAATAACCGTGCGATCATCTGGATCACGTGCGGACTTATTTTCGCCGGACTTCTTGCATTGCTCATTGTGAACGTGATGAAAGCCGGGAAAAAATTCGGCGACAAGATCGGGCAGGCCACCACTTCCATTGACCAGATGATGGATTCGCTGAATGATAATTCCAACGATGAAAGTTACAAGGCAGCATACGCTGAGCTCGGGGATAATGCAGTGGACCGGAAGATACGCGCAAAACTCGACGAGCTGAAATCGGCAACAGAAGAGATCATAAAAAAAATAAAAACAATGCAGGAAGAATTCCATGATACATTGCATGATGCGCAGGCGAGTATCCTGAACATGGGCATTGCCAGAGAATTTTTTATTGAGAGCGGCAGAGCCACGCAGTTGAAAATCAATATTGAAAAATACCGTGACAACATGTGCTTGCTTGCCGATCCTTCGAACAATATTAATGCAAAAATGTGGCTCGACCTTGATAATGACAACAGCAAGGATCCTTTCAATCATTACAAAACCTGGGAAGAAAAAGAATTCCGCCAGGCGCCGACTGCTGCACTTGCAAATCTTGCGGGACTGAAATCGGAGATACACTCTTTTGAAGGAACGCTCATTAGCGAGTTGCAGAGTAAGATCCAGGGAAATTCGTTAAGCGATACAATGGGCGGACATTAACCTTTTTTCATCGCCTGAAATTCTCCGGCTATACCGGAGTTCCTGCAATTTGCCGAATTATTTTTCCAACTCAGGATTTCATCCCGTATTTTCGCAACTCTAAAAAAAAAGTATGAAAAAGATTTTTTCTCTCCTGCTCGTGCTTATGTGCGCGAACGCATACGCGCAAAAAGACCGGCATGATAAAGGTTCGATGAAACCTTATTCGAATCCTTTTTTCGCGCAGATCAAACAGAAACTGAATGACTACAATTCCAAACCGGAAGAGCAGGACAAACGTTTCATGATGGATTATACCAATGTGGATATTCCGAAATCGATGAGCGAATTCAAAACTGTATTTGCAAATCCATCCGTTTCCCAGGGCGCATCCAACACGTGCTGGTGTTTTTCTACGCTTTCATTTTATGAAGCAGAGATCAATCGCATTTCAAAACAAGACATCCGTCTTTCGGAATCTTATGTTGTGTATTGGGAATACGTGGAGAAGACAAAAGAATTTATCCGCACGCGCGGAACTTCTGCTTTCGGCGAAGGATCAGAATCAAATGCAGTAACGCGCATGATGAAACAGTATGGAATTGTTCCGAATGACGCCTTCACCGGCATGAAACCCAACCAGCCGTTTTACGATCACCAGAAATTGTATGATGAACTGAATACTTATTTACAAAATCTGAAAACAAGTGGAGCGTGGAATGAAGATGAAGCAGTGGCTACGGTGAAATCTATAATGAATTTTCAAATGGGTGAACCCCCGGCTGCTGTAACTATAAATGGAAAAACAATGTCGCCGCAGGCATACCTGAGCGATGTATGCAAATTAAATCCGGATGATTATTGCGAATTCATGTCGCTCATGCAATCGCCTTATTGGACAAAGGCAGAATATAATGTTCCGGACAACTGGTGGCATTCTACCGATTATTATAATGTTCCGCTCGACACGTGGATGGAAATAATTAAAACAGGTGTGAAGAACGGTTACAGCATGGCGCTCGGCGGTGATGTTTCCGAATCAGGAATGAATCCTTCGCTGGGTGTGGCGATGGTTCCTTCTTATGATTGTCCGCACGAATACATTGACGAAAATGCGCGGCAACTCCGTTTCTCCAATGGAAGTACAACAGATGATCATGGAATTCATCTTATTGGTTATTGTGAAAAAACAAATGGAACCTGGTTCCTGATCAAAGACAGCGGAAGCAGTGCAAGAAATAATCCGCAGAATCCGGGTTACTATTATTATCACGAAGATTATGTGAAATTAAAAATGATGACTTTCACTATTCATAAAGATGCGGTGAAAGATGTGTTGGCGAAGTTCACGAAGTAATGCATAATGCATAATGAAAATGTATAATGAAAATGGTTTGCCCTTGTGATTCAATATCCATTATGCATTATTCATTATGCATTACCTTAGCTGCGTGAAGAAACTTTTCATCTTCTTAATAGTCTCTTTAGCGGTAGAATCCTGCTCCGATCACGGAAATATGGATGACCTGGACTGGATGGTGGGAAAATGGTCGGGCACTGATGTGAATGGACTTGTGTTTCATGAGAACTGGGAACGCGGTGATAAAAAAAGTCTCACTGGATTCAGTTGTTCTATTTCTCCGGAAGGAGATACCGTTTTACATCAGCCGCTGAAGATCGATCTCGTTGAAAATGTTCCGTTTTATTTTGCAACACTTCCGAAAAGTAAAGAACCGGTTCTTTTCAAATTGATCGAGAGTGATGCGCATCATGCGATATTCGAGAATAAGGAACATGATTTTCCGAAACGGATCACCTACGAGCTGGAAAAGAGCAACACGATGAAAGTTAAATTAGAAGGGATAGAAAAAGGCCATCCGAAAATCGAGACGCTGGAATTTGAACGCGATATTCCGGGAATGAATACACAACCGGGCGATTCACTGAAGAAAGACAACACACAGCATATTATTATTCAGTAAATCCATCACACATTCCATCACAAAGGGAACGAATTGCGCCCTTCGACTTCGCTCAGGACGACATGCGAAAATGCGAATGACAACTGCCGCTGACAACTGATTCCAGTTCATTCTTCGCCAAAAATAATATTCCTTAGTTGTTCCAGCGTTGCAGGTTTCTCGGAGATCAATGCAGCATCATAACGCGTATTACCATTCATTTTCTTTCCGTCGAGAAATGCATTTTCATTCACGTAAAATAATTTTCCTTTTTTATCGACGATCACCATCACATTTGTCCCGGTCTTATTGTAAGTCACCAATGGTTTACCTCCTTTATCAGGAAAAAAGCTGGTGGCCGAATTCACATCGCGATCAATGAGATAAAGATTTGCAGTGGCAACCGTTGCCGAATCATTCACTTTAAAATCGGTACGCACATTCACCGGATCGGGAATATCGCCACAGTGATCACAATTGTAAATTCCGAATGAAGCGATGGAGAGTGACTGGTACACTAATTCATTCTGCTGTGTTTGCGCATCGGCAACGCCATTCGGATAATTTCCATAAGGATAAAAAGCTGCATTGTTGCCCATGAGTTTTGGAAATTCATTTTTATAATAATCCATCCATCCCGCGAAATCAAAATTTGCTTCAGAATCATTCATCAGCCGTTTGCAATCCTTCCACGCATTGAGCGAATCCTGCGAAAGTTCTTTCAGGAGTCCTGCATTTCTTTTTCCCATTCGCTGGATAGAATGCGTCATGGAATTTTTTCTTTTATCGAGCGCGCGCGTGTACCTGCGGAACATGGAATTCTTCGAACGTTCATTGATCTCTTTCGGTCCGCTCTTCAACAGGTGAACGGGAACCACATTTATTTTCCTGAAACCTTTCGGTGTTTTCAATTCGAGAATAAATCCGTCGCCATCATCATAAATGCGCACATCATTTATCCCGGAACGTTTGCGGAAAAGATCTTTCATTTCTTTCGTCCGCAGGTTATCAGTGGTCATCCATTTCACGCCGGCAAATGCACGCAACTCGGGATTGTTGTTATTGTGAGCAAGCATGCGTTCGAGATAAAAACACGTCGTTCCCTTGTGATGATAATTTTTGTGAAGCCGGAAAACATTCTGCTGCGCAGTTTTTGTTTTAAAAAATCCGCGATACGTTCCTTTACGCTGGTCATAATAATAGTCGAGGTCATTGTATCGTGTGTCGAGATCGTTCGGATCGAATTGACGCGGCCTTTTTTTACTAAGCTCTTTCATTTTCGTGCAGAATTTCTGGACCGCTTCCGATGGTAACTGAACCGTAAGTGCATTGGAAGAATTATCCGATTCCACGCTTCCTGTATTTTCCTGGTACGTCCATCCGTTCTTTTCATCAAGACGGTAAAAATTGAAATTCCTTGCTGTATCAACGACAGCAAACTGCATCTGAACATTTTTTCCTGACGCGAGAAAAATTTCTTTTCCGTCCACACTTGCATTCATCTCGAACATTCCTGCACTTACAAAATGTCCTTTCTTTCCTGCGCTGTCGTAATTCATCGGAATTCCGCTGAGCATGATGTCGACCGGGTCACGGAATTCGCGGTAATCAATCGTCACATCTCCTTTGACGGTATTTCCATTCGCATCCACAAAAGCGTTTTCCGGAATAATGATCTTCGTTCCTGAAGGATATTCTATTGTGCCGCCGGTAAGCGCATTCTCGGAATAAATATTTTTCACAACGTTCAGCCCCGGTATCGGTTCTTTTACAAGCGGATGAATTTTGTTCAGTGCGATCGGCCGGTGCGGAAGTTTCATTTCATTTCCGTCGAATGCCATTCCCTGCAGCATATCGCGCATGATGCCTGTATGCTCGTGTGTGAATGTTTCATCGTAACTGGAATATTTCAATTGCAATTTGCTGTCGCCGAATCCAAGTGAAATACTATCGCTTGCGATAAGAGAAGAAGGATCTTCATTGTTGATCTCATATCCATCGGCAAGCGAAATATCTTTATTGACCACCTCCACTTCCTTCAGGTTGCGGAGATAGCCGAATGAACGCGGAATGGATTGCAGCGAAGAAGTTTCATAATGAAATTTTTCAATGGCGGGCATTCCTGCTACACTGCTGAAAAGATTTCCGGGATCCATTGTTTCGCAATTCACCACGTTCAGTTCTTTTACATTCGTGAGCATTTTTATTCCACCGGAAATATTTTTCACTTCACAATTCTCAATGGTAATGGAATGCACGCCGGGAAGAGCGGCAATGGCAATGATATCCTGCTCCAGTGTAATGGAATCATTCACATTACTGATCACTACATTTTTCACATTGCTGAACTTCTGAAAATCTTTCATCAGAAATTTTGCATCGTTGGGATCGGCGCCAAGCTGAAGTGAAGTAACTGAAGGAGGATTTTTAAGCGCATTGCGCATATTCACCTGCGCGTACATGTGCATGCTCACGGAAAAAGTTCCGATGAAACTCAAAAGAAATAATTTTTTCATGTCTTGGAATTTGACTTTATAACGATAGGACGGGAAAAGGATACAACCGTTGCTTCCGGCGCATCGGGTACGAATTACGAATGAGCGCTGATATACTGATCACTGATTTTTAGCTGCTGCCGCTTACAAACTGCCTACTGCTTACTGTATCTTTTCCCCCATATTTGCATTAGGAATAAAAAACACCGGAAAAATTGAACGAACATCACAAGACCGCAGAAGATCTGAAATCGGAACTGGAGGTGATAGAAGCCGCAAGGAAAGATCCTGCGCGATTCGGTGCGCTTTATGAAAAATATTACAAGCAGGTATTCGTGTTCATTTACAGGAGGACAGGCGATGAAGAAACAACAGCAGATATTGTATCCAACACTTTTCTCAAAGCAATGATCTCGTTACAGAAATATGTTTTCAAGGGCGTCCCATTTTCAGCATGGCTTTTCCGGATCGCGATCAACGAGATGAATATGTTTTTCCGGAAAACAGATCGTGAACGGTTAGTGAGTCTTGATGTGAATGATCTCGGAAAAGTGATCGCAGAGAGCGGAGAAAGTGATAATGATGACAATCAGAAATTGCTCCTGCGTGCGCTGGCGAAATTGCCCGGAGAAGAAATGCAACTGATCGAATTGAGGTTTTTCGAAAAGCGTGCATTCGCAGAAGTGGGAGAAATACTCGGAATAACAGAGAACAATGCGAAGGTGAGAACGTATCGCATCATTGATAAATTAAAATCAGTATTCATTAAAGCAGGTTCGCGCTGAATGCGCAACTACGAACATGGCCAACTATAAATTTCAACTCAATCCGAAGGAACCGCGCGAAGACATGATAGAACGTCATCGCGATTTCGGAAAGGTGCTCCACAATTACCAGAAGATGACGCACCCGCTTTACCGGACTCCTTTGTACCGTTACAGAAGCATCCTGCTCGGTGTGCTCATTGTTCTTACGCTCACGTGGATGATCGTGGAATTCGGCGGAAACCAACAGGAGAAAAAACACAGGGCAGATTCGATCCGGAAAAGTGATTCTATCGCGAAAGAAAAAACTCCAAACGCTAACCGATGAAACGATAACCTACTCCGCGAATAGAAAAGAAGTGACGTGGATCGCGTGGGTTCTTTTCAAAATATTTTCTGAAATTGAGAATGTAATTATCGATAGCGCGGCCGGTGGGTTGCGTATCGTCCTTCCATAAATTATCAAGGATCTCTTCTCTCGAAACCACTTCTCCTTTACGGCTGATGAGTAATTTCAACAACTCCACTTCTCTTTTTGTCAATTCAAATTTTCCATTCGGGCCTTTGCATTGGAAAGTGGTGAAATCAATTTCATTTTCGCCGAATGTTATCTGCGGCGGAAAATTCTGAATTTCTTTCCTGACTGAGCGGCGCAGAAGATTATTCACGCGCAATAAAAATTCTTCGAGTATAAAGGGCTTGGTCATGTAATCATCGGCCCCGAGTTTCAATCCATGCACACGATCTTCTCCTTCCATTTTTGCAGTGAGAAAAAGAACGGGAACGTCTGCATCTTTTTTACGGATCTCGCTGCAAATATCGAAACCATTTTTCAGCGGAAGCATCACATCGAGAATGACGAGATCGAAATTGCCATCATTGAAAACCTTTATTGCACTATCTCCGTCAATGGCGGGCGTCACATTGTACCCCTCCATTTCGAGATTGAGCCGTATTGTTTTCAACAAATTGACTTCGTCTTCAACAATCAATACCTGCTTTTTCATTCTACAAAATTGCAAAAAACAGCAATAAACAACACGATTGGCAAATAAATGAGCTGCATGACCTTTTTCAGACAATAGATTGGCGTTGAGGAATTTGGAATTTCACTTTTTTTTTATCAATTTTAACGCAGCCCTGCAACCAAACAATCAACAAACTAATCATTCCTAACAGGCTAACCGGTTCATCCTACCGGTCCAAAAAACCAAAAAGCATGAAAAAAAATTTATTTTCTGCGGTCTGTCTTTGTCTTGCATTCACTTACGGATTCTCCCAGACTCCGAAGATCAAGAACACGACAGGTATGAGCGCCACAACACTTGTAGAGCGCAACGCAAATGATCCGAACGATGTAAGTGGAAAATCAACCATCCGTTTCAATACGGATATTGTTTCTCCTGCACAAATGGATCAGATGAATCTTGATCGTTACCAGGCAATGGTAAATTCCAATCCGAATTACGACCAGGATCGAAACGCTTATGAGCAGGCCCTTCAGACTTATCTTGCGAACAACGCGAATAGTTATTCTGCGCAAATGACGATCACCGTTCCTGTGGTGGTGCACGTAGTTTACAATGGCGCTGTTCAGAATATTTCCGACAACCAGGTGTTGTCGCAGATACAAGTAGTGAATGAAGATTATGGCCGCACCAATTCTGATGTTAATACACATTGGTCGCAGGCGGCAAATACTACTATTCAATTCTGTCTTGCGCAGCGTACCCCGGCAGGAGCGGCAACGAATGGAATTGAGCGTCGTTCTACCACAACTGCATCATGGACAACCAATGATAATGTGAAACATTTTTCAAGCGGTGGACTCGACGCATGGGACCCTACCCGTTATATGAACATCTGGGTTTGCAATCTCGGAGCTGGTCTTCTTGGTTACGGAGAATTCCCTACAGGAACTGTAAGCAATACCATGGGAGTTGTAATTCTTTACTCTGCATTCGGAAGTAATTATACTTCTTACGGAACATTTGCCGACATCGCAAATCCTTATGATCGCGGCCGGACTGTAACGCACGAATTTTCTCACTGTTTGAATCTTTATCACATCTGGGGCGATGACGGCGGTTCATGTTCAGGAAGCGACCAGTGCGCTGATACGCCGAACCAGGCAGATGCAACAACTACCTGCTTTACATTCCCACACACTGATGCATGCTCTGCTTCAAATCCCGGAATCATGTTCGAAAATTATATGGATTATTCTTACGATAACTGTTTGAATCTTTTCACAGCCGGGCAAAAAGCAAGAATGCTGGCTGTGCTTAGTACAACACCTTACAATGCACTCACCACTTCAAACGGATGCCAGTCTCCTGTTTCTGTTCCTCTTGACGCGGGAATAACTGCAATACTTTCTCCGGGAGCAACAGTTTGCGGATTGACATTCACACCATCCGTTACCATCAAAAACTTCGGAACATCTACACTTACTTCAGCAGTGATCCATTACCAGATTGATGCGGCAACACCGGTAACTTACAACTGGTCCGGAAGTCTTGCAACGAATGCAACTGCAAACGTTACGCTTTCTTCTATGACAACTACAGCCGGCACACATACATTCACTTCGTGGACCACTGCGCCGAATGCAGGAGCAGATGGAAATACGGTGAACGATCAGACGAGTAGTAATTTCAATGTGATCGCGGGAGCAAATAATCTTCCGTACGCAGAAGGATTTGAATCTGCCACATGGCCGCCTGCAGGATGCACAATAAATAATCCTGATGCCGGAACAACATGGGCAAGAACAACTGCTGCTGCTAAAACAGGAGTTGCTTCTGCATACATGGATGATTTCAATTACAATGCAGCAGGACAGATCGACGAACTTGTTCTGCCGAACCTGAATCTTTCTTCGGCGCTTAATCCAACTATGACGTTCCAGGTGGCGTACCGCATGTACACGAATCCAACTTCCAATCCAAATTATACGGATACGCTTCGTGTAATGATCTCTACTGATTGTGGTGCCACATGGACACAACTGTACTTTAAGTATGGAGCAAATCTTACCACTGCAACTCCGAATTACAGCACAACACTGTTCGTTCCAACGGCTGCACAATGGAGATTGGAAACAATTTCTCTTACTCCGTATGCAGCGCAAACAAATGCCATGATCAAATTCAAACACACCTGCGATTATGAAAACCAGATGTACATTGATGATGTAAATATCATGGCTGCATTGGGAATTAATGGAGTGCCGCTGAGCAGTCTCGTTAATTTCTTCCCGAATCCTTCGAATGACGGAATGATCAATATGAATCTTGCACTTGCACAGCAGGAGAATGTTGTGGTTACAGTGACTGATGCACTTGGTCAAACTGTAAAAGTTCAGGATCTCGGAAATACAATAGGCGGAACTTTCGGAGTCGATCTTTCTTCACAGTCAGACGGAATTTATTTCGTTACTGTTCAGGCAGGCGAAGAGAAAACCGTTCAGCGTATAGTGATCAGCCGATAATCAGAATAAATCCTGAAAAAAACCTGCTTCTGCGAGGCAGGTTTTTTTTATTTGCATGCGAATCATTATTGATTTTCAATCGTAGAAACAGTAACTTCGTTACATATTAATCCTGACCACACATGAAAAAACATTTACTACTTCTCACCGGAATTTCATTTTCCATCTCATTCATTTCTTTCGGGCAAAATGCAACAATGATTTCTCACCAGAATTCATCGCAGCAGGAAAGATGCGGGATCATGCAGAATGAAACTTACCTCGAACAACAGGATCCTAATCGCGCAGGAATGCGTGCATCATTCGAACAGAATCTTCAGTCTTACATCGCTGCACATCCAGGACTGGAGAATAGCCGTTCAGTAATGACTATTCCAGTGGTGGTTCACCTCGTTTATAAAACTGCAGCGCAGAATATTTCTGATGGACAGATCCAGTCGCAGATCACCGTTCTAAACCAGGACTGGACGCGAACAAATCCTGACGCGTCGAATACTCCTGCAGTTTGGACAAGCATCGCCGCTAACATCGGGGTTAATTTCTGTCTCGCTACTGTGGATCCGTCAGGAAATTCTACCACAGGAATTGAGAGGAGAAATACAACGATCACTTCTTTCTCGCAAAACAATAACGTAAAACATTTTTCTTCCGGCGGGCTCGATATCTGGGATCCGAATAATTATCTCAATATCTGGGTGTGCAATCTCGGAGCTGGTCTTCTTGGTTACGGAGAATTCCCGCTGGTGAATACAACTTCTACTTTTGGTGTGGTCATTCACTACAGTGTATTCGGAAGCAGCGCAATTTATCCTTCCGGAACTTACCTCGCAGGATATGATCTAGGAAGAACAACTACACATGAATTTTCACACTGCTTCGACCTGCTTCACATTTGGGGTGATGATGGAGGCGCTTGCACCGGAAATGATTATTGCATGGATACGCCAAACCAGGCCGATGCTACTTTCGGTTCTCCAAGCGGAGTAGTGACTGATGCGTGCTCTCCCTCTTCACCGGGAATTATGTATGAGAATTACATGGATTATTCAGATGATGCAGTTATGAATCTTTTCACGAATAATCAGAAGACGCGGATACTTGCTGTTCTGAATACGGCTCCCTACAATACGCTTCAGCTTTCCAATCGCTGCGGAACAGTTGCTGTACAGGAATTATCAATGCTCGGCGCATTCAGCGTTCACCCGAATCCTTCAAACGGAAAATTCACGATCTCTTTTTCCAATAGCAATTTTTCGGATATTGACATTCACGTTCTGAATGTTGTTGGCCAAGAAGTTTTCAATGAACATCTCGATGCGCTTAATAATAATGAAGTGGATATTGATCTTACCGGAAATGCCGATGGCGTTTATTTCATTCAGGTAAGCGACAAAAAAGATAAAGTGACGCGGAAAATAGTCGTGCAGTAATCAGAATCGGATCTCGTTAGCGGTCCCCTTTCCTGTTCAATGTTTAACTTTGTTCCGGAAAGGGGACCTTTCATTTATGGATACAGTTGCAATTGAAAAGACGCAAAACATGATTGGAAGATCTGCTGCAGGATCTTCATTGAAAAAAGTTGCAAATAAAATATTCGCAGGAGAAAGAATAACGACGGGCGATGCACTTTTACTTTACCATGAAGCTGACATTGGATTCGTAGGTTCGCTTGCGAATATTGTACGTGAGAAAAAACACGGCGATCACGTTTACTTCAATCGTAATTTTCATATTGAACCTACGAACATCTGCGTTTTCGATTGTAAATTCTGTTCTTATTCCCGCTTATTGAAACAAAAAGACGGCGCATGGGAATTGAGTGAAGAACAAATGCTGGATATTGTTCACTCTTATAAAGATCAGCCGGTGACCGAAGTTCACATTGTAGGAGGCGTGCATCCGAAACTCGGATTGGAATTCTTCGGTAATGTTCTGAAAAAAATAAAACAGATACGTCCTTCCATCCACATCAAAGCTTTTACTGCTGTTGAATTGGAATATATGTTCCGCAAAGCAAAAGTTTCTGTTGAAGAAGGATTGAAATTTCTTCGCGATCATGGATTGGATTCTTTGCCCGGTGGTGGCGCTGAAATTTTTGACGAAGAGATCAGGAAAAAGATCTGCGAAGATAAATGCACCAGCGAGCAATGGCTTCACATTCACGCAACCGCGCATACATTGGGAATTCCATCGAATGCGACTATGCTTTATGGCCATATAGAAAAGTATGAGCATCGTATTGCTCACATGGATCGCTTGCGTCAATTGCAGGACCGCACGAAAGGATTCAACACATTTATCCCGCTCAAATTCCGCAATCATGATAACCAGATGTCGGCCGTTCCTGAAATTTCCGTGATCGAAGACATGCGGAATTATTCTATTGCAAGAATATTTCTCGATAACATTGCCCACCTGAAAGCGTACTGGCCCATGCTCGGAAGAACCAATGCGCAACTCTCGCTGAATTTCGGAGTAGATGATCTCGATGGAACTATCGACGATACAACGAAGATCTATTCGATGGCCGGTTCGGAAGAACAGAATCCTTCCATGACAACTGATGAATTAGTGGAACTCATTCTCGGATCAGGAAGAAGCCCGATCGAAAGAGATACGCTATACCGGGTTGTTCATGATCATAAAGCGGAAAAGCATCCCATTTCAGGTTTACACTAATAATCAAAACCAATGTCCTTATATAATTGTAAATAACTGATTATCAATAGTAATTTTGTTATTCTATTGGTAAAACAAATGTCCTGATAAGAATCGCCACCGCTATTCCTTCTTTTTATTCTTTTTCACTTTTGTCCTGTCAGCTAATTGAAAGCAACAGATTACTTCCAACAAGTAACAACGAACCAATCTTCGGTTCTCTGTCACAGAAATAGGGTCCTGTGAAATTGCGCCAGTTACGCTACACTAAATAAACCTGGACACGTATGGGGGAAACGTACGAACCAGGTTTATTCTTTTTTAAAAACTTCATTCGTAATTTTCGCCCGTGATCAATGCAGCTATTTTTGATATGGACGGATTGCTTGTCGATTCAGAACCGTGGTGGCGGGTAGCGGAAAGAAATGTTTTCGGAAAATATTCCACAGTACCTACAGAAGAAGATTTCGAAAAGATGATGGGCAACAGGATCCAGGATGTGATCCGGAAATGGTATGATGAACATCCGTGGAAAAATTTTTCTCCCGAAGAAACGAAAGATGAAATTGTAAATGAAGTTTTCCGCCTCGTGAGCACGAATGCACGCCTGCTCCCGGGTGTGAACGAATGCCTGCATTTCTTTTCGGAAAAAAAAATTCCCATTGCACTCGCCTCCTCTTCTCCACTCTATTTGATCAACCAACTGATGTCGCATTTCGGGCTATTGAAATATTTCCATGTGGTGCACAGTGCTGAATTTGAAAAAAACGGGAAACCTTCACCGGATGTTTTTCTTTCCACAGCAAAACTTCTTCATGTGAATGCAAAGAATTGCATTGTATTTGAAGATTCGTTCAATGGCGTCCTCGCTGCAAAATTGGCGAAGATGAAATGCGTAGCTGTTCCGGCAAAAGAATATTTTCACGATCCGAAATTTGACATCGCAGATATGAAACTCGGGAGCTTGGAGGAATTCAACCTGACTGCTTTCGCCGCGATAAATGACTTTTCTCATTGATTGCCCTTACCGATTTTGTAACTTAGCATTGGTAATACGAATTTATTATTCTATCACATTTATGATTTTAACTTTTTAATTATGAAAAAAATAGCCGTACTCTTAGTTCTCACCGTTATTTCAATTTCTATTTCTGCACAAACAAATGTAAGCGGGGGAATTTTCGCAAACACTACCTGGACGCTCGCAAACAGTCCGTACATAGTAACAGGAAATGTTGTTTTATTCCCGACTTACGTACTCACCATTCAGCCCGGGGTGGTGGTGAAATTCGATGCAGGAACTCAACTCGAGATCAGGCAGGCTTCACTTATTGCACTTGGCACCAGCACCGACTCCATTACGTTCACGAGTAACGGATCAGTTGTTGCAAGCGCGTGGAGCGAGGTTTACCTCAACGGAGGAACAATGAATTGCGAATTCACTTATTGCAATTTCCATTATGGAAACAATGCACTCAATGACCAACGCGCTACCAGCGGCGATTCGCTGATCATCAGGAATTGCATTTTCAGCAATAACAACACCGGCTTTATCGGAACAGGTACAGGATGGAATTGCGGGATCATCGAATACTCTTCTTTCACGAATAACAGCACAGGCGCAGCTGATGTGTACGGCACCACGATGAATTACTGCGACATGTCGTACAACTCCAACGCCGGTTTCTCTGCTCACTCTCTCAATATTCTAAATCATTGCACGTTCAATCACAACGGAACGGGACTGGGTGATACGCGAAACACCACGCTCAACTATTGCACAGTGAATAATAATTTTACGGGCATCGCTGCAGGAAACGGAGTGGCTTGTAATTACTGCACCATCGATTCAAACAGCGTGACCGGGATTGACCTCGGTAAAACTTCGCAGATCCACAATTGCGTGATCGATTACAATGGTGTAGGAATTTATGATCACCAGAATGGTTTCAATCCTTCGGATATCCGTTACAATGCCATCAATGGAAATAACATCGGCATTCATCTCACGCTGATCATGGACAGCATCGCGTGCAATCACATTTGTGACAACACTACGTATGATCTGCAATACACCGGTGGCAACAATGTAAATCTGAAAAATAATTTCTGGTGTGTTCCTGATTCTGCTTCGCTTCAACCACTCATTTACGACGCGCACGATAATGTGAGTTACGGAATTGTAAATTATATGCCGATGGATGACGGAACCTGTGCAACAGTAACCGGTGTTATAGAAAATAATTCTGCCAATTTTTCTTTCCGGATTTTTCCTAATCCCGCCCTAAATGAATTTGTAGTGGAATTGCCAGCAAATATTTCCTTTGCGAATATCCGCATCTACAATTCGATTGGAGAAATTTGCTTTGCTGCTCAAACAGCGAACACAACCAACCACATTGATGTAACGGATCTTTCTGCAGGATTATATTTTGTAGAAGTGAGATCCGGAAATTCAGTTGCGCGGGAAAAGTTGGTGAAGGAATAACAGTTGTCAGTTTTCGGTCGGCGCAATCAATGACTAATTCCTCAGGCCTTCAACATCCGCATTCCATCCCGCGTTACGACCAATACAAACTTGAAATTTTGTACATTTCTGAAAACATTTTCTCCTCATGAAAAAAATCATCTTCCCGATTTTCATCTGTTCTCTCTTTTCCTGTTCTTCACCGAAAACAAATTCGGGAAAGCTCAATGGAACATGGATTCCCGTGGTCGAAGAAATGAACGGATCGCAACTTCCCGATTCTTCTTTTGCGAAGCAGAAGTTGGTGATCAATGACAGCAACTATACTTTTACCGCCGAAAGTGTGGACAAAGGAATCGTGATGTACAGTGATGATCAGCACATGGACATTTACGGGAAAGATGGAGTGAACGCGGGCAAACACATCACAGCAAGATGGGGAGTCGATGGCGGAATGCTCAACATCAATTACAATCTGAAAGGAGATGAATATCCTTCAACATTTGACACCAAAGGAAACTCATCTTATTTTTCCTGTTCTTTCAGGCATCAGTGAAGTAGTTGCGCGTTACCCCGTCCTATTGATTTTACAAATCTTTCTGCCGGATTATATTTTGTAGAAGTGAGAACCGGAAATTCTGTTGTGTAGGAGAAGTTAGTGAAGGAATTATTACCTGCTTTCAGTTTTGATCCTCCACCGGCTTATTCTGCACATAAGCTCTCCACTTCGCGATCAACGCATTCATATCGTCCGGCAATTCAGAATCGTACTGTATGAATTTTTTTTCTGTGGGGTGAATGAATCCGAGAGATCGCGCATGTAACGCCTGTCGCGCGCACAATGTAAAACAATTTTCTACAAACTGTTTGTATTTCGTAAACGTAGTTCCTTTCCAGATCCTGTTGCCGCCGTACGTGGTGTCGTTGAAAACAGGATGGCCGATGTAGCGCATGTGAATGCGTATCTGGTGCGTGCGGCCTGTTTCCAGTTTGCATTCTACCAACGTCACATAACCGAAACGTTCTAAAACTTTCCAATGTGTGACGGCATGTTTGCCATGTTCTCCATCAGGAAAAACTTCCTGCACTTTTCTGTCTTTTAAACTACGCCCGATATTCCCGGTGATGGTTCCCTCGTTCGCTTCAAAATCGCCCCACACTAATGCAACATAGCGGCGATCGTTCGTCCGATCAAAAAATTGTTTCGCAAGAAATGCAAGTGAATATTCATTTTTTGCAATCACCATAATTCCTGTTGTGTCTTTGTCGAGCCGGTGCACAAGGCCGGGGCGCAGTTCGTGTGAAGATTTTGGTAAATGCTGAAAATGCCAGAGTAATCCATTCACCAATGTTCCGGTGAAATTGCTGTAGCCGGGATGAACAACAAGTCCCGGAGGTTTGTTGATGATGATAATGTCATTGTCTTCGTGAACAATGTTGAGCGGAATTTCTTCCGCGGTGAGTTCAAAAACTTTCGGTGGATGCGGAAGAAGAATGGTGATGACATCGTGGGGTTTTACTTTGTAACTCGGCTTCACTTCTTTTTCATTCACACGGATGTTTCCTGCATCTGCGGCCGCCTGAATTTTTGTTCGTGAAACTCCGGAAAGTTTGTGCAGAAGATATTTATCAATGCGGAGTAACTCCTGCCCGGGATCGACCGTAAAGCGATGGTGTTCGAATAATTCTTCGGAAGCTGTTTCTGTATTTTCTTCGGCCTGCATTTGATCAAAGGTAAGCTATTCGGTTTTTGGTTTAAAGTTGCGAAATCATCTGCGTTGACCGGTGGAATTTGTGATGCACCTGCAAGATCGTTCACCGGAAGTCACAACAGGAACTATGATGAGCTGCCTTCGCTTCGCATAGCCCGGATGGCGCCTGGCAGCCCGCAGGGATTGGAGTTGTATTGGAACACAACCCGCCACCGGCGGGCGAGGACTACCTGCGGCCAGCCGGAACGAAGGTAATTCAGAACTACAGGTATTGCGCTCCTGAAAATAATCGATGACTTTCTCCTCTTAAGAAATTTCTTTTCGGATGAATGCGACCGCTCTTTCTAAAATGAAAGAATAGAATAAAACATTAAGCAGGAGAAACGGGAAATACAAAACAGGATGGGCCTTGCTCAGCGTTCCCAAAAACGTTTGAAAAGGAAAACGGAAAACAGAAAATAATCCGGCGAGCAGTTTTGAAATTCTTCCATCGCCGAGCGTTCCTTCATCGGCGGCAACGGACGCGTAGAAAGTCAAAGCAGTGAGCGACGCAAAGCAAATGAAAAGAATCGCGAATAGAGGAAAATTGAATTTGTATTTTCTGAACATGGAATTTTATTTGAAAATATATTTTCCCTTCGCATCAATGGAAACCGCCGGCAGTGTTTTTGAATTCTCAAAAAATTCATACCCGGTTTTAATATTTTCCCAGAAATCATGTGTTGCTTTATCCGGGAATTCTTTTTCGAGCGATGATAAATTCTCCTGCGTCATGCGTGCGGGAAAAAGATGAATGGAAATTTCCGTTTGCCCGTCGTTCTTGGCTTCCACACACAACACATACACTTCGCGGATCTTGTCATCAGTAATGGGAATGCAACCTATGGTCACACAATTTCCGTGGATCATGATCGCGCCGCCTTTGTCGCCGGAACAACCGAGCATCCTGTCGCTCTTGTTCGGATAACTTACGCCGAGCGAAATAAGATAATTGCTGTAAGGATTGAAAACACTCACGTGATAAAATCCCTCGGGAACCTGTCCGTCGCCCTGGCAACGTTTGGGCCCGGCAGTTCCTGAACTCTGGCAAATGGAATACGTTTCGAATTTTATCCAGGAATTATTTTTCGCCGATTTCACCCACACTTCCAGCTCCCCTTCCTTTTTGAATCCGCGTATAAAAACTTTAAATGAATTGGAATCGACGCCGAGTGAATTCAGTTTTGCTTTGAGAGCGTCCCATTTGAGATCGTAAGCGGTTTTTACTTTGGGAAACTGTTTCTGCTGCTGACGGAAATTTTCTTTTGACGGCGGGAAACTTTCGCACACATTCACAAAAAGAAAAGTGAAGAAAATTATCGCAGGAAGGATCAGAAAATATTTCGGGGGAATCTTCATCCTGTAAATTTAAGAAAGCGGAATGATGTGTTGTTTAACAGAACGCTTTAATTGTTTGGGTATTGCGCCAAGAATGGATTCGGCAAGTTTGTCGATGAGTGCTTTTTTGAGTTGAGCGCGATGGGTGACAATGCTGATCTCACGCGCGGGCTCGGGCGACCTGAAATAACGAACGGCCTCCTGTTGTTTCGCGGAAAGACCTGCAACAGCAAGATAAGGAATGATGGTCATGTGTTCTCCGAGTTCAACAAGGCGGCGCAATGTTTCAATACTTCCGCTGCGGTAATCGATCTTAAATTCGGAAGATCTTTCCTTCCTGCGCGCGCAGAGATTCATCACCTGGTTACGCATACAATGTCCGTCGGCAAGAAGCAGCACATCATTCACATTCAGATCTTCGGTTTTCAGTTGACGTTTATTCCATAACGGATTTTTTTTCGAGAGATAAGCGACGAAAGGTTCGTTGAACAAATTGATTTCCGTGAGAGAATCTTCATGAAGTGGCGTGGCCAGAATTCCGCAGTCGATAGATTCTTGCCGCAGTGCAGCTATGATGGAAGTGGTTGGCATTTCATCGATGGTAAGATGAACGAGCGGAAATTTCGCAGAGAAAACATCCACAAAAAGCGGAAGCAGGTACGGCGCAAGAGTAGGAATGATGGCTATGTGCAGTTCGCCTGAAATATCATCTTTAGTGGAAGCGATCACTTCGCTGAGGCGGTTACGTTCACGCAACACCACTTTTGCCTGTTCAAGAAAAACTTTTCCTGCATCAGTAACGGCAACGGGCTGGCGGCTGCGATCGAACAGGGTGATGCCTGCTTCTTCTTCGAGTTTTTTCACCTGCATGCTGAGCGTAGGTTGCGTAACGAAACATTTTTCGGCCGCAGTTACAAAACTTCCGTATTGGCCGACGGCAACGGCGTATTCGAGTTGCTGGAGAGTCATAGACAGTAACTATTAGATTACAAATTTAATAGATAATGGTATTGGAGTTTGGGGGTATTGGGTTATTGGCCCCGCTATTAACAAATGATCATAGTTATTCACACCTAAGGAAAAGACAGATGGTGGAAATATCTTTGCCACGATGAAAATCTTCAAGTACACTTTTAAATTTTTCCTGAACAAATACATTCTTACGGTACTGATCCTTGCAGGATGGTTGCTTTTCTTCGACAAGAATGATGTTTTCTCGCAGGTGGACAGGCATCGTGAAGTGATGAAACTGCAGGCGGAGTCGGATTATTTCAGGAATGAGATCCTCAGGAATAAAAAAGAGCAGCATGAATTACAAAGCGATCCGGCGCTGCTTGAAAAATTTGCCCGCGAGAATTATTTCATGAAGCGCGATAGTGAGGATGTTTTTGTGATCGTTGGGGACACCGTGCGCTGAGTTTCTCTTTCATTCGTCTTTTTCCTGCCAATTCCGCACTGTAATTAACGCTGATTGTCATTTGCTCTTCCCGAAAATCGTTATAAGTTTATGGTGTCCTATGCCCCATCCCAAAATATATGATCTCGGCCATTCCCGCATTTCGTTAATGGATAATGGAATTGTAAAATTAGTTTGCGGAGATGATGTGGTGTACGATATAAAGGAGATCAGGGAGAACCTGAAATGTATTGCTGAGATCGGAAAAGGAAAACGCCTTCCGGTGATGAATGTGGGAGGAAAATATACACTCGTCACAAAAGAGGGAAGAGAATTTGTGGCGAAAGCAGAATACAGCAGGAAAATGATTTCAGCAGAAGGATATGTAATGCGATCGACTGCGCAAAAAATGATTGCCGGTTTTTATATGAGGATCAATAAACCGAAAATGCCGACACGGTTTTTTACCAATGAAGAGGGCGCAATAAAGTGGCTGAAAAAATTTCTACCGGATCAGATATAGAAATTATTTTTCTTCCTGCCGCCACCGCCTACTGCTTTTATTTTCCCAATGGTCATCTGTAAACTGAACAGAAATATTGCCGCTGATTTTCACAGATTCTCACTGATTATTTTCACAGATTAATTCCTCTGTCTGTCGCTGCCTTCTGGCTGCTGCCCCGCCTCCCGCGAATGAATTCGTGGGCTATTGCCGGTATTCACCAAAAACTTTTCTCATTGCATCTGCAATTTCTCCAAGCGTGGCATACGACTCCACGGCAGCTAAAATGTGCGGTACAAGATTTTCATTTCCTTTTGCAGCAACGGCTACTTTCTCCAGGAGTTCTTTCACTTTTCCATTATCACGCGCCGATTTTATTTTTTTCAGTTTTGCGATCTGGGTTTGGCGGATGCTATCGTCGATCGTCAGAAGATTTTCCATTGGTTTTTCTTCAACCTGGAATTTATTCACGCCAACAATTATTTTTTTTCCGGCTTCAATTGCATTCTGGTAAGAATAAGAAGCACCGGCTATTTCATCCTGCATGAATCCGTTTTCTATAGCAGCAACAGAACCACCCATCGCATCGATACGCTCTATATAGTCCCACGCTTTTTTTTCCACTTCATTCGTCAGTTCTTCCACCATCCACGATCCTGCAAGCGGATCAACGGAATCGGGCACACCACTTTCATGCGCAATGATCTGTTGTGTGCGCAGTGCAATGCGCGCAGCTTCTTCCGTTGGCAATGCCAGCGCTTCATCAAATCCGTTGGTGTGCAGCGATTGTGTTCCGCCCATCACAGCAGCGAGTGCCTGCAATGTAACGCGCACAATATTATTGTGTGGTTGTTGCGCAGTGAGTGTACTTCCTCCTGTTTGTGTGTGAAAACGAAGCATCATCGATCGCGGATCTTTTGCGCCGAGATCTTTCGTGATCTTCGCCCACATTCTCCTTGCCGCGCGGAATTTTGCGATCTCTTCGAAAAAATTATTATGCGCATTGAAAAAAAACGAAAGCCGTTTTGCAAAAATGTCGATGTCGAGTCCTTTAGCGATCGCTGCCTTCAGGTACGCTTTTCCATTAGAGAGTGTGAAGGCGAGTTCCTGCACGGCAGTTGCTCCTGCTTCGCGGATATGATAACCGGAAATGGAAATGGTATTCCACTTAGGAATTTCTTTACTGCAGAATTCGAAAACATCCGTGATGATGCGCATCGATTCTTTCGGCGGATAAATATAAGTTCCGCGAGCAGCATATTCTTTCAGCAGGTCATTCTGAATAGTTCCGGAAATTTTTTTCAGATCGGCTCCCTGCTTTTTCGCGAGCGCAATGTACATGCACAATAAAATGGAAGCTGTAGAATTGATCGTCATAGACGTTGTCACTTCTTCCAGTTTTATTCCGTCGAAAAGAATTTCAATATCCGCAAGAGAATCTATGGCCACTCCGGATTTTCCGACTTCGCCATCTGCAAAATCATGGTCGGAATCATAACCGATCTGCGTGGGAAGATCGAATGCTACCGACAAACCGGTGGTTCCGTTTTTTAAAAGATAATGATAGCGTTTGTTCGATTCTTCTGCTGTAGAAAATCCTGCGTATTGCCGCATCGTCCACAACTTCCCGCGATACATATCCTGCTGCACACCGCGCGTGAAAGGAAATTCGCCCGGCTGCTCTTCCGGAATATCTTTTTTCGGATAAACGCGTTTTATCCCGATACCGGAATCGGTATGAAATTTTTTCTGCTCCTCTTCAGTCTGTTTTCCCATGGAAAATTCAAAAATTCATTTGGTTTTTCAATTTATCAATCACTGAATTATTGAATCCTTGAATTATTGAATTAAAACACCTGTCCCACTTCTTTCTTAAGATATTCAAGCGCCACCTGCGTCGGCATTTTTTCAATTTGCTGGGAGATCTGTAAAATCATCTGGCTCAGATCGACTCCTGTTGCAGTGTCAGGCAATTTCGATGCAGCAACATTCACCAGTTTGGTAATTTCTTCCTTCGCCGTCTTCACCATTTCCCAGGCGTGATTCGACATGTAAATTTGTTGGGAAAGATTGTGTTCGAATTCAGTGCGGATCGTTTTTGTCAATTCTGCTTGTAAAAGACGCGCACTCATTCCGCTCTTGTGCGTGCGCGTGATGAGGATGTGCGGATGTATGCGCTCGAGAAAAATACTCATGCGTTCATACGCCTGCAAACGAATCGGCGTAACCACATTCTGATTTGCAAGACGAATTTCTGCAAGACGACGTTTTGTTTCCGTGTCCAGAAAATTTTTCACAACAAGATAAGCGGCTGCAAAAACTACCAGCGACGGAAGCAAATACTTGAGCATATCCAGAATGGTAGTCAGCAGATCGGGAGAAGAAGAGTTGGGCATAAAAGATCGGGATCGTTAATGGTTCTGGTAAAAATAATCATTTCCCTGCGCGTATAGAATCGTATCTTTTTTCCGTTGTAACATTATAAGTTCCAGATTCGTATATTTAAGTTGCGAATGAGAATACGCCGTTTCCATATTGTCCCCATTCTATTGGCCTTCACAGGATTATGCCTTATGCAAATGGCTCCTCCCGCTGAAACTTTCCACGATTTGCTCGGATTTTCACTGATGCCCGGCGCAAATTCAAATCCGGTTTCTTTCAATATCGTCCGCAAATTCGACGATCCTGCAAAAGAAATTACCGCTTATTCCATTTCTAAAGATCAGTTCACTTCCATCGCATCCGGGTGGGGCGACAATTCTGCGAATCCCGATCACACCGATTTTTTTGCGAAATATGAAATTCAGAATTGCGGTTATCATCCCGACACGATCATTCACCGCATTCTTTACAAAGGCGGAATTGGTTGCAGCACGGTAGATGAATTGTGGCGGCTCGGTTATTCCGAATATCCGTACTACGATCAGCCGGCACAAACGGCTCCCAAGATCGGCAACACGTATGATCCGAACGGCCCCGGCCCCGGTTGGGCAAAGGAAAAATTTTCTCCCGACGAAGGACAACAGGAAATTTTAAAACACTACGGCGTTACTTTCTGGAACGATATTTTTTATGGAGAAAATGCATTTCATCTTTTGCACGATATGCAGGATGATGCGTGGGTGAGTGCTTATAGCGGCGCGTGATTTTTTCAGGAGCGCAACTTCATCACATTTTATTCTCTCTGTTCCCGTCGAACGCAATCCCGAACGTGTTCGGGAAATGCGTACGCCGGGGCTAATGAGCAACTTCATCACATTTTATTTCCACCTGCACTTCCTGGTTTGGTCGGCTGGCACTCGCAGTTGATTTTTTCTTTGTATGAATATTACACATCAGGTTTCCACGACAAAGAGGCATAAATTGTAAATCGTAAATTGCAAATCGTAAATTGTTAGTCGTACATTTAGCACTTCCAAAAAAATCGGTTATGACACATCTCTCCGATCGCATTAATAAGCTGAGTGAGTCGCAAACAATAGCCATGGCGCGCAAAAGCCGTGAGCTCATCGCAAGTGGGATTGATATTATTTCACTCAGTCTGGGTGAACCCGATTTCAAAACTCCCGATGTCATAAAAGAAGCTGCAAAAAAAGCGATCGATTCCGATTTCAGTTATTACACACACGTTTCCGGTTATGCTGAATTGCGCGAAGCCGTCTGTGAAAAATTGCGCCGCGATAATCAACTGAAATTTTCTGCCGACCAGGTTGTGATCACTACCGGCGCAAAACAGGCGATCGCCAACGCCGTTCTTTCATTGGTAAATCCGGGTGACGAAGTTATTGTGCCCATGCCCTATTGGGTAAGTTATCTCGAGATCATAAAACTTGCCGAAGGAATTCCGGTGATCATTCCAACATCGATCGAAAATAATTTTAAAGTCACTCCTGAACAAATTGCAAAAGCGATGACGCCGAAAACGCGTTTGTTCATGTTCAGCACGCCCTGTAATCCTACAGGAACTGTTTATTCGAAAAATGAATTGCGCGCGATCGCAGAAGTTATTGCCAAACAACCGGATTGCTACATTCTCTCCGATGAAATTTACGAGCACATTAATTTTCTCGGCGGGCATGAGAGCATGGCCCAGTTCGATTTTATTTATGATCGCACGGTAACCATTAATGGCGTTTCAAAAGGATTTGCAATGACCGGTTGGCGCGGAGGATTTCTTGCCGCACCAAAATGGATCGCACAGGCCTGCGACAAAATGCAGGGACAAATTACTTCCGCTACTTCTTCCATCACGCAGAAAGCCATGCACGCGGCCATGCTCATGGATCCGGCAACCACGCATCCCATGCGCGACGCGTTCATGCGCCGGCGCGATATCATGCTCGCAGGCATGCGCGCAATTCCAGGACTGAAACTAAATAAACCCGATGGAGCATTTTATTTATTTCCGGAAATAAGTTTTTACCTCGGAAAAAAATTCAACGGAACTGAAATTAAAAATGCTACCGACCTGAGTTTATTTCTGCTCCATGAGGCACATGTTGCCATTGTTCCCGGCGCAGCATTCGGCGACGATCATTACATCAGGATCTCTTATGCAACGTCGGATGATAAATTACAGGAAGCCTGCAGAAGAATGAAAGAAGCGCTGGGGAAATTAATATGATTACAGATTTTTAGATTACGAATGGGGGAACGGAATGCGGAAAGTGCGGATATGCAGATTACAAATTATTGAATAATAAATTAGAAATACTTTTTCCCTTGCCCGCAAAAAATAATTTGTAATGTGTAATCTTTCCTACTGCTGGTCTTTCTTCTTCCCGAATCGTTCCCCGAGATTTCCCAAACCGTCAATGATTTTACGCAGCACATCGAAATAAAGTGTGATGATCATGAGGATGGACATTCCCCACAGCACGCATAAATTCACCCAGAACGTATCGTAATAATGGCCGAATATTTTTTTGCGCGGCGCGAAGAAATGAGAGTTCGCAAAATTTGAATGATACGGTTCGAGGAAAATAGGATCGCTTCGCTGAATTAATTTTCCATTCTGCTCGATCAGTTTATTGAATTCATTTTTATTCGTAACGAGATCGGAAAGCGCATCATTCATGTAATCATTCTTCAGTTGATTGAATTTCTCTTTCTTCGTGTCGGCAACTTTCGGATCCTTGTCGGTGATCTGCGCATTCACCGCTTTATCACGGGCATCATTATTCGAATTGAAAACTTTCATGTAGATCGAATTCACCAGGTTCAGGTACGCACGCATGGAGTTCGCATTGTCGGTATTGAAAGTTTTCGGAATTATTTTTGTGACGCAGGTATTGAGCGAATCGAGCTGGTGCATAAGTGAGGTGGAGATCGCACTCATTTTTTTTCGCTGTGGCGACGACAATTCCTTGATGCGTGAAAGATCATCACCGATCTCACTCCTGATGAGCGAAAGATCGCGCGTTTGTTCGAACGCCATCGTATCATTCTTCGTTCTCATTTTACTGCTCTCGCCATTCGCGAAGGCAGCAGCGGGAATCAGTTTCGAATTTGTTTCGCATTTATCGATCATCCCGCGCAGGTGCGAGATCCAGTAATTCCGTTTGTAATCCGAAATGCTGAGCATCTCTTCATAAGAATAAAATAATTTTTCGTACTCGTTATTCTTGAACTGGTCAACAGCCAGCGCTTCGAATGCCCAGCGCGATGCCATCATTTCTCCGGCAACAGGAACAGTTTCCTGCGAAGTAATGGTGGGATTTAGTTTTTCGAATTTCACGATCACGCCACTCAACAAAAGTTGTGGAATAATAAGGAATGGAATGAGAATGTAAATAGTGACCGCCGAATTGAAAGCAGAAGAAATATTCAGCCCGAGCATATTCGCAAAACAGGAAGTGGTGAAAAGCACCAGCCAGTAATCGAGCCACATTCCTTTTATCTGCAGAATATAATTTCCAACGAGAATGAACATGAAGGTCTGTATCGCAGAGAGCACAAACATGATCAGGATCTTCGACATGAGATAACTCGACCGCGACAAATTCAGAAATGATTCGCGTTTTAAAATTTTCCGGTCGCGGATAATTTCTTCCGCACTCACTGTAAGGCCGATGAAGAGCGCCACCACCACCGACATGAACATATATGCGGGAAGATTGTCGTTCTCGCGCAGGTTGTAACCGATCTTGTTCGAGACATCGGTATTGAAAAAACGTACGAGGTATGCAAGAATAAATGCAAGCACAGGCGCTTCGAGCAGATTGATCACCATGTACTGCGTGTTCGTGAGCTTCGAGCGCACATCGCGCGTCATGAAGATCAGCATCTGTTTTATTCTTCCGGGAATATTGAAAGTACTTTCCGGATTTTCATTGAGCGGAACAACTTTTTCCTGTTTCGACTCTACATATTCTCTGTAAAAATTATTCCACTCCGACGGAGAAACTTTTCTGCTGCGCGTGAGATTTCCATACTCATCCACCACTTTCGATTCGATGATGTTGAAGATCTGCTCAGGATTCACATTACCGCAAGTCGGGCATTCGCTCTCATCACTGTTCACATGATTCACCATCTTCTTGAAATACACGACTGCGTCAACAGGATTTCCGTTATAGATCGGGTAACCGCCATTGTCGAGAATAATGAGCTTGTCGAACATTTTAAAAATATCCGATGAGGGCTGGTGAATGACAACGAAAACCAATTTTCCTTTCAGCGCCAATTCCTTCAGCAAGTCCATGATGTTTTCCGAATCGCGCGAAGAAAGTCCGGAAGTTGGTTCGTCAACAAAAAGAACAGAAGGTTCGCGGATCAATTCGAGTGCAATGTTCAAACGTTTTCTTTGTCCGCCGGAAATTGTTTTTTCCAATGGAGAACCCACTTTCAGATTTCGCGCCTCATACAAACCGAGATCGGCCAGCAATTCATCCACCGTCTTCGTGATCTCCGCCTCACCCATATTCCCGAAGCAGAGTTTAGCATTGTAATACAAATTCTGGAAGACGGTGAGTTCTTCAATGAGCAGATCGTCCTGCGAAACGTGGCCAATCACTCCTTCGATCTTGTCTTTCTGCGTGTGAATATTTATTCCATTGATCAGCACTTCTCCCTGCGTGGGCGCTTCATTACTATTGAGCACATTGAGCAAAGTAGATTTTCCCGCGCCCGACCCGCCCATTATTCCAATGAGCCGGCCTGATTCTTCCTGGATATTTACACCGCGCAAACCGAGTTTACCGGTTTTGAATTTGTATTCAATATTATTTGCGTTGAACGTGATCCTGTTCCCGGTTTTGCTGCTGAGGAATGCAGAAATAATATCGCTGTAATAAACCGGTTGAACTTTTGAAGAGCGAAGCGAAGAACCCGGCGTAAGAATGTAAACTTTATTCAGCAGCATCGCCTGCCCGTTCAGGTTGAGTTCTGCTCCGCCAAAATACCTGCACGCGTACATGGAAACACTCGGAATATAAACCACCACCACGCGGCCGTTGCCCATGGTTTCGGAATAAATATGATGTGCGTGTTCGAATTTTCCGGAAGCGTCGCCATCGATCACGAGAAATTCGCTGATATCCGGCATATCCTTCACATCTTTCTCCACGAAATCGCGCAAGCGGCCGAACTCTCCTTTTTCAATATTGAAAGTTTCGGAAACTGTTTGAACGAATTCCAGTTCCTGTTCTGAAATTTCATAACTGGAATGAATGAATTCGATCAACCTCAAAAGCACAACGATCTTCTGTTTCTGCGTGAGTTCTTCATTGATCTGCGTGCAGATGCGGAGAACTTTTACAGAATTGAGAGAAGTGCGTTTTGCAGAACCGTCTTTGCGTTTTGCAACCTGGTGATGCGCTTCGAGAAATTCGTCAAAAAGAGCGAGGTACTGATCAACAAGTTCGAGACTGAGTTGCTGCTTGAGAAAAGATTCCACGATTCCCCTGCTCGCTGAAGTAACGCCGTCGACTTTCGCAATGATCGCGAAAAGTTGCATTAAGGCTTTCAGTATCCGTTCACTCATATCTGCGGGTCAACCGTGAAGCGTAAAAATATAAAAATCTTCGTGAGTTGCACTGTTATTTCCATTGTAGAAGAAATTAATTAATCAGCGCATTTTCCCAATAAAAAAGCCCCTTCGCAAAGAGGCTTTTCGATGAAGAAATACGATGAATCATTGTTTGAAGCCGATGAGCATGACTGCACAGCCGGATTCTTTTCCTGAAGAAGGATTGAGTGAAGCTTCGATGGAAACTTCCACTGTAGTATTCACTTTGAAATCCCAGTAAGGAGCATAATTATGCTGGCTATTGGAGAAAATAAGCTGGCGGTCGCCGGTGTTGGGATCAACTGAATAAATCGAAAAAATAAGATTGCCTTCTGTCATTCCGCTTCCTGCAGCGATGCGATAAGTAGATCCTGCGAAAAAAGTAGTATTGAACTGTGCATTCTCACCTGAACTAACAAACGCACGATAGGTTTGTCCATCGGAAACAAAAGGGGGAATGACGTGTGCCGAACACATTTTAGTTGTGGAATCACATTGAGCAGAAGTCCGTGCAACGAAAAATGGAGTTGCTATAACAAGAACCGAAAGGAGAATTTTTTTCATAGTACCGTAGAAGGGTTATTTGATAATGTAATCGCGAATGGCATTCACTTTTTCTACAAGAGCCGCCATTTGTTCCGGCGTGATCTTCACTTCCGTTTTACCGTTGATGGTGGTCACGTGCGCTGCCTCATCATCGGTAGGATCAGCAAAAGTGTATTTGATCTCGATCTTTTTGTATTCCACATCGAGGTCCTGGAAAAGTTTGATGAGATCATTCAATTCCGCATGCGGATTATCGGGAGTCTGAAGCTCAGTAAGCACTTTTACAATTCCTGCTGCAGTTCCTTTTTGTTCACCGATACGGACAGAAACAGTTTCATCCGGTTTATCTTTATACACATTGAGCGCAAAATAAATTCCTTCTATCCATCCACCGGCAAGAATAAGTCCGGCTACATTTTCCTGGTTACTCTCGCGCAGGAACTGATCGCTTTTGCGATAAGCTTCACCAACAAGCGAGAGAATAGAATCTTTTTTGCCAAGATTATCACTGAAACGTTTCATAAGATTCGCATCGAAACTTCCGGTGATCTTGAGTTGTTCGCCAAGCTGCATGACGGTTTTATAATACTCGGTAGCGTCACCTGTATTCTCATACATTGTGATATAACCGAGATCGGCACCATAAATTCCAAGATTCATTGCCCGCTTGGAAGCATCGGAATATTTCGAAAGATTCGCTGTAGGATTGAGCATATCTTTCTTGTAAAGTGCTCCGCTTTTCTTGATGATATCGGCGATCTGCAAGGGAGAAGGCACCATAAAACTCTGGCCTTTTACCATTACCCCGGTCACTTTAAGTGAATCGGAATCATTATTGCCTTTACCGTGATTGTCACCATCACTCGAGCAGGAATTGGCAGCGAACAGGATGACACCGGCCAGGAGAACAGGAAAACTGAAATTCAACTTCATTGATTATAAGCGTTTCGGGTGTTTTAAAAAGTCGCCGCAAGTAAGTAAAAAACCGGCAGTTTTCAAAGTGCATTTTTCACTTTATCTCCACAAATCGCTGTTTTATCTTGAAAAAATATGCTTCCGGCTGCATTGGAATGTTGTCGCTATCTCTTCCGTGCGAAAGCCACAATAAGAATGTTGTTACTTTTAGCCCCGATCAAAAGCAACTGCTGTGAAAAACCGTCCGCTTTTCATTCTTATTTCTGTTTTTTTCTTCTGGGGATTTGTGGCTGCATCGAATACAATCCTGATCGGCCTGTTTAAAAAGAATTTCGAACTCACTCAATTCCAGAGCCAGCTCGTCGACTTTGCTTTCTACGCGGCCTACTTCATTGGCGCACTTATTTATTTTTCGATCTCCATTCTTTTCGGCGATCCGCTGAATAAAGTTGGATACAAAAAAGGACTCATTGCCGGGCTCATTATTTCTGCTATCGGCGCGCTCGGATTCATTCCCGCAGAAATGGATCAGTCCTTTCCATTGATGCTCACTTCTCTTTTCACGATCGGGCTCGGTTTTGCATTGCAGCAGATCGTGGCGAATCCTTATGTGATTGCGCTGGGTGAGCCCGCTACAGGCGCGCACCGCGTGAGTCTCGCGGGAGGAATAAATTCTTTCGGAACTACGATCGGCCCTTTGCTGCTTGCGTTTGCTGTGTATGGAAATATTTCCGGAAATTCTTCTTTTATGGAATCGGGAGGAAAACGCACTTCCTTGCCGGTCACCATTGAACGAACAACGGGAAAATCAGAAATATTAAAACTTGCCGTTATTCCTGAAGAAAATATGAACCGGATTGCCGAAGGAAAAAATTTCATCCTCGTAATGAATAAATCTTTCGATGATTGTAAAAATATTTATGGGATCAATAATGTAAAGTTCAATTGTGGCGTGATCTTTTGTTTTACCAGCGATTCGGCCGGAGATAAAATTATCGATTCACTGAAAAAATCTTTTCCCGGTTCTCACCTTCCCATTCTCAGAACCAACATGAGCAGCGGACAACAACTCATCAAAGAATACAACCGTAAATTGAAAACTAACGTGAATCTTGAAGTAAAATTTTTCGGTGTCGATGCTGTTCTGTCGCCGAGCCTCATTCTCGCCGGAGCTTTTCTTCTATTCGCTTTCATTCTCGGAATTTCTTCACTACCATCAGTGACCAACAACGAAAATATTTCCGGCGACTTCGGCGCACTTCGTTATCCGCAAGTGTGGCTGGGCATGCTCGCAATATTTGTTTACGTGGGAACCGAAGTGACCATTCAGAGTAACCTGCCGGAATTCATGCGGAGAATGTTTCATCGCGAAGCAAGTACCACCGTACATTTCATTTCACTCTATTGGGGAAGTCTCATGATCGGAAGATGGGTGGGCGCACTCACCGTTTTCAACCTGAAGAACAGGATGAGAAATATTCTTACGGTTTTTGTTCCGATGCTCGCCTATGCGCTGATCCTTCTGGTGAATTACATCAAAGGCAGCCCGATGAATGATCTCCTGAAATATATTCCGTTCATCATTCTCGTCATCATCGGATTTTTTCTGGCGATGGAAAAACCGGCAAGAACAATGCTGCTTTTCGCTTTGATGGCTGCCGTGATGATCACGATCGGAATTTTCACTTCCAATGAATGGAGCACTTACTTTTTTGTAAGCGGCGGACTTTTCTGTTCCGTGATGTGGCCCTGCATTTTTAGTTTGTCGATAGCGGGATTGGGAAAATATACTTCTCAGGCATCCAGTCTTCTCATCATGATGATCCTCGGCGGATCACTAATTCCTCCCTTCCAGGGATATCTTTCTGATCACGCAACAGGAATTCATTTTTCCTATATCGTTCCACTCATAGGATTCCTGTATCTCGCATTTTTCGGATGGATGATACGATCTGTTCTCCTGAAACAGGGCATTGATTATGATAAGGGAAATGCGGCTCACTGATTTTTCATTTGAGGATTACCTGGTAATATTATCCGGGCTTCCGAAAATCCAAAATGAAAAATCAAAAATCCAAAATCAATTCAACCCTTCGAGCACAGTGTTGATCTTAGAAAAATCAGGGATCTCACCTGCATTCTCCAGCACTTCGGAATAACGTACCACGCCGTTTTTGTCAATGACAAATGCCGAACGTTTCGCCACGCCTTTCAATCCTACACTGAAAGACTCATACGCGTTTCCGTAAGCGGTGATCGCTTCTTTATTGAAATCAGACAACAACTGGAAAGGAAGATTCTGTTCTTCTTTATAACGTTTCAGGGAAAACGGCGTGTCGATTGAAATGCCGAGTACTTCTGCATTTGCTTTTGAATAACGTGCCATATCATCGCGCACACCGCAGAGTTCCTTGGTGCAGGTTCCGGTGAAAGCAAGCGGAAAAAAAAGAAGCAATACATTTTTTCCTTTGAATTGTGAGAGTGTGAAAAATTCTTTTTCCGTGTTCGGTAATTTGAAGTCGGGGGCTGATTGTCCAACGTTGATGCTCATGGTTTTTATTTTTAGTTTGTGAAATTGAGGGTACAAATATAGTTCATGAATTCAAAATAATAACAGGTCAGAACTGAGCAATTTCTCCCGCGGCAGATTAGGTATATTCGTTCCTGCTAATTGAAATCGGATCTACTCGTCTTACCATAATTGCAAATTCCATTGGAAAAAATAAGATCATTCCTCGTGCGCTTCACCATTCCATTCCTCCTTCTCACGAGTTTGTGGACGATGTCGAATGTGAAATGGGGAAAGAATTTCTGGACCACAGTCATCCAGTCCGACGGAAAAGGTTATTACGCTTACCTGCCGGCAACTTTCATTTATCATGATCTGCATTTTACTTTTTTCGATTCCATTGAAAAAAAATATTATTCGCCTGCCACTTATTACGATTACAGAACGAGTGTAAATGGAATAACCATCGACAAGTATTTTTGCGGCGTCTCAGTCATGCAGTCGCCATTTTTCCTGCTGGGCCATCTCACAGCGAAAATAAATGGCGGGGCAATGGACGGCTATTCGAAAACATACGTGATCTGGATCTGCATTGGCGCTTTGTTCTGGCTTTGGTTCGGATTACATCACCTGAAAAAATTTCTCCGCATGCACGGAGCTTCGGAAGGACAAGCAGCTTTCATTATTGCGGTTATTTATTTAGGCACGAATCTTTTTTATTACACTGTGTTCGAGCCGTGCATGTCGCATTTGTATTCTTTTGCTCTTGTTGCGGCATTTCTTGTTTACGGAAAATTGTGGATTGACACGAATGACCGGCGCGCGGCAGTAAAAATTGCTTTTCTATTGGGCATGATCATTCTTGTTCGTCCCGTGAATGGATTCATTGCACTCTGGCTGATATTCGAGGCAAAAGGTTTTCTTTCCCTGGTAAGAAAGAAGATCGATCTTTTCCGTTCACCGGAAATTGCTACTGCCAGGTACCTGTTCTTTCTCGTCCCACTCCTTGTTCAACTGATCATCTGGAAAATTCAAACCGGGAATTTTTTCGTGAACTCTTATGGAACGGAAACTTTTCATTTGGCACATCCGCAATTCTGCGATTTTCTTTTCAGTTACAAAAAAGGACTATTCGTTTATCTCCCCATCACATTCCTCTGTTCATTCGGACTGATCCCGCTCTGGATGAAAAATAAATTCCGGGCGATGGCTGCATTTTTCTTTTTGTTCATGCTCATCTGGATCCTGTCGAGCTGGTGGCAATGGTTTTACGGGGGAAGTTTCGGAACGCGTGTAATCATCGAATACCTTCCCGTATTTGCATTGCTTCTTTTTTACCTGCTCGACGCAATGAAAAAAAAACCGGCGAAAATTTTGCTCACCTCGTTCATCATCGTTCTCGCGCTGTTCTGCCAGTTCCAGACGGCGCAATACCGTTTCCTCGTTATTCACTGGTCCGATATGAACAAGGAGAAATATTGGAATGTTTTTATGGATACGAAATTCCTGACAAAATAAGAATCGTTTTTTGTCGTTAACTTGGATGACGTTTAACTATGCGCATCCGGGATTTTATTTTTTTCCTTTTTATTTTTTCCGCGGAAAAAATTTCAGCGCAGCAATATAATTTCCGGAATTATTCAGTGGCCGATGGCCTCGCGCAGTCGCAGGTGTATGCGATGGCGGAAGATCCGCGCGGCTACCTGTGGCTGGGTACGCGCGGGGGCGGGCTCAGCCGTTTCGACGGGCAACAATTCCGCACCTTCAACGAAGACGATGGATTGCCGAGTGCATTCATCGATTGCATCCGCATTGACAAAAAAGGAAATATCTGGATCGGGACTGACGAAGGCGCATGCTGGTATGATGGTGAACAATTTCACGCCCTCGATTTTTCAGGTACACGCGGGCAGGTAAATGATTTCTATTTTTCAGATGACGGGAAAGCTTTCATTGCCACGAACGACAGCGGCGTGGTTGTGCTAAAAGACAACTCTGCCCTGAAAAGGATCTACTACAACCACGGGCTTCCGACGAACAGGGTTTATTGCATCTGCGGTGGGAATAATAATGAACTGTGGTTCGGAACCGAACAGGGCGCTGTGAAATATGTGAATGATAAAACAATTTTTTTCGGAAAGCAGGAAGGATTTCCAGTCCTCGGTTATCGCGCTATAATTACTGATGAGCAGCACCGCATTTTATTCGGAACTTATGGTGCAGGGATAATCATTCTTAGTGACTCCGGCGTTTCGCGATTCGGAGTCGATGACGGATTGAGCAATAATTCTGTGCAGTGTATGATCAAAGACAATGCGAACAGGATATGGGTAGGAACGCCCTCGGGTGTAACGCGCATCAGCGGGAATGAAATGAAACAGTTTTCGGAGCGCGAAGGATTATGCAGCAATGTAGTGATGAGTTTGCTCGTCGATTCGTGGGGCAATACCTGGTTCGGAACTTCAGGCGGTGGCGCTTGCGTGCTCGACGGTGAACGTTTCATTCACTTCAATGAAAAAAGCGGCGACATGGGAACGTGGGTGTATGCGGTGCATTGCGATAAAAAAGGACATACCTGGTTCGGAACTTCACGTGGCGGTGCAACAGAATACGACGGAACTTATTACACGAATTATTACGAAGGCGCGGGATTCACCACGTTCAAAATAAAAAGTTTTGCAGAAGATACTTCCGGAACTATCTGGTTTGGCACTGTGGGTGACGGCGCTTATTCATTGCAGAATAATTCTTTTCGCCATTATGCACACAGCGATGGATTGAGCAGCAATTTCGTGAACAGCATTCTCATCGATTCATTGGGAAGAACGTGGTTCGCTACAGCGGGCGGAGGAATTTCCATTTATGATCCGCGTACAGAAACTTACACACGCATTGGGAACAAACAGGGATTACGCAACCCGAGAATAAATTTTCTTGAAAGTGACAGAGACGGAAACATCTGGGCCTGCTCGCAGGGAAGCGGAATTTACCTGATGAAATATGATTCATCGGGAACATCGGTCGCGAAAAATTTCACAACGTCAAAAGGACTCGCGTCCGATATGGTACGGTCGGCGACATGCGATCTCTCCGGGAAAATGTGGTTCGGTACTGCAGGAGGAGGAATTTCACGCTACGATGCGATTGGAGAAGGCGGAAATTATTTCAGGAATTTTACGCGCAAAGACAGTTTAGCTTCCGATAATATTTATTTGCTCATCACCGATCATTCAGGAAATATCTGGTCGGGAACAGAAAAAGGCCTTGATAAAATTGCACTCGACGCAAATGGAAATTTTCTTTCCCTCAAGCATTATGGAAAAGGAGAAGGGCTGAGTGGAATTGAAGTTTCTACCAATGCTGCCTGCGTGGATTCTTCCGGCCATGTGTGGTTCGGAACCATCAATGGTGCGAGTGTTTATCACCCGGAAAATGATTATGTAACGCATGAAGCGCCTTTGGTACATTTCACCGGGATAAAATTATTTTTCGATCCGATAGAAAATACCGAATACGGAAAAGGAAAACGTTCCGACAAATGGTTTCCCCTCCCCGACTCCCTCGTGCTGCCTTATTCGCAGAATCATCTTCGGTTTGAATTCACCGGAATAGATCTTCGTAATCCGGAAGGAGTTCGTTTCCGCTGGAAGCTGAGTGGCTTTGAAAAAAACTGGACGCCGGAAAATACGGAACGGCAAGCCACCTATTCCAATCTTGCGCCTGGCGATTACACTTTTGAATTGCAGGCAAAAAATTCTGACGGCTATTGGAGTGCCGTAAAAAGATTTTCATTTCACATTACTCCTCCAGTGTGGGCAACATGGCCCTTCCGCATAGGTGTTTCTTTGTTGGCCGTGTTGCTGGTGTTGATTGTGTTCTCGTGGCGTGTGCGAATCATCAAACGAAAAGCAAGAGAGAAAGTGCAGAAACTTTCACTCGAAAAAAATATTCTTGAGCTCGAGCAGAAAGCGCTGCGTTTGCAGATGAATCCTCATTTTATTTTCAATGCGCTGCAATCCATCCAGGGATTCATTGCAGGAAATGATCCGGCAGAGGCAAGAAAATATCTTGCAAAATTCGGAAAGCTCATGCGCATCACGCTCGAGAATTCGCGCACGGCGTACACGAGCATTGCGCAGGAAGCAGAATCGCTGGAATATTATTTAGGGCTCGAAGCGTTGTGCCACGGAAACCGTTTCTCCTTTTCAATTGAAACAGATCCGAAGATCGATCCGGAAGCAGTTTTTATTCCCGTAATGCTTATTCAGCCCTTCGTGGAAAATGCAGTGATCCATGGAATGAATCCTCTCGAAGCGAATGCCGCCTGCCCGACAGGGTCATTCGGGCGGGGAAAAATAATTGTTCGCTTCCTCCGCAAAGACGATTCAGTGATCTGCGAAGTGGAAGACAACGGCGTGGGAAGAGAAAAAGCAGCGGCGTTTGAATCAGAAATGAAAAAAGATCACAAGTCGGCAGCGCTCGAGATCACGCGCGAACGTTTATCGCAGGCGAACGAAGGAAAAACAAAAAGTAAACTGGAAATTATCGATTTGAAAGATGAAAACGGATTTGCACTCGGAACAAAAGTGGTGATCACGATCGGGAATGTCGTTTTCGAGTAAAGTATAATTGAATTTCATTATTCATTATCAATTATACATTATTCATTATTCTCAAAACCAATTCACAAAAACATCATAGTTGAAATAAGAGGATGTCAACAAAAATTATTTCTGCTGATGCTCTTCTGCTGTTTTCAAATTATCAGGGTAATTTGTGTTTTCCGGATCCAGTTCAATCGCTTTCTTAAAATCTTCAATGGCTGAATGAAAATCCCCGGCCTCTTCTTCTGTAACTCCGCGATTATCGTAATAAGATGCCTTGGCCGGATTCAGTGAAATAGCCATGGAAAAGTCGTTGATCGCATTCTGCAACTGTTTGTATTTTTCCCGTGCCTGCCCGCGCCACGAATATGCTGCTGCATTTTTCGGATCAAGATTAAGGGCACTGGTAAAATCATTGATGGCAGAAGCATATTCCCCTTTGAAAAAATAACAAGCGCCGCGATCAATAAAAGTACTTGCATCAAGAGGGTCTATTAAAATGGAGGTATTGTAATCCTTAATTGCATCGTCATATTTTTGAAGTGAAGTATTTGCATTACCGAGATCCACCCAAGCATAAGCATCCTGTCCATTCATGGCAAGAGCGATCGAGAGATCTGTAGCAGCATCTTCATATCTTTTCAACGCAAGTTCATTCGCGCCCCTGTTGTAAAAATTAATGTACGAACTATCACCCAGCGTTATTGAACTATCAATATCGGAAACCGCTTCTTCATTTTTCCCAAGCATTCCATTGGAATATCCCATTTCGCCCCACGCTTTTCCGAACTCGGGCTTGATTTTAACTGCTATCCTCTGTTGTCCAAGATCATCTTCATACATCTTTAGTCCCGATTTTGAAAGTCCGAGCATGTAATGTGCTTCGGCATTGGTCGAATCCAATTCAATCGTTTTACTTAAATCTGAAATTGCCTGATCATAATCCTTTTTGTGACACTCGGCAACTCCACGGTTGTACCATGCAGCTGTGTCGGAAGGGCAAATCGATATTGCCATTGAACAATCGCTGATCGCATTATCATATTGCTCAAGATAATATTTTGCTTTTGCCCTCGATACATAAGGCTTGCACCAGGACGGGCTCATTGAGATTACTTTCGAATAATGAGAAATGGCAACTGCATAGCGTTCGTTATGCATTGCATCATTGCCTTTTTCCAACCAATAAGCAGAATCGTTTTTCTGTGAGAAGGCCATCACGGAAAAAGAAATCGTAAACCAAAATAAAATCAATTTCTTCATTCCGGAACATGAAAACAGCAAATACTCAATTACTCATTATCAATTATTCATTAACCAAAATATTCAAACTCGAACCAATCTACATACACTCCGCGGTTGAAAGAACGCACTGCTACTAATTCCGCATGGCCCGATTTATTGAAACGTCGCGTGATCTTCGAAATAATTTTGTCTTCCTGATGCTGTTCCTGTTTTACCACACGATCAAATTCGTCGTACGTATAAAACACTTTGAAATTATCACTGTCGTTTATCGAATGTGAATGTTCTTCCGCTTCACGCCCTTCTTCGTCGAAAATAACTTTCACATATTCGATCACTTTGTCTTTTTCATTGAACGTTGCAAAACCGATATGATCTTCTCTTGTTTTCGGATCATAAAATTCCGATCGTTTGTAGGAATGGAACGCCACATCATTCACGGTCATCTGCTTCGCTTTCACTTCCCCGTCGCGCTCTTCCCATTCATTTATTTCTTCCAGTGTTTTTTCTCCTTCCTCGTCAAACACCTCATGCTTCACGATCTTGTCTTTCCACGCGGGATGATAAGCGAACGTTTCTTTTTTCTGTAATTCTCCTTCGTTGTCATCGGCTCTTTTTTCAATTACACGGCCTTCTGCATCGTAAATGAAGTGCGTGGTGAGTGGAAAACCTTCTTCGAATTCATGCTGCTCTTTTACCACGCGTCCTTTATCGTCGTATTCAAAAGTTATTTTTTCCGCCAATTGTCCTTCATTGAATAATTCGTGCGAAATAATATTTCCTTTTTCATCCAGCGCATTCTGCGTTTTCTGAACTTCATTGCCCTGCGCATCAAATTGTATTTCGCAAATGAGATCTCCGTTACTGGTAAATTCACGATGAAACACTTTGAAGAATCCTTCCTTATCCAGGATTTCTTTTTCGGAATATTCATCCCATTCCCCGTTGATCATCCGGTACACCTCCTGCACTTTTATGGAAGGAGGAACAGGTTTATCCGGTTTTACCCGCGGCGTTTTTTCTTTTTCGGTTGGCCCGGAAGATTCTCCTGCAGCAGGATTGCTCTCGGTATTTTCAGGGGAAACAGTTTCTGTATTTTCTTCTGGCATCGGATTTGAATTTGAAAAGTAAAAGTATAAAAAAGAGAGTAACCATTGCTTAAATGCCAATGGGTGCAGCTAATTTCCGGAAGTGAATCCGTTAAAAAAATCCTTAGCGTCCCCGCCTGCCGATGCGCGAGCTTGGGCGCGGGGACGCGAATTTAAATCTCCAAAGAACAAACTGAGCCATTACCTGATTTCCATTTATGATTTTTTCTGCAGAGACCGGTTGAATCCTTTACATTTGAATTCCGTAAATCGATCTCATGAAAAAATATCTCTCCCTTCTCCCGGCAGCATTTTTTCTTTTCACCTGCTCCGAAAATAATTCCACTAAAAAATACAATTATCCATTCGCAAGAAAAGTGGATACCGTCGATAATTATTTCGGCACAAAAGTTCCTGATCCTTATCGCTGGCTGGAAGATGATCGTTCCGATTCAACAAAAAAATGGGTGGATGAAGAAAATGCCTTGACACAGGATTATCTTTCGAAAATTTCTTTCCGTGATAAAATAAAAGAGCGGTTGAAACAAGTCTGGAATTTCGAGAAGATGAGCGCACCTTACCTGAAAGGAAAAAGATATTTCTATTCGCGCAACAACGGCATGCAGAATCAAAGTGAATTGTATTGTAAAAACGGATTGAACGATTCTGCAAAAGCTATTCTCGATCCGAATGAAATGGCGAAAGACGGAACCTCATCGCTCTCGGGTTATGAAGTTTCACACGATGGAAAATATTTACAGTATGGAATTGAAAAAGCAGGATCGGACTGGGAAGAATTTTATGTGCGCGATATTGAAAGCGGAAAAGATCTTCCGGATCACCTCAAATGGGTGAAATTCTCCGGAGCCGCATGGAAAGACGATGGATTTTTTTACGGGCGATTCGATGAACCGAAAGGCAGCCAGCTTTCTGAACAGAATTCCAACCAGAAATTGTATTACCACAAAGCAGGCGATGCGCAGGAAAAAGATCAGCTCATTTATAAAGATGATGCGCATCCCGATGTGATGTACGGCGTGCAGGTTTCCGATGATCAGAACTGGCTCATTGTTTCCACTGCGAATTCCACGCATGGAAATGGTTTGATGGTGAAAGACCTCCGGACAAATGATGAATTGAAAACGATCGTCGCACTGAAAGATACTGCCGATGATTATGGCGTAATGGATATTGCAAATGGGAAAATGATCATGCGAACGAATCACAACGCACCGAATTTTAAATTGGTGGAAGTGGATCTTGCAAAACCCGGAGAAGCAAACTGGAAAACTATTATTCCCGAAGGAGAAAATTATATGGTGGGACTCACGCGCGCGGGAGATTTTTACGTGGCGCATTATCTCGTGGATGTAAAATCGAAATTGGTTTTGTATGATATGAATGGAAAAAAAGTGAATGACATTCCTACGCAGCAAATGTGTTCGGTGAGTGAACTCAGCGGTGACCGCCACGACAGTTTACTTTTCTTCGACATTGCTACATTCATCGATCCGCCCTGTATTTACAAATACAATTTACTCACGAAACAAACTTCACTTTACTTCCGCCCGAAATTCGATTTCAAATCAGAAGATTTTGAATCGACGCAGGTTTTTTACCGGGGAAAAGACGGAACAAAAATTCCGATGTTCATCACGCACAAAAAAGGAATTAAAATGGATGGAACCAATCCGTGTTTCCTTTTCGGCTACGGCGGATTCAATTCGCACTACGCTCCTGAATTCAGAAGTGACCGCGCTGTTTTTCTTGAGTCAGGTGGAATTTATTGCGTGGCGAATATCCGCGGCGGAGATGAATACGGTGAGAAATGGCACCAGCAGGGAATCCTCTGCAACAAACAGAATGTGTTCAACGATTTTATTTCGGCGGCGGAATATCTCATCAAAGAAAAATATACAAGCAGCGAACATCTCGCGATCACCGGAAGATCGAACGGAGGATTACTCATTGGCGCCTGCGAAACACAGCGGCCCGATCTTTATAAAGTTTGTATTCCGCAAGTGGGCGTAATGGATATGCTGCGTTATCATCGTTTCACTATTGGGCGCGACTGGAAAAGTGATTATGGTTTGAGTGAGAATGAAGAACAATTCAAATGCCTCTACAAATATTCTCCGCTGCAGAATATCAGGGAAACAAAATATCCTGCAACACTAATCACCACCGGCGATCACGACGATCGCGTTGTGCCCGCGCATTCGTTCAAGTACGCAGCCACCATGCAGGCCGATCAGCAGGGCGATGAACCTATTCTCATCCGCATCGATCACAACGCCGGACATGGCGGCGGAAAACCAACGGAAAAACAAATTGAAGAATGGGCAGATATCTGGAGTTTTGTTTTTTATAATCTGGGAATGACGTATTGAAAATAATGATGAATGTTGAATGATAAATTATGAATTGAGCCAGGCAGTACTTTTAGATTCAAGCCGCGCTAATCCTCGACAACTTTTTAATCTGTGCTAATCCGTGGCAACTTTTTGGATCACCGACTGAACATCTTCTCCACCATCGTTCCATCTTTCATCTTCACCACCAATAAATAATCTCCTTTCGCCAGCGAAGAAACATCAATTCTTCCGGCCGTCGTTCCGTCCTCCACAGCTATTTCTTTTTTTAGCTGCACACTTTTTCCATCGACACTCATCACCGATAATTCCGCCGGATCATTTTTTCCATAATTAATGGTGTAGCTCAATTCATTTTCATTCCCAACCGGGTTCGGATAAATATCAAGCGAAATATTTTCTATTTCATTCTCATTGACAGAAAGAATCGAACTCAGCGGAGTCTTCGCGAAAAATATTTCTGTATTACCCGTTCTATTGTCGCACCACGCTGTAAAAAGATTTGTTCCGTCCGATCCAACACCAATGAAATCATTTCCTTTCACAATATTTATGTAAGGACTCTGCACCGAACTCATATTCACATTCGTTCCATACGTCGATCCATTATCTGCGCTCGCTGTTGCATAAATTTCAAAATTATCCTGGCTTCCTCCTGCGGAATTTCTTCTGTCGCGCCAGGCGGTTACAAAAGTTCCATTCGGCGCATACGCACACCAGCACATATCCTGGTTGTTGCCATTGCTCATTGCATCGTCCGTCGCTCGGATCGGCGCACTCCATGTTAATCCTCCATCTGAACTTCTTGTCGAAAGAATATCGGCGTCACCATTTCTGTTATCCGTGAACACAAGGACAAGATCAGAAGCGTTCGCAGGATTTGCCGCGAGCGAATAACTTCCCTGCAACAATGAATCAGTGATCGCCGAACTCGCAGTTGCATTTCCAACAACGTAAGGTGTGAATGTTCCCGCGCCGTCAGTAGATTTTACGCAGATCATTCGTGCAAAAACCGATTGCGCCGTATGATAAGAAGGATATGCGATGTAAACAGATCCGTCACTTCCAACCGTGAGCGCTCCCATCGCATTCGTCACAAGGTCGGTTGGAATACTATCGTCCACCAGCATCGGTGCAGACCACGTCGCTCCGTTATCTCCGGATTTTTCCAGCCAGATGTGATGCGGCATCTGACCAAAGTCAACACTTTTCGAAACTACATAGATCATTCCGCTGTAAGGTCCGCTGGTTTTATCAATAGCGATCCACGGACGATCGACAGGAAAATCTGCACTTGCTGTCGAACTGATAACGAAAGACGGCGCGCTCCATGTTGCACCACCATCAAAAGATTTTGTCATGAGCACAAAACCTGTATCATTCTGGATCCGCGAATCGACGTAAGAAAGAAAAGCTCCGCCCGTCGCATTGAAGGCAATGGAAACATCGGCCGAAGTATAATTACTATTCACATGCGGCATATTCACCACCGAACTGCTCCACGTCGTTCCGCCATCATTTGAATATTTCGTAGCGATGGAAAGTTGATTGAATCCTGTCGCATGCATCCATCCTACAATAATGTTATTTGTATTCGCAGGATTCACCGCGAGAAATGGTTCGGTGTCCCAGAATGCGAAGTTGGAAAGATTGTAATTTGTGATCTGTCCGTTCGCAAGAAATGGTATAACAAAGAAAATGGAAAGTGTGATTTTTTTCATTGTGATGAATTGGAAGTAACTAAGTTAAGGTTTTGATTCTTCCTTTGCTCAGACGAAGTCAGATTGAAATAGTTTAATCCTGCCACTTGCGATTTTCATACCTTTATTTTTTCAACCCTGATGCGATCTATTATTCCATTCTTATTCTTTTGTTTGCTATCGGTCGTTTCATCGTCACAGAATATTTTTCACGTATATTTCTCCCGTACAGGTGACACGGTGACACTGGTCGATCAAAAATTCACACATTATGCCCGCGACACTGATTTCTATCTCATTTCAGTAGCCTGCGAAAACGCGTCAACACATAAGTTCGACACGATAGTGCAATGGAATGAAGAATGGGACGATAATATCATCAGTAACCATGGATTTATTCTGAATTCAGATTCGGCTGAGAAATACGGAACTATTTATCGCGGAAATTATTTGGACGATGATACGTGCAGAATTTTTTCGACTCACTTTTCCAATACAACGAGTCAGCGCACTTCCCGACCAAAAAAAAGTTATCACAAGGATATTTATCCATATTGGTTTGCGGATTACAAGCTTCACACGGATATAGAATTCCTGGATGATTCAACCTTGCTTTACTCAGAAAAAAATATTTGTATTCTTAAAGAAGATCAAATGAGATGGAAATGGAACCTCGGCAAAATGGCGAACCTGCAGCATCATGCTGTTGAAATCAGAATTTACAGATCGCCGGTGGCGGAAGTTTATTTTGTACAATATATCTACGAAGCAGCAGATGATCACGCTGATAATTCTTTTCATTGGAAAGCGTTCCATTATATTGTTCATCCTTGAACCGATCCGGAAATTATGCCCTCTAATTCGTATCTTTAATAGAACAATGAGTATTCGGAATTTTCTGCCTTGTATTTTTATTTTTCTGCCGGGAATTATTTTCTCCCAGCATGATCTCCATTTCATTTCCGATATCGAACGAAAATCATTTTCCGATTCAAGGATTTCTCCATCCACGCAGGCACTCGACAATTCAAATTTCATTTACCAGCGCTGCGAATGGAATGTGGATCCAGCGGTAAGATTTATTTCAGGAAAGATCACGACCTATTTTATTCCGAACACAACACTCACTCAACTTGAATTTGATCTTTCCGATTCGTTGATCGCTGACAGTGTTTTTTATCACAACGCGCAGATAACTTTTACGCACGCGAATGAAATTCTCACGGCGAATTTTCCATCTTCGATTTCTTCACTCGATTCGGTTTCTGTTTTTTACCACGGCGTTCCTCCTTCAACAGGATTCGGATCTTTCAGCACGAGTACACACGCGGGCGTGCCCGTGATGTGGACGCTCTCGCAACCGAATGGCGCAAGCGACTGGTGGCCGTGCAAAGAGAATCTCGCAGATAAAATTGATTCGGTCGATATTATTGTGAGTTGCCCTGTTGCATATCGTGTTGCTTCGAATGGTTTGCTTGTGAATGAAATGATCAATGGCGGAACAAGAACGGATGAGTGGAAACACCGTTACCCTATTGCAACTTATCTTATTTGTTTTGCAGTGAGCAATTATTCCATCTTCACAAATTCAGTTCCGTTCAACGGCGATACTGTGAAAGTTTACAATTATGTTTATCCGGAAGATTCTTTGATTTCTGTTTTTCCTTCCAACGATATTGTTCAGCAAATGCAATTGTATGATACGCTCTTCGGTGAATATCCTTTCAAAAATGAAAAGTACGGCCACGCGCAATGTAATTTCGGCGGGGGAATGGAACACCAGACGATGACGTTCATTGGCGGATACAGTTATGAATTGCTCGCGCATGAATTAGCGCATCATTGGTTCGGAGATAAAGTGACCTGCGCATCGTGGCACGACATCTGGCTCAATGAAGGTTTCGCAACTTATCTCAGCGGATTGTGTTACGAACATTACACTCCGACAATTTACTGGAAACCATTTTTGGCAGGAAGAATTTCGAACGTCACTTCGCAACCCGATGGAACTGTTTATTGTCCCGACACTTTGAATGTGAATCGCATTTTCGATGATCGTCTCGAATATGCAAAAGCAGCAATGATCCTGCACACGCTGCGTTGGGTGATCGGTGATAGCGCGTGGTACGCAGGTGTGAATGCTTATCTTAACGATGCTGTTTGTTCGTATGGATTTGCAACAACAGATCTGCTGAAAACGCATCTCGAAACTGCAGGCGGACAGAATCTCACCTGGTATTTCAACGACTGGTATTTCGGCGCAGGATATCCGTCGTATCATATTTCCTGGCACCAGGATCTTGCAGGCATCGCTTATTTCACGGTCACGCAATTTCAATCCGATGCTTCGGTGAATTTTTTCGAGTTACCGTTGCCAATAGAATTCAAAGACGCGACGCACGATACGATCATCCGCGTGCAGAATAATTTTTCAGGAGAAACATTTTCGGTTCAGCTTCCATTCTTCGCCGATAGTTTGAAATTCGATCCCGATTACTGGATCATCTCTGCGAATAACGTGGTGAATTATGTGGTTCCGAATTTTTCCGATCCCGGCCTTGTCGTGAATCCCAATCCTGCAACGGATCATCTCGTGGTGAGTTCCGGCAACGGCAGCACCGGAAGCGGGATCGTGAATATCTATGATGTTTCCGGGCGAGTTGTATTCCAATACAACCTTACTTTCAACGGCACCGCGCAACAGCAGAATATTTTTGTGGGCAACCTCGACAAAGGAATGTACGTGCTGGTAATCGATACCGATCAGGGAAAACTGACGCAGCGGTTTGTGAAGGAGTGATGCAGACCAAGCGCCTGTAATTATTTTCTATTTAATTTTTGAAATGCTGTCAACCGGCTCCCACAGTTCGATCTTGTTGCCTTCTGCATCCATAATATGGATAAATTTTCCGTAGTCGTAAGCCGCAATGCTGTCCAGTATGGTTACCCCGTTTGCTTTGAGTTTGTTTACAAGCCCTTCAATATTCTGAACCCGGTAATTGATCATAAAATCTTTTTTGGATGGAGAAAAATATTCACTTCCATTTTTGAAAGGAGTCCATTGAAGCGTATTTATTTCATCGGGCCTGTTAACGTTCCTGGATTCAAAACTCGAACCATAGTCATTGGCTTCAATTCCCAGGTTCTTACGGTACCATTCTCTCGTTTCCTTCGGATCGTTTGAAAAAAAGAAAATGCCGCCTATTCCTGTCACCTTTGGTGTAGTGTCTGCGGGTGAATTTGATTTGTCTGCAGCCGCGCTGTCTGTTTGTTTTTTTGTGTCTTCCATAGTGTTTTGTTTTTTAGTTGTCGGAGTGCAACTTGCAAGAACTGTTACAAGCGAAATTGTTATTAGAAGTCTGTTCATTTTGTTTTTCTTTTTTTCTATACAAGACTCTTGAGATTGAAGAACGTCTTGTTCAACTGAAACTTTTATTTTGTTATTACGATTTTATTGATCACTCTGCCCTCATCATCATTCACAACCATCGTGTAAACTCCGGCGGGTAATTGACTCACATCAAGCGTCAGATCACTTTCTGTTTCTTTTTCGAGTACAAGTTCACCAAGCGAATTGTAAACGAGAAGGATCGTTTTGCCCGAAATATTTATAATGTTCAAATTAGCTGAAGCTGGATTTGGATATATCAATAAATTATTTTCTTCATTGATCGTGTTTATTCCAACAGCACAAGGCAGATTCAAATACGTGATCGTATCAGAACTTATTCCATTTGCAATTACGGCAAGCGAATAAGAACCGAGTGGTAATCCAGCTGGCAGCGTGAAATAAGTTGTATCGGGCGCGCTTCCTCTCTGCAGTCCCGTACTGTTCCAGTTAAACGTTCGTGCATAAAATACATTTGTTCCACTGGTAAAACGCACGATCGGATAATTGGTCGCCATTTGCCAGTCATCGCCGTAACCTGCGCCTTCCGATATTCCATTGAACAAAGTTCCGGTGATCATGAGTGTATCACAATTCTGCGGAACAATTGCGTTGATCGTTGGTTTTCCATTCGCAAGCGGAGATCCGCTCGGAACATACACATAACACTGCGATGAATTCTGAGTTGAATATAAAACAGAACCATCCGGAAGATCGAGCATCTGGCTCATGTAGCACGGAGCGTTCAATGAATCTCCACCAGCAGGCGCAAGAATCTGCGTGAATGAATTGGTCAGATAATCATATTCGAAAAATTCAGTTGGTGAAAGAAATGCGCCGGAAATATTCGAAGAAATATTCTGCGGAGAAGCACAACAGAGAATTTTTCCATTCATCATCATCGCTGCCGGCGCATCTACTGTTCCATAACTGTTCGGAATATCAGGACCTGCCGCCCACGTTCCCGGAGAATTATTTCCGGATGGAGAATAAATTGCAGTGTGCCCCGTGGCTCCTAAAAAGAATGCTCTTCCGTCGGGCAAAAGAATTCCCGCTCCTGTTTCCAACCAATATGGATCGTACAATGAATCAGGAACAGTTGCATCGGTCACCCATTGATTGAGCGAAGGAATAAACCGTTCGGAAGAAGTGTTTCCGAGATCAACCATTAAAATACTGTTGTCAGCGAGTTTCACCCACGCCGCTTCATCATGATTATGAAAACATGTTGGCCCTGTTGCCCAGGTATTCGCGACAGGATCAAATATTTTTGTGCCATGTGCATTGCCCGATAAAACTGCGAGCAGCACTTTTCCATTGGGAAGAATTTCCGAATTCGCATCGCCGAAATAAGAAGCCTGTGCTGGCGCCATCGTCCATGAATCGGTTAAAGGATCATACGTCTCGCCGGAAAATCCACCCGTGCCATCTCCACCAGGAGCTTCACCTTCAATTTCTCCACCGGCAACAAACACTCTTCCATCTTTCAAAACCTGTGAAGCAAAATAAACGCGCGTGTCATGCATCGGCGTCATCGTCGTCCACGTTCCATTCACATAACTTCCATTCACATCAGGAGTAAGTTTCGCCCAGGTAGCTGTTGCGAATGAATCACTTCTGCACGAATCCGTTTTTGCCATCACTGTTCCGTCGGAAAGAAGTAACATCACCATTACACCACCATTCACCACAGGAGTTAGATTTGCAAGCGGGATCCATGTGCCTTGAGCGTTTGTGTTCTTGCAGAAAAACAAAAATGCAGTTAGAAAGATAGAAACGATAATGTTTTTCATGACTTTTTGAATTTTACTTTTGTTAGGAAAAGTAAAGAGAAAAATAACACCACCGGGCGGGGAGGAGTTGCGCTATTCGGCGAATAGGAGAACTATTTTTTGAAATAGGTGTTGTGCCTGCCCGAACCAAACCGGGGCGGGCAACGGTCACCGCTGTTGGGTGCTGCTATTCTTCATTCATGCAAAATAGTTTCAATGTCCATTCGTTGATGTAAGACACGAATTATTTCAACCGTTTCTTTGTTTGTGGCGATTCGATAAAATATCAAATGAGATTGAACTCTTGAACAGCGATAATTCTTTCTAACAGAGGCATAATCTTTACCTGATAAAGGATTTTTGGTTAGAAATTCAATTTCATCAAAGATCAAATTGTAATATCTGTCAGCTTGTTCAACAGACCAATTTTCAACCGTAAAAAGCCATATACCTTCAATGTCTGCAAGTGCTTTTTTGCTTAATTTTAATTTCACAAGTCGAGCCGGTTACAGATGTTTAGCATGAAGTTTTTTAAGCTGAAGCTTTCTGTCAACTTGATGCACGAACCCCGACTTTTCACCTGACTTCAGTTCTTTGATCAGTACCTTCTTTTGAGTTTCTTCTTGTTCAAAAAGCCTCAAAGCAGTTCTAATAACTTCGCTGGCGGAAGCGTAACGACCTGATCTAACCTGGTTATTGATAAATTTTTCAAAATATTCCCCCAATAAAATAGAAGTGTTTTTTGACATAGGATCAGGTTTTATTTTTCAAAGATACCAATACTTGGTATAAAAACAAAATTCTATCTGAAGGCGCAATTGGGAATAAACATTTTTTTGTTCTTTTCAACAGGAGAAATTTTCGAAAATTATTTTTCGCGGGTTACTGACCATGCCTTCACTTTGTTTCGGCAGGCAGGCAAAATTTCACGCTGTGATTTTTTATGGAGCTGGAAGAAGTTGCGCTATTCGGGCGAATAGGAGAATTTTATTTTGAAATAGGATGTTGTACCTGCCCGACCCAAACGTGCGGGCCTGCCCGAACCGAACCGGGGCGGGCCTGCCCGACCCAAACCGGGGCGGGCCTGCCCGACCCAAACCGGGGCGGGCAACGGTCGCTGCTGTTACCTGTAGTGCTTTCTGTCTGTGTTATTTGTCCAATGTAAATATTTTAGGTGTCTCGCTGTGTGGTAAAGGGTTTGCGTCTGCAATTTTTATGAGCGATGAAAATGCAAATGCTTCTCCTAATACCAACGCTTGTTGTTGTTTCAGGCTTGTCAATAAGTCAATTTGGCTTTTGTCGTCATATTCTATTGTGTTTCTAATAAATTCTAAATCTCTGCTGTTTGTTATTTTGTGAACTATCAAAGAATTGCATTGAGAAATTACTGTGTTTGAAACTTCAGAAGGTCGTTGAGTAGAAACCATAAGATTTACGCCAAACTTTCGTCCCTCTCTTGCTAATTTGTCAATGTAATAGTTATTGATTTGGTCGGTTGATGTTGTCGAAATATATCTGTGTGCCTCCTCCAACACTAATAAAATGTTGTCTTTTCCTCTATGGGCTGGATTTGATTTGTAGTTAAAAATGCTTTTGCTAATCATATAAACTAACAAAGCCAAAATATCGTTTGCAACTCTTAAAGATAAAATCAAAACCGTTTCAGTTTCAGAATTCAGAAACGTTTCGATTGTGTTTCCTGTTTTATTAAACACGGCTTTAAATCTTTCATCAGAAGAAAAATGTTTAATTCTCATTATGATGTGTTTCAAAAAGCCTATTGTGAAATTGTCTCGATTTCCATTCCTGTCAATTGGAACTGCATTTTCAATTTCAACTTGAAGTTGTGCAAAATCATAATAAATTTTGTCATCAACATTTTTTGATCCTTTGAGTTTTTCAACGGCACTTTTTAAATATGGTATTACGTTTGGCGAATCTTCTTTTAGTAATTGCGTTAATTCATAAAAACTCAAATCCTTGTGAGATAATTCCAAGTCGGTGTAGTCTTTTAAAACAACCCAAGCTGGTTTTCCATTTTGGTCATTGAATATTCCCGAATATTCTTCATTGGAATCAATTATGATTGTTTTTAAGTGTTTGTTTGTTGCGTTTTGTAACCTTCCTTTGTCAAGATAAATGCCCTGCAAGATTGATGTAACAGTGCAAGATTTTCCGCTGCCTGTATTGCCAAAGACTGCACAATGCTTTCCAAACAAGATATTTGGGTCAGCGTTAATATTTACCTGATTGAAATATATGTCGCTACCAACTTGCAGAGTTGCCGAATCTGCTTTGATGGTGGAATTGTAAATAGATTCAAGTTGTTTTTCTTCAACTGTGAAAACATCTGCATCTAACGTAGGGAAATAGTCAACGCCTCTTTTAAATGTATTGTTTATAGGATTGAAAGTGCCTATTAGTCTGATTTTAGAAATTATCACATTGGCTTTGGGAGAAAACAAAACCTCTCTTTCTTTTGAAGGCTCTAATTGCTCAAAGATTATTCCGATAGCATTTTGTGAATTGAAAAGAGGAATTGAAACATAGCTGTTCAACATCCCTACAATGTGTAATCCATTTCCAGATGAAATTGGTTTGGAAAAAATATCCTTGTCGTGTATTATTTCTAAATACCTATTTGTAATGCGATAAACTGCTCCAATTTTAAATGCCATAGTTTTTACTTTGTAAGTTCTTTAAGGGTGTCAATGATTGTTTCCTTTGGTGGGATAAAGGAATTTAGTGGGATTAAATGTTTTACAACATTTGTAAAGTCTCCAACTAATGCACCCTCAAATATTATTATTCGATTATCGCTTACACTTCTGCTTTTTAGTGTCTGCAAAAACAATGGGCTTTTATCGTCTATTAAGCCGTAGGAGTGAATAATGAGTGTGAGGTTTGGATTGTATAGTCCTGTTCTAATTATGTCGTTAATGTGTTCGTCTATAAATGAGTAGCCAATTGCAACCAAAGTGTTTTGGGTTTCCGTCAAGCATTTTGAAAAGTTTCTAAACAGTTCACTATACGGTAAATCAAGTGAGTATGACTTTTTAGTTTGAATCGGATAAATCATAAGTGAATCAAAAGAGAAATCTGACTTTTTTGAAGTGTCCGAAACTTGAATTTCTTTTAGATTATACAAGTCATTTATACTTTCAGCGTATTGCCAAGAGATACTACCGTGAAGTTTGTAAATGTTCAAATAGGTGGCAATTCGTTTACCTTTATCTCCTGAATCTTGTTTGATGTATGTTTCATTATGAAATGTGTCGGGGTCAAATTTCCTCATATGCACACCTCTAAATCCATTGTTGTAGCTTACTCCAATTTTTTCGCAAGCATTTTCAAATGCAAGGTCATAGTTTGGTGTAAATATCTTTGGTCGGTTTAGCGTTTCCTTTCGGCTGATTATTTTGTTGATGAACAATTCGTGAATGCCCAATTTGTCCATAACATAGTCAATAGGAAACGGAACATATTTATCAACAAATATCTTTAATGCTTTGTCCAAATACTGCTTGATGATTGTGGCGGCAGCCACATCATCTTTGTTATTTAAGTAGTATAAATGCTCTTGATTTATTTTATCAAATTTCTTCTCAAGCAACTCGTCCGATTGAAAAAACTTTATGAGCTGTCCTATGTATTCTTTGGGGTCTGCTATTGCTTTTAATTCAGTCAATATTCCCTCAAAGGGATTTTCGCCTTTGTTAATTGTCTTACCGCCAATTGCAACCGATGTCCCAGAACCACACAAAAAATTCAAGTTTTCATTTAGATAATATTTGGCGAGTTTGTTTAATGGGATTTTTTCTTCGTCCCTAAAATATTCAAGCAACGCAGCTTGGTATGCAAGGTCGTCTCCCGCTGTCCGTTCAAATGCAAAAGTTGAATCAATTGTCCTGCCGTCTATTGTTATGTGGTTTGTCATAAATTATTTTTTTTGCTTTTGTTCCTCTTTAGCACTGTCGGTCAATGTTTGCACTGTCGCCATAGCATTACCGCCAACTCCTTTATACCCGTCATAAAAGTTCGGTTATCCATCCAAATCCAAGGGATAACCGTCCTATTACTTCGGTTTATTTCATTCTGAAATTTAGCCAAAATTTCCGCGCATTTAAATCACAAATAAAAAATCCCAAACTCCTTAGCGGATTTGGGATTTTTTTTGCGGTGTCGGGTGTTAACACCCGACACAACTGCTTATTCCATCGTCTTCAATTCCGCCACCAACTCCGTGAGCGCTTTTTTCGCATCGCCGAAGAACATCGAACATTTCGGATTGTAAAAAAGAAGATTATCAATTCCGGCGTAACCTGCATTCATGGAACGTTTATTCACGATCACATTTTTTGCTTTATCCACTTCGAGAATTGGCATTCCATAAATAGGTGAAGACGGATCTGATTTCGCAGCTGGATTCACCACGTCATTCGCACCTACAATTAAAACTACATCGGTCTGTTCGAATTCAGGATTGATGTCATCCATCTCCACTAATTTTTCATACGCAACATTTGATTCTGCAAGAAGAACGTTCATGTGTCCGGGCATGCGTCCTGCTACCGGATGAATTGCATACTTCACTTCCACTCCTCGTTCTTCGAGCAACATTTCCAATTCATGTATCACGTGCTGCGCCTGCGCAACCGCGAGGCCATAACCCGGAACGATGACAACTTTTTTGGAATAGTTCATCATCACCGCAAGATCACTTACTGAAACATCTTTGACAGAACCTTTCGTCTGATCGCCGCCGGCCGCTGCAGTTCCTCCACCGAAAGCGCCGAAAATTACATTGCTCAGCGGACGATTCATTGCTTTACACATTTCAAGTGTGAGCAGCGTTCCGGCAGAGCCAACAAGAATTCCGCCGGTGAGCATTACATAATTTCCATAGAGAAATCCACCGAATGCCGCAGCGAGCCCGGTGAATGAGTTGAGCAATGAAATTACAACCGGCATGTCGGCGCCACCGATCGGCACCGCAAAAAGAATTCCGTAAACGATCGCGCATCCAAACAATGCATACAACATCATGTGTCCTTCGGGGTGCGAGTAAACCATCCACGCTCCGAAACTGAAAACGCCGAGCATCACGATCGAGTTGATGATATTGTAAGCCGGAAGACGGATCGGTTTATTCATTGTTCCATTCAGTTTCAGGAATGCAATGAAAGAACCGGAAAAAGAAATACTTCCGATCACAATTCCTGCAACAATAGGAATGAGCGCACTTGTTTTGTCGAGATAGTGTTCGTACTCCATCAAGCCGATGAGTGCAGCGCAGGCGCCGCCCATTCCATTGAACATGGAAACAAGCTCCGGCATTTTTGTCATCTGCACTTTTTTCGCCGTGATGAACCCGATAAGTGTTCCGAGAATGATCGCAAAGGCAATGAGTCCGTACACGAGCACAGGCACGTGATAGTTGATATCGGCCACACCGTTCTCATCACTTTTCTGAAAAAGAAAAATTGTTCCGAAGATCGCAACTGTCATACCGAAAGCACCAATGAGATTTCCGCGGCGTGCCGTGCGTGCATTGCCCATTATTTTCATTCCGATGATGAAAGTGACGGAACCGATTAAATAAGATAATTCTAAAAGATCGTGTCGCATAAATGGAAAAATAAAAACAACAAAAAACAAAATCCAAATCCCAGGCGGGAACCGGAATCAGTTCTTCGTTAGCGTTTGATTTTTAATTCTGTTATTTATGATGGATGATAATATTTTTCTTAATTCTTCATTTTCAGAAACTAATTCCTTTCTTTCTGTTTCGAGTTCCGGTTTGTCTTCAATATCCATTAAACACAGCCAGTATTTAGTTTCTTTGGCTTCTCTTCCTGCAATGCGCGCTTTCATCAGGAAATCTTTCTCACCGGGGAATTCATTCGATTCAATATAATTGGCTCCAACAGATCCCGAAGAACGTACAACCTGTTTGATGTATTCAATATTCCAGATCGACTGCTCTACTTTTTTTATGAATTTTTGTACGCGCTTTGCATTGAGAAATGTTCTTTCCTCCAGATCATAGATATTAACAGTTTCCTCCAAAGAAATTGATTCCACATTTTCATTTTCCTGTTCATAATACTTTTTCATATTGTCATCTTAAATTTTGGTGCTTGGATTTTGGATTCTTATTTTTTCTTCTTGAACATTTCCAGCATCCGGTCTGTTACCACAAATCCACCGACGACGTTCAGTGTTCCGAGTACAACGGCCAGGAATCCGAGTACAAGCGCGATCTTGTTCGAGGGATCAACGTTGAGCATTACGTGAATGGCGCCAACGATCACAACGCCGTGAATTGCATTAGCACCCGACATGAGCGGCGTATGCAGCACAGTAGGAACTCCGCCTATGACTTCTACTCCGACAAAAATGGAGAGCACGACGAAGTAAATGAGTTCCTTGTGTTCGTTGAAGAATCCTAAAACTTCCCGGATGTAATTCATAGTAGTAAGTTGATTGAGTTGCTTGTGTTTGTTATGTGGGTTGTGTTATAGCACTACGCGTTCACTGATTTGGCCACAGACGGATGCACCGCAATGCCTTTATGCGTGATGAGCGATCCTTTCGTGATCTCTTCATCCATTTCCCATTTGAATTTGTCTTTATCAGCGAGGTGATACAAAAGCGTCACCATATTTTTTGCATACAGATCGGAAGCGTTCATCGGCAACATGGAAGGAATATTTCCTTCACCGATTATAGTCACGCCGTCTTTCACCACCGTTTTATTGGCTTCGCTTCCTACCACATTTCCTCCCTGCTCCACAGCCATATCCACGATCACCGAACCGAACTTCATGCTTTTCACCATTGCTTCTGTAACGAGCAGCGGCGCTTTTTTTCCGGGAATGAGCGCAGTAGTAATTACGATATCGGCATCTTTCACATGTTTCGAAACGAGTTCCTGCTGCTTCTTTAAAAATTCTTCCGAAACTCCTTTCACATATCCACCTTCCATTTTTATGGAATCGTCGCCTTTCACTTCAATGAATTTTCCGCCAAGTGATTCTACCTGCTCTTTTGTTTCGGGACGTATATCAGAAACCTCAACCACAGCGCCAAGACGTTTTGCAGTAGCGATAGCTTGAAGCCCGGCAACACCGGCGCCGAAGATCACCACTTTACACGGGCGAATAGTTCCTGCAGCAGTGGTCATCATCGGAAGAATTTTTCCAATGGTGTCGGCCGCCATCAACACTGATTTATATCCGGCAAGATTTGCCTGCGAACTCAGTGCATCCATTTTCTGCGCGCGCGATATGCGCGGAACAGCATCCATAGAAAAAGCAGAAACGCCGGCTTTGCAACACGCATCTACGACTGCAGGATTAGTTGCAGCCCACATGAAGGAAATGAGTACCGCATCTTTTTTCATCAATGAAATTTCTTCCGGTGCGGGTGCATTCACTTTCAAAACAACATCAGCGTCGGAATAAATTTTCTTTGTATCGCTCACGAGTTGCGCGCCTGCAGCAGTATAAGATTCATCAGAGAAAAAAGAATTCATTCCTGCGCCGTTTTCTACAGCAACTTCAAATCCTTTTTTCACAAGATCTTTTACAACGTCGGGAGTAAGTGCAACGCGGTTCTCTTTGAACTTGGTTTCCCTGGGAACAGATAGTTTCATTTTTTTCAGGTGTTGTCTGCGGGTAAAGCAGAAAAATGGGGCATGCCGGTCAACAGCGAACGAAATTACTTATTTGGAGCGGAATGAACAAAGGGTGGAATTCCGGATTTTGGATTGTTGGTTTTGGAGTGTTGGCAATTGCATGGGGAATATATTAAAGTCGCTATAAGTGGAAAGTATTTTTTTAAAATTAAAAAAATCACAGGTTGGAATGAAACCCCATTGCAAGGAGCAAATTAATTCGAATCGAAAATCAATTGTGAAAATACGGGTTTCTTTCTTTTAATCTTTTTTCGTGAATAATCGATTGGCAAAAATTTCACTCCGGGATAGATTTTTAATTGATCAAAAAAATAAAAATCAATAAACAGAGTTTATATCGATTAAAGGTTCATTCCGGGATTAAAAAAAAATACGCTCCTGTTTAAGAAGCGTATTTTTAAAATTTTAAATTCGTTGGCTATCGATAAAAAACAGCGGTCAACGATGCGTAATTGAAATTATCGTTCCCGCTCGCACCTGATAACATTTCACCATTGAGGTAATAAGTATAAGTTCCAGCAGCAGCTATAACAAACGTTCTTCTGACATTCATTGATAATCCATTCCAGGTATTCGGGAAAGTTGGCATTGATGATGGAACTGTCCAGCGAGTCTGTTCGTAAATTGTTCCCATATCAGTTGCATTGGTTCCAATCGCTAATGCCAATTGATCGTCTGTTCCATTTACATGATCAAGTACCATCCATGCAGTTGATTCCACTACAATTGTTCCGGCACTTGGTGCATTTACTGTTATTGTTGCATTAGTATAATTATAAACAACATTGTTGGCAACAAAATAAGTATTAGCAGCTGACTGATTCGTAACAATCATTCCTGATCCGGTTGCTCCTGTTGCACCAGCAACACCAGTTGCTCCGGTAGCGCCAGTTGCTCCTGCTGCTCCATTCGCGCCAGCAGCACCAGTTGGTCCGGTAGCTCCTGCTGCTCCATTTGCACCAGCAGCACCAGTTGGTCCGGTTGCACCTGCTGCTCCATTTGCACCAGCAGCACCAGTTGGTCCGGTTGCACCTGCTGCTCCATTTGCGCCAACAGCACCAGTTGGTCCGGTTGCACCCGCTGCTCCGTTAGCACCAGTTGCACCAACAGCACCAGTTGCACCAGCAGCACCAGTTGGTCCGGTTGCACCTGCTGCTCCGTTAGCGCCAGTTGCTCCTGCAGGACCAGCAACACCAACATCACCGGCAATTCCAATATTCCATGATGAAAAAGTTCCAACTCCAACAATTCTATCAACAACGACAATTAAAGTTGTACCCGAATAAGAAGCAACGACTCCTTCCATATAATCGGTTGAACTGTTTGCAACTCTTACTCTGTCATTTGTAATGTAAGCTAAACCTGATTGAGTAATAAATGTTTTAACTCCGGTTGCAATTGCAACTGTTGACGCAGAAGTTGCGAGATAACCTTCGCCATTAGCACCAGCGGGACCAGTTGCACCATTTGCTCCAGCGGGACCAGTTGCGCCATTCGCACCAGCGGGACCGGTTGCACCATTTGCACCAGCGGGACCAGTTGCTCCAGCCGGACCAGTTGCACCATTCGCACCAGCGGGACCGGTTGCACCATTTGCACCAGCGGGACCGGTTGCACCATTCGCACCAGCGGGACCGGTTGCACCATTCGCACCAGCGGGACCAGTTGCTCCAGCCGGACCAGTTGCACCATTCGCACCAGCGGGACCGGTTGCACCATTTGCACCAGCGGGACCGGTTGCACCATTCGCACCAGCGGGACCGGTTGCACCATTCGCACCAGCGGGACCGGTTGGACCAGTCGGGCCGGCAGTACTGCTTCCGGCATTTTGTGCATACAAAGCGTAGGGAACAGAAAGTAATTGAGAAGTTCCCATGCTTGTGAGGCCAGCTCCGAAATCTACCGATACTTCCATGTATTCCATTCCTGCTCCGAAAAGAGAAGGTGTCAACGGATTAATGGAACCGACACTGATGCTGAACAATCCAAACTGGTTTGTAGTAACACCCGAATGAAGTTCAGTATAAACTATGGCTCCTGTCGAGCTTCCGGTGTGAATATCGAACTGCACAGAAATTGTTCCGTTGGCAATAGCAATACCTGACGCATCTCGTGCGACACCCTGGTATTTCATTTGAGTAGGCGCTTGTGCAAAAGATAATTGTGCCAATGCCAGAATGAAGAATAGAGATAGAAATCTTTTCATTTTATCTTTTTTAAAAGGTTAATAAACTTTACTGACTTTAAAAGTAGAAACAGAATTGGTTCCTGCTTTTTTGATTTTTACAAAGTAGATGCCATTAGCGAAATTATTCATACCGATATCAAACCTTGAAATTCCGTTTGCCACAATGCAATGTTGAGCGGTCATTTGCTCACCAAGTGAATTGAAAACCTCCACTGAATATTCTCCATTTGCATCACTTCCAAATTCAATGGTAACATGATCACTTGCAGGATTGGGAAACAGTGTGACGCCAGTTTCATTTTGTACAGCGATCGCAGTAGTAAAATCTTCCGGTTGCTGAAATCCCTGTGTCACAAAATTATTTGCGGTGCTGAATGTTTCAGTCATTACTTCTCCGTCCGTCCATTGAATCATTCCGCTGGCATTCGAATAAAAGTCTCCGGCTGAAGCGATGACAAAAGGATCTACGGATTGAGCATTCACAAAAAACGCAAGCCCAACTGAAAAAAGAGTGGTCAGTAAATTTTTTCGCATGAACTGTAGATTAGGGTGTGATTCCGATCAAAACTACTACTGATCTGAATTCGTCGCAAATTACAATAAAAACTATTTCATCAACAGGAATGTTGGAAACTTGATTTTAATCAGTTTTCTTATTCCTTCACAAACTTCATCACTCCCGAATTATTTTCAGAAGTGTAACGAAGCAAATAAGTTCCTTTCGCCAGCGATGATACATCCATAGTATGCGCCTCTCGACCTTTCGAAGAAAAATAATTCTCCTGCATCACGCAACGTCCCTGCGCATCTATCATTTCCAATTTCACATTCGTTTCCTTTTCCGAAAAAATACTCAGGTATAAAGTTTGTGTTGCAGGAACAGGATAAAGAAAAGTTCCTGTTATATCGGGAGTACAATTACAAACGACCGTAGAAATTCCTGAAGAAAATTTCAGAACAGCGAGATCGTTGTTATCAACTCCAGTTACAAAAATATTATCGTTCGCATCGTTGCAAATCCCGTATGCTTCATTGGAAGAAGCATCGCCATAATATGTACTCCAGCGCAACGAATCGTTCGTGCCGAACCACATGATGAACATATCGTTGAAATTTCCTCCATCGCCCTGCACCGACTGGTAATAAACATTATCGGCCGGCATCTGCACCGGGAAATCGGTGGAAGCTGTATTTCCACAAATAAAAATTCCAATGCCGGGATCGTATGAAATGGCAAAAGCATAATCTGTTCCCATTCCGCCAATGTAACTCGACCACGTACGTGTGGTTCCTGATGAATTGCATTCCATCACGAAAGCTTCCTGCGCAGGGCTCGCCTGTGTGCCGTCGAAATAAGCATTACCACCGGGATTAACGATCGGAAAATTCGTTGACAATGTGTAACCCGTCACAAAAATATTTCCGGAATTATCGACCGCAATTCCTGAACCGAAATCAGCATCATTTCCGCCGCAATAACTTGCAAAAACCAAAACCTGCGCAGTGGTGAGTTTGAGAACGAATGCATCCTCGATACTGAAACTACCGGTCGATTGCTGAAAACTCCCGAGCGTATTCGGGAAAGTGGTAGAGAGTGTACTGCCGGTAATAAAAATATTGGTGGCCGATGCATCCATCGTAATTCCTTTTGCTTTGTCATCATCATCTCCGCCATAGAAAGTTGCCCACTGAACAGCAGAAGAAGAATTCATTTTCATAATGAAAATATCATTCACTGCAGCTTTTGTCGACTGGAGAGCAGCTACCACAGGGAAAAATTGCGAATTGGTATAACCGGTGACATAAATATTTCCTGAAGCATCTGAAACGAGTGCATTACCATAATCATTTCCTGCAGCGCCGTAATACGTTGCCCATTGACGAACGCCGGCAGCGTTGAATTTCAACACCACCACATCTGTTCCGCCGCCATTAAAAGACTGAACAGGATTCAGTGTCGGAAAATTAGTGGAAGAAGTATTTCCGGTTACATAACAATTTCCATTTGCATCGGAAGTAATTCCTTTTCCCTGCTCCGTTCCTGTTCCTCCGTAATAGGTAGACCACAATCTTGTTCCTGCAGAATTCAATCGCACCACCACCATATCTTCTACTCCTGATAAAACTCCCTGATAAGCATTCAGTGTTGGAAAATTTGTTCCGTCGGTGGCGCCTGTGAGCAGCACATCACCGCTCGCGTCCTGCGCGGCCGTGATCGCGTAACCATAATCGAAATCGGAACTTACCTGCGACATGGACCATTGCAGCGGAGGATCAATGACGATCGTTGTATTGCTGTTATCATAATTACCAATGAGATTGTAACTGATACTTCCGTTAAGATTTAGGAGAACAGAGCAATCCACATCTTTACCTGATGCCTGCTCATAAACATGAAGTCCGCCTTCAAATAAAGTTCCGTACAAAGAATTAAGCACAAGCTTTTTCTCCGCGTTGATCAGTAAATTTTCATTGGCGCCTTTGTAAAGCGGGTGAATAAGCGAAATGTCGGCGCCGGGATGCACAACAAAATCATGTGCCAATCCATTTTTGCTGTCGTAAGTAAGTTTCCAGTCTATTCCCGGGTAAATATTTTTTATTATCACCTTATGCCACGACAGAACATTTTCTATTCCTGCGGGGCAATTTGAATAATAATAATTGGAAAGGCCGGGAAGCGGATCTTCGGTACTAATATTTTCTTTTTTGATGGAAGCTCCTTCCAGCAGCATAGCGATCTTCGACCAGTGAGAAATGGTTTTTGAATCGGGATCGCTGCTTTCTTTTTCCCGCTGCAGAAAGAAAAATTCGAGTCCTTCTGTTGTAACAAAAACCCTGGGGCCATTGCCACACGACATGAACAGCACTTGAGAAGAGCGGTCTTCATTGGTGAATTGTCCCTTGTTCTCGGTGAAACCGGGAACTGCGTTCTGCTGCGACAATAAAAATGCAGGAAGAAACAGGATAGAAAGGAGCAGCGGTCTTTTCATAGCGAAAATGTTTACTGCAATTTAAGAAAAATTATAAAAGCCGGGAAGGAGGTAGTGGGTCAGTTTGAAATTTTTGATATTTCTTTGAGCCTTTGTGACTTTGTGGCCTCGTAAGTATTTTCCAGATAAAAATTGTTTTGTTATCAATGAAATTTCGCGATGCCACAAAGACACAATGGCACTAAGTTTCAAACTGAAAATATTGTCAAAATCCAAACTGATACACTACCGAGGCGTGACTTAAAAGAGCGACAGGTTGTGCTCCAATACAACCACTTTTTTTACACAAACGCCAGGAAAGAAAACAGTTTATTCCTGTTCGCCACCTGTATGGCTTCCACTTTATTGTGCACGTGAAGTTTGGAATAGATGTTCTCGATGTGTTTGCGGACGGTATTCGGGCTGATGAATAATTTTTCCGCGATCCGGATGTAGTTGTCGCCTTTGGAAATGAGTTCAAGAATTTCTATTTCTCTTTTGGAAAGATTGAAATCATTTTTATCGGGAACGATCTCTGTTTTCTGTCCGCGTATGAGCGCAAGCGCCTTGCTCGCGATCACGGACGACATAGGCGCGCCGCCTTCTATAGCTTCTTCGATGGCCGCAATGATCTTTTCCGGTTTTTCATCTTTGAGCATGTACCCGCTGGCGCCTGCGATGATGGACTGAAAAATTTTATCCTCTTCATCAAAAACAGTGAGCATGATGATCTTCACTCCGGGAAAATGATGTTTTACTTTTTGTGTTGCTTCAATTCCGTCCATGACGGGCATGTTGATGTCCATGAGAATAAGATCGGGCGTTTCCCCGGGCAATTTCTGCAACAGTTCTTTTCCATTGGCGGCAATGTAAAGCAACTGGATATTTTCGAAGGAAGATAAATTCTCACGCAGCGAATGCGCAAGAGCGGGATTATCTTCGGCGACAGCGATCTTTATTTTCTTCATGTGACAAAATTAATTTACAACCACTTTTATCCAATAGGGCGTTTGCAGTATTTATACAGGAACTACAAACAGAATGGTGGTTCCTTTTCCTTTTTCAGAATTCACATTGTACGCTCCGCCCGATTCATTCACCCGCGTTTTCATATTCACTAATCCGTAATGGCCCTCGAAAGTGGATGCGGTATCAAAACCTTTTCCGTTATCCTGGATCGTAACGCGGATATTTTTTCCGGATTGTCCGAGCGTAACGGTGATCTCTGTTGCCTCCGAATGTTTCACTGCGTTATTCACTGCTTCCTGTATCACACGGAAAATAGTAATGGCTTTTGCCGGAGGAAGAATAAAATTTCCATCGCCTTCAAGATTCACGCGGATTGCTAATTTTTCATTGGCATTTGAATACAAAGAAACATGCTCACTTATTTTTTCCTGCAATTCGTACAGCGTGATCGTTTCTTTATTGATGGCCCAGATCGTTTGCCGCAGCTGGCGCATGGTTCCCCTCGTAAAATCGCCGAGTTCATCGATCTTTAATGCAGGAATTTCTTTCCCGTCTTTTGACCGGCGAAAAGAAATATTATCAAGCGACTGAATGATGTAAGTGAGATGTGATCCTACATTATCATGGAGATCGCGCGATATCCGTTCTCTTTCATTCTGGATCTTGCGCTGCACTTCAATTTCGGCAAGACGTTTACGCAATTTCCGTTGCGAATAATAGCGGACTACGAGTACAATCAGGAATAAAATAAGAATTGCTTCGAGCGCGATGAACCATTTTTTATTCCACAATGGCGCGATCACATGCACAGGTACACGCAACTTCACAGCAGACCAGATTTTGTCATTATTGCACACACGCACTTCAAAAACATAATCGCCATAAGGAAGTGAAGTGTAGCTGGCAACGCGCTGGCCCGGATCGGCGATCACCCAGTCTTTATCGAACCCTTCCAGTTTATAGGAATACCCGATCCTGTCGGAAGCGAGAAAATCAAGTGCAGCAAATTCGAATGAAACGGTACGTTGTTTCCAATCGAGACTGATCCCGTTTATTGAATCAATTTCTCCCGGAATTCTTTTTTCATAGTTCACAGCGTAAGAAGTAAGCGCTACCTCCGGCAGTTTTTTTACGGCAGAAATATTTTTCGGATCGAACACCATGACCCCTTCCGGTGATGCGAGAAGAATTTCTCCCGATGCATTTTTAAAAAATCCATTCTGGGCAAATTCATTGGCAATGATGCCGTCGCTGGTATAATAATTCGTGAATTTTTCAGCATCAGGATCGAACTGCGAAATGCCGGAATTGGTAAACATCCATAGTTTGCCGGCAGCATCTTCTTCCATCCCGTAAACCACATTATTAGCAAGGCCGTTTTCTTTATCCCACGAGCGAAAACTTTTATGCTGCTCATCAAAAAGATCGATACCGCCCCCGAGTGTACTCACCCATATACGATGATGCGAATCTTCCGAAACAGAAGTAACTATATTATAACTGAGCGAGTTTTTATCATTGTATTCCGACGCGTAACTATACAAAGGGCTGACAGCAGGATCAAAAATGCAAAGTCCGTTTGTAGTTGCAATAAAAATTCTTTTTTTCGAATCTTCAAAACAACTGATCACATAATTTCCAGGTAAACCCTTTTTATCTTCTACCCGGAAGTCGGTGAACAAATTGGTATGCACATCGTAATGACTCAATCCTGCCATCGTAGAGATCCAGATGGAACCATCGGACGCTTTTAGCAAATGAAAAACTGTATTGCTGCAAAGCCCTGAATTCTGTTTAGTGAAATGCGATGTGATCTTTCCGTCATGCAACACGAATAATCCGTTGTTCCTTGTACCAAACCAGTAATTTCCGGCATCATCTTCCGTGATCGCGATCACATTTTTGATCTCGTTTCCCGATTCATCTTTGCTGATCACGTTTCTCGAAACAATATTATCGCCGAAGGAATTTCCGCCGGAAAAAGAATTATTCTTCAATTGAAAAATATCAAGTCCCGATGACGTTCCCACGAGCAAGGTGTCGCCGTCCTGGAAAACTGCCCACGTTCCATTGTCAGAAACTCCTTTTTCCGAGAGGAGATCCGTTCCTGCGGAGAGAAAAACGCGATGAGTGGGATCACACACATTCACCCCGCCTTCAGAGGTTCCCACCCACATCAATCCATTGTGATCTTTATAAATTCCGAGAATGTTGGTGCTGCTGATACTACCGGCCTGGTTTCCGTTCTTACTCACTGACCCTGATAATTTCATATCCGGAGAGATCACCGAAATCCCGTTCTCTCCACCGATCCACGTGTTCCCGTCATTGTCTTCACAAAAATAAATTCCATTCTCATTCAACAGGCGGATCCTGTTCATCACATTTTTTTTCGGATCGATCACATTGACAAAATTCCCTGTGGAAAACCATAATCTTCCCTTGCTGTCGCAATAAAGTGTGGTATTCGGGCTAATATGATCGAATACCGTATCTGAAAATATTTTCTTCGCATCTGTAAAATATTTCCCGGAGCTATTTTCTCTTTCCGTAACATACAGTCCTGTAGAATCTATGAAATAGATCCTGTTCCCTTCTCCGGCGAGCGTTTTTGATGCAAAAGTTTTCGTTGAAACAATATGATACCCGGCGGAAGTGATCGTTGCAATGAAAATATTTCCCCGCGCTTCAAAACATATTTCACCGTTACTGTTCTTCCATATTTTCGTCACTGAATTATGAAAATAAGTCCGGTCCATTGCCTGCGGAAATATCTCCTCGAATTTTTCAGTCTTCTCATTGTAGCGGTTCATTCCGTTACGCGTACCAATCCATAAGCAATGAAAATTATCTTCTTCAATGCAGGTCACAAAATTATCGGACAAAGAAGCTGTATCGTTTTTCGAATGGCGATACGTTGTGAAAGAATAAGCATCGTACCGATTCAATCCATCCTGCGTACCGAGCCAGATAAAACCTTCGCTGTCCTGGAAAATACAATGAACAGAATTCTGGGAAAGTCCGTCGGAAATTCCAAGATTTTTGAAACGGTATTGGGCAAGGAGGTTGCCCGACAAAAAAAGGAAGAGGAAAAGAAACGCTTTACCGGAATTCTTCAATTGGAAAATATTTATTCAAAATTATTCTTTTCCGCTTACTCTTCTCTACCGCATCCGCCTGATTTTATAAATACTATAGCTTTACATCATGGGACTTGCACAATTCCGCGAAGAAGCCGAAAAAGCGAAACAGGCAAATGAAAAACTTTTCGCGAAATTAAAACGCACACAACCGGATGATCTTGATGAAGTAGTGCATGAACTGCATGATGAAGCATTCGAGCACACCGATTGCATGAAATGTGCGAATTGTTGTAAAACGATCTCACCGATATTTTACCAGAAGGATATTGAACGTGTTGCCAAAGCGCTTGAAATTTCTCCCGGAAATTTCATTGAAAAATATCTATACATGGATGAAGACGGCGACTTTGTATTGCAGAAAACGCCCTGCCCTTTTCTCGACTCAGAAAATTATTGCATCGTTTACAATGATCGCCCTACCGCATGCCGCGGGTACCCGCACACGAACAGAAAACGCGTACATCAGGTACTTGACATCACGATGCTGAATACAATGGTGTGCCCGGCGGTGTTGGAAATCGCCAATAAGCTGAGAGAAATTTATTGAGGGAAGATTACAGATTTGACGGATGTACTGATCACACTCAACTGCCGCTGACAACTTACCGCTATTTATTTTTACTGCCATTCTGATCCGTTCCTGTTACAAAATAAGTCCCGCCTCTTAATGCCGTCACCAATTTTCCCCTTGTAAATTCCAATCCGTCTTTCGATTCTTTGAGATCATAAAGTTCCAGGTCAAAGAGAAGACGAGGAGTTGTATTGAGAACGAATGCATAAGTCACAGCAGTATTGTCATTATAAAAAGTGATCTCGTCGGGTTGCGATTGCGGATGATCATCTTTTACTTTTATGGAATATCTATTATAGCTCCTGAAATTTGAAATTGTTCCATCGATATTAAAATGAATATACTTATTACCCGATTTCCAAATGACGTCTGCCAAGATCGAATTAGCAAAATAATCGAGCGCCGTAGGATGAATATTTTCCGATTCCGGAAATTGCCGGAAAACGCGCCGGTAAGAGTACATCTTATTTCCGATCACAAGTTGCAGTGTTGTATCGCCGCCTTTTACCTGGTATTTCAATTCTTCCATTGGTAATTTTACAGCCGCATCCGGCCGGGGGATCATTTTTATTTTTCCATTTTCATTTTTAAAAACAAGATCGAATCGCTCGCTCGCTGAATAAGTATAACGGTGATATGCATTTTCCAAAGTATCATGATCCAGCCGCGATATGTCAAATGCCAGTTGCTGGACCGGCAATCCGTAACGCGCCGCAAACATTGGCGAATGATAACGGTAAAAAGTATCCTCGTATTCTACATTCACCCATCCGCCCTCTATGATCTTCAGTAAATATTGTTTTGCAGAATCCGGAACCACTTGAAGGTTATTATCCGGCAACTGCGAATTATTCTCATGGCAGGCAACTGCAAAAAATAACAGCGGAATTATTTGTTTAATAAAACTTTTCATTGGCCAACACTAAGATACGAATGTCTTAACCGTGGAGAGGCGGGCTGGTTTGTAATTCGTATATCCGCACTTTCCGCATTCCGTTCCCCCATTCGTAATCAGCATATCCGCACTTTCCGCATTCCGTTCCCCCATTCGTAATTTGTATCTTCGCATAATGCGCCACAGCATTTTAATTTCCCTTCCATGAAAAAAATTCTACTCCTCGCCTGCTCTGCCTTACTCGCAGTTCCGCTCATTTTCATTTTCAAAAAATCTCCATCCGTTCCTGTCATTGGCGGCGACCCGATGGAAGAAGATGCGAAAGGAAGATTGGATTATGAATTCCGACGCCTTGTAGGTCCCGATGGAAAAATTCCGGATCACATGCGTGAAAAAGAACTCGCATTTTCTGCTACACTTCCGAGTGACGCAAGCGTGCGCGCAAATGCAACCGGGCGCATGGCCGCGCAGGCAACATGGAACGCACGCGGTCCCTGGAATGTGGGCGGACGCACACGCGCATTTGCCATTGACAAACTGAATGAAAATCATTTCATCGCCGGAACAACTTCAGGAGGGATCTGGGTGAGTAACGATGCAGGAAATTCCTGGACGATGGTTACACCTCCTGGAAGTTATCACGGCATCACTTGCATTTCACAGGACACACGCGCAGGACACGAGAGCACGTGGTACGTTGGCTCCGGCGAACCTTACGGACAATCTGCAAGCGGAGGAAGCGCATATTTTCTTGGAAACGGAATGTTGAAGAGTACGGACAATGGTGCAACATGGTCTCCGCTTTCTGCAACAGTTTCCAATACGCCGCAATCATTCGATACATTCTGGGATATGAATTGGAATCTTGCAATTGATCCGGTAGATACGGTGAACAATGTTGTTTACACAGCATGTCTCGGTGCGGTTTACAAAAGTGTGAATGGAGGAACAACGTGGACTGCAGTGCGCGGAGGAAATCTCGCTTCGTATTCTTATTTCACTGATGTTGCAGTCACTTCTGATTCCGGAATTGTTTATGCAACGTTGAGTTCAGACGGGCCCAACAAAGGAATCTGGAGAAGCACGAACCAGGGAGCAACGTGGGCAAAAATTTCCACTTCACTTTTCGGTGATTCATTATGCAATCGTGTGGTGATCGGAATAAATCCTTCGGATCAACATGAAATTTATTTTCTCGGAAACACAACGGGAATAGGAATGCCGGACACGAATTTTCTCGGCGACATTGAGTATGATGTTTTGTGGAGATACACTTATCTCGGTGGCGACGGATCGGGTGCAAACGGAATGTGGGAAGATCTCTCCATGAATCTTCCTTCGGCAGAACACTACGGTGTATTTGGAGATTTCAATGCGCAGGGATCTTATGATCTTGTAGTGCGTGTGAAGCCCGATGATCCGAATACAGTTTTCATTGGAGGAACAAATATTTTCCGTAATACAAATCGTTTCAATGATACCAGTTCCACTTCTTACGTTGGAGGATATCAGCCCTACACCTCACTTCCATTTGTAATGGGTTATCCCAATCATCATCCCGATGAACATACTTTTACTTTTCTTCCATCGAATCCGAATATCATGTTCAGCTCGAACGACGGGGGAATTTTCAGAACGAATGACTGCACACAGAATTCAGTTTCGTGGAATTCACTTAATAATGGTTATATCACTTCCATGTTTTACACCTGCACTACCGATCATTCTACCACAAATGATATTGTGATTGGCGGTGCGCAGGATAACGGAAGCTGGTACACGAATAATACAACACTTACTTCTCCGTGGGTGCAGCCGCGCGGAGGCGACGGATCTTATTGTGCGATCGAGAATGGCGGAGGAAATTATTATTTCTCCATTCAGAATGGAAAAATGAATAAGTGCACACTCGACGGAAGTGGAAATATAACAGCAGCGCGCCGCATTGATCCCATTGGAGGAACAGGATATGAATTCATCAATCCTTTCGTGCTCGATCCGAACAACCAGAACATGATGTTTCTCGCAGGAGGAAAATATTTATGGCGCAACGATGATCTTTCTGCAATTGCATTGACGAATCAATGGGATTCCATCAGCACGAACTGGGTGCAATGGGCCGATTCTGTTCCAACTGCAAATTCTTTCATCACTGCCGTTCATTGCTGCAACACACCGGCGCATCGCGTTTATTACGGAACAGATAAAAAGAAAATTTATCGCGTCGATAATGCGAACACGGGAACGCCGACTCCTGTTGACATTACTGCAACGGCAATGCCCGGTTTCGGATATGTGAGTTGTATTACCACTGATCCTAACGATGGAAATAAAATTGTGATGTGCTATTCCAATTACCAGGTGTACAGTATCTGGAATTCGAATGATGGAGGAACAACGTGGACGAAGTGCGCAGGAAATCTCGAACAGAATTCTACAGGTGGTGGCAATGGACCTTCGGTGCGATGGATCTCAGTTCTTCCTGTTGTTGACGGAACAATTTATCTTGCGAGCACGAGCACGGGATTGTATGCGACGGACACACTCAACGGATTGAATACAGTTTGGGTGCGGCAGGGTGATCTCACCATAGGAACTGTAGTTTGTGATATGACCGATGTGCGCCAGACCGACGGATTAGTTGTTCTTGCTACGCATGCGAATGGAATTTATTCCGCCCATCTCACCAGTGTGAATGATATTGTAACTGTGCATGAATATCCGCAGTTATCTTCTTTCAACATGAATATTTATCCGAATCCTTCGAATGATGAAGTGAATATTTCTTTTTCGCTCGACAAATCCTGCGATGTGGAAATTAATCTGCTGGATGAACTTGGAAGAATAGTGCGCGATGTGAATGAAGGCCGGAAGCAGGAAGGAGAATATTCAGAAAAACTCAGTGTAGCAGATCTTGCGCCGGGAGTTTATTATGTGCGAATGCGAATGGAAAATTCGGTGACAACGAAACAATTGGTTGTTGAATAACATTCAATATTCAATATTGATTGTAATTTTGCAGTGCATAAGAGAATAAATTCCAATCCGGAATCTTGAATCTTGAATTTTCAATTCTTCAAATGACAGGCAACGAACTTCTCAACTGGATCATTCTCCCTATTCTTATTTTCTGTTCTCGTTTGAGCGATGTAACACTCGCCACGCTGAGAAATATTTTCATTCACAAAGGGTTCAGGAATATTGTTCCGCTCATTGGTTTTGTGGAAGTGCTCATCTGGCTCGTTGCAATGAAACAGGTGATGAACAAAGCGGATAATGTTTTGTGTTACCTCGCGTGGGCGGGCGGATTCGCAACGGGTACCTACGTGGGCATGCGCATAGAGGAACGGCTCGCTCTCGGAATGCAGGTCATCCGCATCATCACGAATCATGAAAGTGAAACACTGATCACCGGTTTGCGCAATGCGAATCATGGAATTACTGTGGTGGATGCGCAGGGATCTACAGGTTCTGTGAAAATGATATTCTCCATCGTCCAGCGGAAAAATGTAAAAGAAGTGATCCTGCTTATTCAAACGCTCCAGCCAAACGCCTTTTATTCCATTGAGGATGTCCGCAATGCGCACCACGGAGTTTTCCGAAGTGGTGAGAAAAAAATGTCGGTGGTGAGAAAATTATTTCCGGATAGAAAAGGAAAGTAGGGAGTATAAAATACAAAATCCCGAACGCGTTCGGGAAAACTTTCGTATTTCGTACTCCTGCCCATTATCGTCTTTACGGCTGATCTTCATCATCCCGAACTGAATTTTGTTTTTCCAAATTTGTATATAAAATAATTGCTATGAATCATCTGAAGAATCACATCGGCGTTTGGCTTGATCATCATCAGGCAGTTTTTGTTTACCCGGTAAGCAAACACAATTATCACATAGAAAAAATGGAATCGGAGCATGATCTTCATCCGCGCGAAGACGGGCAATATTCCGACAAAGCAACTTTTGGGAAATACCGTACCTCCAACAATGAATACCACAAACACAATCTTGCAAACGATCAGCTGAATAATTTTTATCATTCACTCGCGAAACTTCTGGTGAAATATGATGAAATACTTCTTCACGGGCCAACCACTGCAAAAGATGAATTGTTTAATTTCCTGATGGACAAAAGAGAATTCAACGGAAAAAGAATTGAGATCGAATCAACAGAAAAAATGAATGATCATAAAATGATAGAATACGTGAAATCTTTTTTTGAAATGAGAACTTTGAAATGAGAGAGGATTACGGATTTTTACGGAATACAGATTACGGATGTAAACTGATTTTAGAGATAAGAATGTATCCGGAACATCCGTAATCTGTATTCCGTAAAAATCCGTAATCTTCCCTACCCGCGTTTCACCGCAGCATTACTCTTCACTTCGCATTTGGGGATATACCATTTCCCATCGCTGTTTTTCAGATCGATTTTTTCTCCGTCGCAGTCGTAATAATTTCCTGACTCATCTTTTTTGAGAATAATGAGTTCACCGTTTTCATCGGCGTTAATAATTTCGGAGATGAGATTTTTTTTCTCGGCTGAATTTTTAAAAGTTTGCCCTATCATAATTCCGCTCTCATTATTTTTCAGATCCATATCGCACATCAGTGAATCGGCAAGTGAACCGTCTTCCGGTTTTCCCTGCCAGGTCGAGTCATTCCGTTGGGCTTTTTTCCAGTCGAGATAATTTCCTTTCTCATGCGCGCGCCCCAGCTTGCACGCCTTGCGCGGAGAAATTTCCTGCACCAATGAAGCCATCCAGTACGCGTGACGGAATGCATCAAGTTGCCCGCCGTTGCCATCAGAAAAAACTCCCGCACGCTCCAGCGAATCCGTTGCAGCGCGTGCATGCGTGGAAATGTGATATGCTTTTTTTGCAATGAACGGATGCGTGAACGCCCATAATTTTTCGGGACGGGAAATAGTTTTGAATCGCTGTGCATGAACAGCAGAAATCCCAAAGAAAAAAAACCAGGCGCAGAACCCGGTTTTTCTTAACGATATCATAGCATTATTTCTCAAGGTGATCTTTCACAAAAATAAGGGCATCTCTAAAAACACAGAAATGCAAGGCGGGGTTTACTATTCGTAAATGAGGATTTTGAGGACGCAGCACAACGCAGCAATTCGAAGTTATTAGAGATGCCCATAAATAAATCACTTCATGTCGGGATTGTTAATTGAATCCATCATACTCTGAATCATTCCAGCCATATCCTGGTCACCATAGTCCATTCGCCCTACGATCCTCCATCCTGTTTTTGCTTTCGCCGTTTTATCGATCGCGAGATGGTATTCTTTGCCCTTGCAATCGATAACCATTTTCATCGCCATGGATTCAAATCCACCCTGGTCTTTCCTGTCGTATTCGCCTTTTTTGAATTTCGCCTGGCTCCAGTCTATTCCGTCTTTGGTTCCTGCATCGCGAACTTCATCGAATGTCTTTTTTGAATTCTCAGTGATATCTTTCATCATCTCATCAGCATGACTGACCATGTCTTTATCACTTTGATCCTTTGAAGAATTCATCAGGGCTATCATTTCCTCTTTGTTTATTACCAGGCGCGAAAACGCGGTGAAATCATTTTTGCTCAACGCTGTCACGATCTCCGTTGCAAATGCATCAGGGTCGGTAAAATTGGAAAGTTTTCCAATGGAATCTGCTTTGGTTGTTGAATCGGCTTTGGCTTTATCGGCAGCAGAACCGCACGAAAAAGCGAAGAAGATGGAGGTTGCAAAAACGGAGCAGAGAAGTACTTTTTTCATAAGGATTTTTTTAGTTAAATAGGATTCAAATGTAAAAAAAACAAATAACACCGCGAATGTCCGTCCATTTATATATTGAAAACGACCGCTTGCAATTCATTGCGAAGAAACCTATGGTTATGGAATGAATTGGCACGTTGTATGGGTTATGAGAATTAGAACTTAGAACATGAAAACCCGCGAAATAATAGAGTCGTTCGACCGCATCAGCAGATGTATCCGCTCCAGCAGATCATTGCCGCAACTTGCAACTGCGGAGCGCATCGTCGATCTTTTCCGCAAGCAACATTCCAACCCGGAGCTGAGCGAAAAACTGTATTATATTTTTATTGAAAAAGCAAATGAGCTTCATTATTTCGAGTGGAAGGATTGTGCGTGAAGAAAAAATGTCATTCGTAATTCGCATACCCGCACTTCGCATTTTCGTCCCGAACCTGTTCGGGATTCGCATTCCGTTCCCACATTCGTAATTCGCAAATCCACACTTCGCATTTTCGTCCCGAACCCGTTCGGGATTCGCACTTCGTTCCCGCATTCGTAATTCACATATCCGGAATTTAATTTCCTTTATTCTTTTTTTTCCTCTTCCCTCAATTCTTTATGGTAAAGGTCGTCGTAATATTTATACTTATCCATATCACCTGTTCAGTAAATCAACTCCAACTCATTTCTCATAACCGGTTACTCAATACTCATAACCAATTCCGTACATTTGCGCTCTTTGATAAAATAAAATGATCACTGTTACTAATCTTACTTTACAATACGGCAAACGCGTCCTCTTCGATGAAGTGGAACTGAAATTCACGCCGGGAAACTGCTACGGAATAATCGGTGCGAACGGCGCGGGAAAATCAACCTTTATGAAAATTCTGTCGGGAGAAATTGAACCGACGAAAGGAAGTGTAAGCATCACGCCCGGGCAACGCATGTCCGTGCTTTCGCAGGATCACTTTGCATTCGACCAGTGCATCGTACTGCAAACGGTGGTCATGGGAAATAAAAAACTGCACAAAGTGATGCAGGAAAAAGATGCGATCTATGCGAAAACAGATTTTTCGGAAGCAGACGGATTGCGCGCCTCAGAACTGGAAGCTGAATTCGCAGAGATGAACGGATGGAATGCAGAGAATGAAGCAGCCGACCTGTTGAGCAAACTTGGAATTGCAGAAGCGCTTCACCAGAAATCCATGAGCGAACTCAATGGAAAAGAAAAAGTGCGCGTGCTTCTTGCCCAGGCGCTTTTCGGTAATCCCGATATTCTTCTGCTCGATGAGCCAACGAACGATCTCGACGTGGAAACAATTTCCTGGCTCGAAGATTTTTTAGCAGAATACAAAAATATTGTCCTCGTCGTTTCTCATGACCGCCACTTTCTCGACGCCGTGTGCACGCACGTGTGCGATATCGATTTCAGGAAAATTTCTCTTTACACAGGAAATTATTCGTTCTGGTATGAAGCGTCGCAGCTCGCGCACAAACAACGCGCCGATCAGAATCGTAAAGTGGAAGACAAACGGAAAGAACTCCAGGATTTCATTGCACGTTTCTCGGCGAATGCTTCTAAATCACGACAGGCCACTTCAAGAAAAAAATTACTGGAGAAATTAAATATCGACGAATTGCCCGCGAGCAACCGGAAATATCCCGCCATCATTTTTAAAATGGATCGCGAACCCGGCGACCAGATCCTGAACGTCGAAAATCTTTCTGCTTCCAATGAAAATGAAAAAATATTTTCGAATGTAAGTTTCCGTTTGAAAAAAGGCGACCGCATCGGTTTTCTCGCCAAAGATCATCTCGCGATCACGAAACTTTTCGATCTTCTTTCAGGCGATGAAAAAAATACGAACGGAAAAATAGAATGGGGACAAACCATCCAGAACGCTTATCTCCCGAATGAAAATCTGAAATATTTTTCGGGATCGGATAATCTCATCGACTGGCTGCGTCAATTTTCAAAAGACAAAGACGAAACATTCATCCGTGGATTTCTCGGCAAAATGCTTTTCTCCGGCGAAGAAACACTGAAAAAAGTGAATGTGCTTTCCGGCGGAGAAAAAGTGCGCTGCATGCTCTCGCGCATGATGCTCAACGGCGCCAACTGTTTGCTCTTTGATGAACCCACCAATCACCTCGATCTCGAATCTATTACCGCCATTAATAATTCCATGCGCGATTTCAAGGGAATTATTCTTTTCACTTCGCACGACCACGAACTCATGCAAACCGTGGCGAACCGCATCATCGAACTCACGCCAAATGGAATTCTCGACAAGATGATGACGTATGATGAATACATCAATGACACAGAAGTGAAATTGCAGAGAGAAAATTTGTATTCGGAGAAAAAGAAAAAAGCGGGAAGTACGCAGTAGGCACAATAAAAATCCGTGAAACTAATCCCCGCCTGCCGAAGTGCAGGCAAGTGCGCAGGCGGGCAGTGGCAATATTATTTGTCGTTTACTGTGAAAGACAGGAATGAAAAACGGTAATAAATTTTCCTGACCTTCAGGAGCGCAACAACATCACTTCAAAGTTTCTCTCCTCCCGCTACCGCAATGTCGGAGCCAGTTGCGGTATCGGGGCTACGCGAAAATTCTGCATCACATTTTATTTTCTCCTGTGGCTTCCCCTGTACCTTGTGCCTGATTTTTTTGCCTTCAGGGAAATTCATTTGAGAAATGAATTCCTATCTTCTCCAATATTTATTATCTTTATTATTCACGGATAAATTTCCACCGGCATGAAAAAAATCTACTCCACTCTTGTAATCTGCATTACTGCTGTCATTTCTTTTTCACAGAATATCGTCACACCTGCCTCCGATATTTCCCCTCTCAAATACAATTGGAGCGATGATAATTCCAGAACGGGAAACATGCAAACACAGGCCATGAATTCGCGCAGCGATACTTTTGATATTCTTCATTACACAATCAAACTCAACATCACCGATTTTACCACCGACACCATTCGCGGAAATACAAAAATTCATTTTACGCCGCTCATCACCAATCAGAATTACATCGATCTCGATCTGCTGCACATGAGAATAGATTCCATTATCATGAACAGCGCTTCACTCACGTGGACGTACACCGACACACTCCTGCGTGCGAATTTTGCTGTGGCCATGAACACCGGCGACACCAGCGATCTTATTGTTTATTATCATGGAAAACCGCAAATAGATCCTTCGGGCTGGGGCGGATTTTATTTTCAGAGTGGATACGCCTACAATCTCGGTGTTGGTTTTCAAACCTATCCTGTGAACTTCGGCCGCGCATGGTATCCCTGCTTCGATAATTTTGTAGAGCGCGCTCCTTACACTTTTATCATTGGCAGCGCCGCTACAAAACCCGCTTATTGCAATGGCGTACTCGGCGCCGATACAACCGATGTGAATGGTGTTCGCTGGAGAACGTGGGATCTTACTGAAACAATTCCATCTTATCTCGCCTCTGTTGCAGTCGCATCTTACACGCAGGTGAACTGGACACACAGTGGAATTTATGGCAGCTATCCCATCATTCTCACTGCAGTTCCTACTGATACTACTCCGCTGAAAAATTCTTTTATCCATCTCAACGATGCACTCGATGCTTTTGAAAATCGTTACGGCCCTTACGAATGGCCGCGCGTTGGTTATTGTCTTGTTCCGTTCAACAACGGCGCAATGGAACACGCTACTAATATTTCTTACCCGAGAATTGCAGCGAACGGCTCACTCACTTATGAAGCCGACATCATGGCGCATGAACTTTCTCATCACTGGTTCGGTGATAATCCTACGTGCAGAACAGAACCGGAAATGTGGTTGAATGAAGGATGGGCTTCTTATTCCGAAGAAATTTTTACAGAATGGGAATACGGCCGTCCCGCTTACGACGCAGCCGTTCTTGCGCGACACGATGAAGTAGTTCATTATATTCATCATCGCGAAGGTGGATTCCGGGCAGTATCCGGCGTTCCTCATCAATATACTTATGGCGATCATGTTTACCTGAAAGGTTCCGATGTTGCGCACACGTTGCGCGGATACATGGGCGATTCACTTTTCTTCTCGTCGCTTCATTATTATTTGCAGCAGGAACAATTTACCGACGTGAGCAGCACCGATCTCATGAATGATCTCATCGCTTCAAGCGGACTTAATTATCTCACTGATTTTTTCAACGACTGGGTTTTCAATCCGGGCTGGCCGCATTTTTCCATCGATTCAACGGTGGTCGTTCCTAATGGGCCGAATTATGATGTGACGGTTTATGTTCGTCAAAAACTTTTTGGTGCGCCGCAATATTTCACGAATGTTCCTCTTGAATTTTCTTTTTTCAAAAACAACTGGCAGGAAGATACCGTTCGCCGTTTCATCAGCGGGCAATACACGAATTTCACTGTTACACTTCCTTTTAATCCGGTTTACACGGCGCTTGATCTTCACGGACTCATCAGCGATGCGATCTCCGATAAATATTTAGTGATCAATTCAAACGGACAATATACTTACACCGAACCGAAATGTATTCTCACGGTGAATTCCATTTCAGATTCTGCACTCGTGCGCATCGAACACAATTATGTGAAACCCGATTCGATAAAAGTGAATTCAAATAATTATCGTTTGTCCATTCAGCGTTACTGGAACATTGAAGGAATTTTTCCGTCGAACTTTTATGCGAGCGGAAGATTTTATTACGACGGAAGAACAACATCAACAAGCGGCCAGGGTTTCTGGCTCGACAATGATCTCACGATTCCGAATGGCGATAGTATTATTTTACTTTATCGCCGTGATGCAAGTGATGACTGGCACGAGTGGCAGCATTACACGAAATTCATCATTGGTTCTTCTTCACTTTCGAAATATGGTTATGTGGATGCAGATTCGCTGATGCCGGGACAATACGCTTTTGCCAATGGAGTCTCCACGGTGCTGATAGGCGTGCACGAATTACCCGCGCCTGCGCCTGAAGTGGTGGCTTATCCGAATCCAGCATTTCGCCAGCTCACCATCGAGTGGCCCGGTGCGAATAATGATCCTGTGCTCATTAATATTTTTGACATGAACGGAAAATTGGTTCATTCAGAAAATGTAACGGGAATACAATCGCAGGTAGAAATTTCAAACTGGACCGGCGGAGAATATTTTGTGCAGGTGATGCAGGATGGAAAAGAGATCGGAAAAAAACAAGTGGTGATCGTGCACTGAGAAAATATTACCGAATCGAACTTTATGATTAATTTTACTTCTCACAATTTCAAAAAATGAATATTGCAGTCACAAAACTCGAACTGGTGAAACGCCTTCTGGAAACAGAAGACAAAGACATAATCAATTATATCAAAGCTCTTTTTGATTCTCACGAAGAGAGTTGGTTTAAAAACCTTCCTGAAGAAATTAAGGCCTCGGTCAAAAAAGGAATTTCCGATTCTAAGAAAGGGAAAGTGATCCCCCATGATGATATGAGAAAAAAATACCAGAAATGGTTAAAGAAGTAACCTGGACACTTGAAGCTGAATTAAGATTCTTCAAAGTCATTGAATATTTAAAGTCGGAATGGAGCGATCGTGAAGTTGAAAATTTTGTAAGTGAAACTGACCGGTAATCGAATTCATCTCCAAGCACCCTGAAATTTTCAGAAAGACAGATCTTCCGGGTATTCATGAAGCAATTATAACACCCCACAATTTACTCGTGTATGAAATAAGGGCCTGGAAAATTGTGATACTTACGTTCTGGGATACAAGGCAAAATCCGAAAAAGAAAAAATACAAATAGTCTTTTCGGTCCATGGAGGTTTTTTCAAATAAAAAACAAGTGATGATCGTGCACTGAGAATTTTTTTCTGTCTTCTGTCCCGCCTGCAATCGGAATTCGCCGGGAAAGTTTCTGCTTACTGATGTCTATCGTATTAGCACCACTTTCGTAGAATACATTTTATCAGGAAGCTGAACGAAGATGAGGTAAGTTCCAGTTGCTGCACCGTCCATCGGAATATCCACACGTCCCTGTCCAACGTAATCTTCCTTACTCGCATACAATTCTCCTGTAGAAGTGTAAACTTTTATCACACCTTTTTCAACTACGGGAAGATCGAACAGCACACCGAATGATTCCGGCCCGGTTGTGAATTCTACATTTCCGTCATTCGAAAAAGGATTTATTCCCGTATTGTCAATGATCAATACTGTATGATACGTTGTATCCTGGCAGGTTCCATCATCCGCAACAAGCATCACCGTAAAAGTTCCTGCTGTTCCGTAAGAATAATTCGGACTCGTGGTAGTCGATTGTGGTCCGCCATCACCAAAATCCCAGAGTGAAGAAGTTGTATTGCTGGAAGAATTCTGGAAAAGGATCAGTGAATTCAGAATTGCAGTGTCGGGAGTGGGAACAAAATCTGCAGTGAGAGAAGAATTGGTTGGAAGAATAAAATGTACAGTGTCAATGCAACCATTCGTATCGGCAATGAACAACTGGTAATTTCCCATCGTAACATTAGCGAGCGTATCTCCATTGCTGCCGTCTGACCACGTGAGCGTGAACGGAGGAGTTCCCCCGGTGATCGCATTTATAATAATGGCGCCATCATTCGTGTAAGAACAAGTGGACGGAGTAAAAGTTGCACCGGTTTGCAATGCAGGCGGGCCGGTAACAGAAATAGTATCCGTTCTGAAATTACAGTAACCATTATTTCCATTCACCTCCACAATATAATTTGCAGGAATAAGTCCGCTGAGTGTATCTGTTCCCGAAATATTAGAATGAGTTGCAATAATATTTCCGGAAGCATCTTTCCATGTATAATCCCACGGGCCATTACCGGTTCCTTTTGCGAATGCTTTTCCATCATTGTGATTCAAACAAGTTGCAGGTACATCGCCGGCGGTGAGTGCCGGGCCGAAATGAAGAATAAAACGAACAGCGCTTGTAGTATCCGACATGAAAAAAGAATACGTAGCATTCTGTGTGAGTTGCGTTGTTGTCCCGGTAAGAAGATCTTCGAGCGTGATGCACATGGAATTCGGAAGATCAGAAATTGAATCGCGTCGTATTGTGTAATTTCCTGTAACACCTGCTTTCACGCGAAGAGGAACCGTGATATCTGAATTGAAAGTGGGAAGAGTATTGATGGAAAGATCCTGGAAATTGGTGGTCACACTTGCGAGATATGGAACAGTGGTATCTGAACTTGCAAGTTTGTACGCATCCATATTCACATCGAAAGTATCTGTTGCAGCAGGATCAAAACGAATAATAGATTGATCGGTGCCGGGAGATCCTGTGACAGAAAGACTGAGCAAATTATTTTGCGATTGAATTTGCGCGGAACGCATGTACGACTGATCGACAAAAGTTTTTACCGATTCTGTAAGTGAAATAGAAGGGCCCGCTGCGATCGCGTGCACCCAGAACGCATGCGACGAAGGAATATTTTTTGATCCGCCATTCACGCCAATTCCGGAAACGTAAGAAGCATATTGTCTCAAAGAAGGATTCCAGATACTTAAAACATTATCGGTGTTGGTTCTCGTCCATCCTGCAGCGTCCCAGTCAATGGAACTCGGGTATGGATTTGCAACCATGTTCCATCCGTCTTCTGCAAGTCCGGCAGAAGGAGTATACGTGAGTGAATAAGATTGTCCGAATTTCAGCGGCGCGCCTGTTACTGCAACAGGAACAGGAAGCGGCCCAACATAAACGAAATATCCTTTGTCCGCAACGATAGGATTAGTCACACTCGTTGGAGCACTGTATCCGACACTTTTTAATCCCGGTGCAGTTTCATCATAAGTTGCAATGGAATAAAAAGCCATTGCGGGAAAATCAGATCCTGGAAATCCAGACGTAACAAGATCATCATTCCAATCTGCAAGCGTTGTTCCGCTTACAGGCGCGCACATTTGTCTCCATTCCGTTGGCCCGGTATAAATGTAACGTTGCATCGTAATATTTCCGGTGATGTCTCCGCCGGTGATTTCTGCAATGCGCGCTGTGCCTGAAATGTCAGAGAGCAATGTGAATGTAAATCCTGTTGTAGTGAACATTCCGGAAGTAAGCGTAAGTGTTCCGTGAATTTTTTCATTCGTTGCAAGCGTTGCTCCTGCTCCGTTGATCGTGAGATTTCTGAAAGTCGTTACGGAAGTTCCTCCGATCGTCTGCGTTGCTCCTCCGTTGCAAATTACAGTTCCAGTTGTTCCCGCTGCAAAATTTCCATTATTGATAAAGTTTCCCCGCGCAGAAATTGTGAAACCTGTCGCGCCAACAGAAACTGAATCGCCTGCATTGATCGTAATGTTTCCGCAGTTGATTGGAAAACCAATCGTGGTCAGTCCTCCGTTAATGAAATTTATATGATTGAAATTTTCTACAGCTATTGTTCCGCTCACCGATTCACTTCCTGAAGTTGAAAAATTAATGGTGCTTGATCCGGGTACAACTGTTGCCCCGTTGTCTGTCCAGTCTCCATTGAGATTGATGATATTTCCTGCTGTGAATGTTCCCGAAGTGAGAAGAATAAAAGCAGTTGGAGTTGCATTCACATTCATAACAGACGGTGCGGTGAAATTTCCGGTGGTCTCTGTGAATTTGTTCGTGTTGATCGTACTTGTACTTCCGCCGACTGTAAGTGTAGTACCTGCGGTTTTCAGAATAAAAATATCGTAGAAAGATTGTGATGTGGCGGTACCATTGATCGCTTGTGCCAGCGTACCTGTGAAATTCACACGGCCGGTTCCCGGAATAAAAGTTCCACCGTTGTTCGTCCAGTTTCCTTTAATGTTGGTTGTTGTTCCTGCCGTGAATGTTCCTGATGAAAGCAGAAGATTGGCAGTCGCTGTTGAATTAATATTGAGAGTTGCCGGTGAATTGAAATTGCCTGTAGTTTCTGTAAGATTATTTGTGGTGATTGTATTTGTACTTCCTCCAGATGCAAGCGTAGTTCCTGCCGATTTTGCGATCACTACATTGTAAAAGGTTTGTGATGTTGCCGCTCCACCGATCGTTTGATTTAAAGTTCCCGTAAAATTCACTACGCCTGTTCCCGGGAAAAAATTTCCTCCGTTGTAAGTCCAGTCGCCTGTAATGTTGGTGGTGCTGCCCGCGGTGAAATTACCGGCCGTAAGAAGAAGTGATGCAAATGCGGAAGCATTTATGTTGAGCGTGGCAGGCGCTGTGAAATTTCCTGAAGTTTCAGTGAGATTATTTGTTGTCAGTGTGGTTGTGCTGCCTCCAACCGATAGCGTTGTCCCTGCTGTTTTTGCGACCACCACATTATAGAAGTTCTGCGCAACTGCTGTTCCATTTATTGCCTGCGCAAGTGTTCCGGTAAAATTTGTTGTTCCTGTTCCTGGAATAAAAGTTCCGCCATTCTTCGTCCAGTTGCCCGTGATGTTCATTGTTGTTCCCGCAGTAAAAATTCCGGAAGTGAGCAACACGCTTGCCGAAGATGAAGCGGTGACATTCAATGTTGCAGGAGCTGTGAAATTTCCTGTGGTCTCGGTAATATTATTTGTGGTGAGTGTTGTAGTACTTCCACCAACTGATAAAGTTGTTCCTGCAGTCTTGAGTAAAACAATATTGTAAAAATTCTGCGAGGTTGCTGTACCACTGATCGCCTGCGCAGCAGTTCCGGTAAAATTTGTTGTGCTTGTTGCGGGAACTGTGCTTGCTCCGTTGTTCGTCCAGTTGCCGGTGATATTCACAGTTGTTCCGAATGTAAATGTTCCCGCTGTAAGCACAACTGCAGAAGCGGCCGCTGTATTCACATTCAGCGTTGCGGCAGAAGTAAAATTCCCGGAGGTCTCCGTGAAATTATTCAGCGTAACAGTTGTTGTACTTCCACCAACCGACAAAGTACTTCCCGCATTTTTCTGAACAACAACATTATTGAAGGTTTGTGTTATAGCACTACCATTGATCGCAGCATTCGCAGCACCGTTGAATGTGGTGGTGTTGGTGCCGAAAGTATAAGTTCCCCCGGTATTAGTCCAGTTTCCTCCTGCAGTTACATTCAGGTTGCTCGTATTGAAAGTTCCGCTTTGTAATTCCACATCATTGATCACCGTCAGTGGATTCGTGATCAGCAACGCTGTGACATTCGCACTCGCCACTCTGAATCCACCAACCGGTGTTACCGTATTCACACGTATCGTTTGCCCTGCAGGCGATGACACATCACCGATCTGCAAAACTCCTCCGGTCACTGCATTGATGTTGGCGCCTGTACAGAGAAAACCAAGATTCGCTCCTCCACTTCTCCGGATAATGATGAGTCCGCCTGACTGGCTGAATTGCGAACCACTCACATCCATCATGAAGGGCGCGTTGGTTGTAGATGTGGAACCCGTCGTATTAACTGTAAGTGTTCCGGCAGTGATGTTGAAACGTGTGAGCGTTACAACATTCGCGCGATCGAATCGCCCTGCTATATTCACTGTCCCTCCATTCATCAGGAATAATCCTCCATTGGCAACAAGTGAATTATCTGTAGCATTACCGATGTTCAGTGTTCCCGAAGTAACCTGCAGTTGGCCGAATAAATTAATATTTCCTCCTGTAGTATTTGCAATGAGCGAAGAACTGTTCAACCACAATCTTGTTGATGAAGGAATATCCGAAGTTGCTGTATAAGGGGTGACCGTTGATGCAGCAGTCGTAGAAATTTTAAAAGTTCCATTGACGAGAGTAAGAAATCCCGTTGCTGCTACGAACGAAGAAATTTGCATATCCACAATCCGGCTCGTATCGGGTCCTTTATTCACCGTAATATTATTGAACTTGTTCGTCGCTCCTGATCCGTTCACAACCTGCGCTGCATATGGATGTAAAAAAGCAACATCGCAAAAACTATTCAGGTCGGGTTGCAGATCAACAACTCCGTTGTTGGTAAGATTTCCATACAGATTCAACTGGTGAGTGGTGTTGGATGCAACATTCACGGTCAGCGTTCCGTTCGTTCCAACTATAATATTTCCATTCACATCCAGCGAACGATTCGTAGCATTATTTCCGAAACGCAGAACAGAAGCCGCGCCGCCCTGGTTGATCGTAAGATTATTGCAGGCAGCATTTACATTGATCGTCACGGTGTGGCCATTGGCAATAATGACATTATCGCCTGCACCGGGAACTGCATTAATATTCCAGGTAGAAGCCGTATTCCAGTTTCCGGTAACAACTGAAATATAAGTGGAGCCCGCAGTCGTCGCCTGTGTTCCGGACAAGAATGTTGAACTCAGGCATCCTTCCGTCACCGCGTACACCCGCCAGTAGTAGGTTGTACTGGAATACAACCCTGTAACGAGAGCGCTCGTTGCATTGGCCGCGGTCTGCGAAATGAAATTCCAGTTGATGGCATCTGTCGAATTATAGATCACATATCCCACTTCATTCGTCGCCCAGTTCGGAAAATTCAAAGTCATCTGCGAAGACTGAACTCCGGAAAATGTGAGTGACCCGGAAGGATTCAGCGGAACCGGAGGTGTAAATGTGAGAATAGAATTCGCTGCCGGCATTACTGATAAACTGTTCTGTACCGCATTGGAGAATGTAGCCGTATTCGCTGTTTGCTGATCAGATAATTGCGCTACAGTAGGAGATGAATTCATGACCGGCCCATTAATGCCGCACGTATAGGAAAAAGTTGCAGTGCCCGCGTTCATTGTTCCGTAAGGGTAATCGATGACGCCGGTAGTTTCATGCAGCTTCACCTGGAAATTCATACTCGGCGTTGTGTTCCCATAAACTGCGAGATTAAACCACTCGATTGTGAAAATACGATTAGGCGCTGTTCCGGAAAGATAAGTGCGGATACTATTGCCGAGCGGATTCACCGCTCCCTGCGTGGTCATATCATCATAGAACGGTGCGAGCGCATTAAGCGTTCCGTTTATAGTAGTGAAACGCGTGTTCTGATAACCATAAGGACCACCGGTGGGGCCTCCATCTGCAGTTGAATTCGAAAAATCAAGATAGCCGTTTGTTGAAACACAAACTGTCGTATACCGAACACCATCATACCAGAAATCAAAACCAATATTTACAGGATACGAACGATTGTCATCATCAATATAACTACCGGTGTTCCTCCAACTGTTGCATGGAGTAGCAAGATTCAGTACAGAAACATAACTGACTCCAGTAGCTCGTGTCACTGCATAATTACCAACTGACTGCGCACGGGTGGGAGAAAATACGGCTGACAGAAGAATTGAAGTGAACACGATCAGCAGCCAGGGGGTAACTGTTTTTGATCGCATTATCGGGTCCTGTTTTTTTAGATGTGCTATATTATGAAATTTCCTTCACTTTATAGCTGTTATTCGACGAGTTCAGCTTATCCTCTGTTGAAGGAATAAATTGCCCGATAAAGGAATATTATATCTATGATCCTGCCCATAAAAAAAGTACCGGGCATTTCTACCCGGTACAGACGCGCATCATCGCGCCACCTCCCGCTACTGCGCCTTCTTCACTCAATATTCATCAGAATTTCACCCTGATGTTTTTGCTTTTTTGTTTGCGGTGAAACAATCCGAGTGTCAGAAAATTATCCGGAGAACGCATTGCACCAAAAAGTTTTCTGAAATTTCCGTGCCCCTCTGTTCCATATTGATTCTTCAACTGGCGCACTTTCGGTGAATTCATTTCTTTCTTTTGTCTTTTGTCATAAGACGCTTTCGGTAATTTGTGGTATTGTATTGAAATTCTTTTCTCCTTTTCGAATGATTTTCCCCTGGAAAAATTTCCGGGAGATGCATTGACAGTGGGGCATGATTCTACTTGTTTTTTTCCTTTGAAATTATTTCCTGCGCTGAGCGGAGAAAGAAATACAAGAGAAAATAAAAGGGTCGCAGATAGGATGGAGGTTTTCATGATTGGTGGTTTTATAATCCTAATGCACTCCACTTTAAAAAGTCACAGTTTGCTCAAAAAAAATCTTAGCCCACCTATTAATCACTGGGCTATGATCGCTGGACTATGATTTTTTTATTTGAGGCAATTTTGAGATTGCTTCTACAATTATCATCCCGTAACCGACACCTGATAAAAAGCAGCTACATCTTATGAATTAGTCCTTCTGTTTGCTTTAGCTTCGTTCTATAAATCCAAAACCTATGTCACGCCGACTTCTTCTTGCCCTCGCTTCCATGGTGGTCATCACCATGGCGATTATTCCGTTCATCGCACCGAGCAGTAAATCTGCTGTAGAATTCACCAAAGTCGATCCCGCATTCAGCCAGTGGGTAAGCGCATTCACTTCCGGAATTATTTCCAATGAATCGCGCATACGCATCACGCTCACGAACGACTACACGGGCCCGATCACGCTCGACAAACCAACCGCGGAAGAATATTTTTCTTTCGATCCGGAAATTCCCGGCAAAACTTATTGGCTCGATAAAAGAACTCTCGAGTTCCGTCCCGATCAACGCATGCCTTCCGATCAGCAATATGCCGTGGAATTCTATCTGAGCAAGATCGTGACGAATGTTCCCGACAAATACAGCACCATGAAATTCAGTTTTCATACCATGAAGCAGGGCTTCAGCGTGGAAACAGATGCGATGCGAACTACTGATAAAAAAACAATGCGATGGCAACAACTCGATGGCGTGCTGAGTACTGCCGATGCGGCCGATCCGAAAATTGTTGAACAATTACTTTCTGTAAAACAGGCCGGTAATTCAAAGATCCATATCAAGTGGACGCACGACGGAGATAATGTGACCAATCATTTTGTGGTGGACAGCATCATGCGCTCGGAAAAAGAAAGTAAAGTTGTTTTATCGTGGGATGGAAAACCGATGAACATCGATTATAAAAATTCGAAAGAGTTCACGATTCCTTCGCTGAAAGATTTTCGTGTTACCGATGTGCGCGTTGAACAGGGCCAGGAACAATGCGTGGTGGTTGAATTCTCCGATCCGCTCCAGGAAAAACAGAATCTCGACGGACTCATTACGCTCGAAGACGGGGGCGCTCTGCGTTTCGCGATCGAAGACAACGATATCAAAGTTTATCCTGAGACGGTGCTCAGCGGCGATCATTCACTGAATGTTGCCACAGGGATAAAAAATATTATTGGTTTTTCATTGCCACATGCATTCACACAGACTTTGTCATTCGAAGAATTGAAACCTGCAGTGAAATTAGTTGGCAATGGAATTATTCTTCCCAATAGCGGCAACGGAATGTTATTCCCGTTCGAAGCAGTGAGTTTGAAATCGATCGACGTGAAAATTATCCGCATTTATGAAAATAATATTCCGCAGTTCCTCCAGGTGAATTCGCTCGACGGCAGCAATGAATTGTACCGCGTTGGAAAAGTGGTGATCAAGAAAAAAATAGATCTCGTTGCAAAAAATAAATCCGATCTCACGAAGTGGATGAATTATTCCCTCGATCTCGGCGACCTCATCAAGGCAGAACCCGGCGCCATTTACCGCGTTTCCATCGGTTTCAAAAAAGATTACGCGATGTACAATTGCCCGAAGGATACCACGCAGAATAATGTGAGCAATGAAGATGATAATTCCGATAACGGATTCGACAATGATGATGAAGATTACAGCGGCGATGGTGAATACGGTTATTACGGCGGAGAATATTACGATTATGAAGATTACGATTATTACGGCGGCGGCAACGATGATCCGTGCGAAGAAAATTATTACTACGGAAAAACAGTTGCAAGAAATATCATCGCTTCCGATCTCGGGCTCATTGCGAAAAAAGGAAATGACGGCGACATGCTTTTTGCCGTGAACAACCTGCTCAGTACCGATCCGGTGAATGCCGCGCAGATAGAAGTGTACGATTTCCAGGAACAATTGCTCGGCTCAGCGCAAACCGATGAAAATGGTTTTGCGAAACTGGATCTGAAAAAGAAAAAACCATTTCTGCTCATTGCCAAAAGCGGCGATCAGCGCGGCTATTTAAAACTTGACAATGGTTCTTCCATTTCCGTTTCTGCATTCGATGTCGGCGGCGATGAAGTTCAGAAAGGACTGAAAGGATTTATTTACGGTGAACGCGGCGTGTGGAGGCCCGGCGATACGTTGTTCCTCGGATTCATTCTCGAAGACAAACAGAATGTGCTCCCGCTCAATCACCCGGTAACGCTCGATCTCTCCAATGCGCGCGGGCAACAGGTAACACGCATTGTGCGCACGGAATCGCTCAACGGATTTTATACGTACGCCATACCTACGGATGCAGATGCGCCTACGGGCAACTGGAATGTGCGCGTGAAAGTGGGCGGAGCAATTTTCAATAAATCATTGAAAGTGGAAACCGTGATGCCGAATCGTTTGAAAATAAATCTTGATTTCGGAAAAGTTACGGCGCTGAACAACGACAAGGATTCGAAAATAAAAATTCATGCTAACTGGCTCACGGGCGCAAAAGCAAAAAATTTGCGCGCAACGGTCGATGCAAGTTTGTACAAAACAACCACCACGTTCAAAGGATATGAGAATTATATTTTCGATGACCCGGCAACGAATTTTTACACCGACAGTAAAACTATTTTCGACGAGAATCTCGATGCGAATGGCGATGCAGAATTCAAACCCGATTTTTCGGGTGAAAATGCACCGGGTATGCTCAATGCATCGTTCAATACGCGCGTGTTCGAAGAAGGCGGCGCATTCAGCAGCGATCATTTTACAATGGATTATTCTCCTTATGATTCCTACGTCGGTTTGTATATGCCCGAAGGAAATTTGTGGGGAGGAATGCTCGAAACAGGAAAAGACTGGAATATGCGGGTGGTTACCGTTGACAAAAACGGAAAAGCCATTTCAAAATCAAAATTGTCAGTGAAAGTTTATAAAGTCGATTGGAGATGGTGGTGGAGTTCCGACAATGATAATCTTGCGAATTATGTAACGAGCGATTATTACCAACCGTATTTTCAGAAAGAGATCAGTACAAAAAATGGTGTCGGTTCTTTTTCGCTCAATGTGAAAAACGAAGATTACGGGCGTTATCTCATTCGCGTTACCGATGAAGAAGGCGGGCATTCCACCGGATCGCTTGCGTGGTTCGACTGGCCGTATTGGGATGGAAGCGGAACAAAAAATACCGATGTGGCAAGCATGCTTCAATTTACTTCCGATAAAACAAAATATAATGTGGGAGATAAAATGACGATCACTATTCCTTCGCCCGGGCAGGGACGCGCACTTGTTTCCATCGAGAATGGTTCAAAGATCATCAGCGCACAATGGATCAAATCGGAAAAGAAAGGAAATCTCACTTGCGAAATTCCGATCACTTCAGAAATGGCGCCGAACGTTTATGTGAATGTTACGCTCATTCAACCACACGGACAAGTGAAGAACGATGCACCGATAAGATTATATGGAGTGATCCCGATCATGGTAGATGATCCCACTACGCATCTCTCCCCGATCGTCACCACTTCTTCTCCCGTCTGGAAACCGGAAGAAAATGCTTCTGTTACTGTTTCGGAAAAAGATGGAAAAGCAATGACGTACACTGTTGCTGTTGTTGATGAAGGATTGCTCGATCTCACACGATTCAAAACTCCCGATCCGTGGAATAATTTTTATTCGCGTGAAGCGCTCGGTGTAAAAACGTGGGACATGTATGATCTCGTGATGGGCGCGTACGGCGCAGAACTCACGCGCGTGCTCGGAATCGGCGGCGACGGATCGGAAACAGATCGCGGAGGAAAAAAAGCAAATCGTTTTAAACCGATGGTGAAATTCATGGGGCCGTTTGAACTGAAACCGGGAGAGAAAAAAACTTCCACCTTCATGATGCCGCAATATGTTGGATCCGTTCGCGTGATGGTGATCGCCGGAGAAAATAATGCGTATGGAAATGCAGAGAAAACTGTTCCGGTGAGAAAACCATTGATGATACTCGGAACATTGCCGCGTGTTGTCGGGCCAGGCGAAACAGTCGATCTTCCTGTAGATGTTTTTGCAATGGAAACGAAAGTGAAAAAAGCTACGGTCACTGTTGCGGTGAATAATCTTTTTACGATCACCGACGGCGCTACAAAAAACACTTCGTTCAAAGAGATCGGCGATAACATTGTTACTTTCCATCTGAAAGTTGCCGATGCGGTGGGAACAGGAGTTGTAAAAATAAATGCAACGGGTGGTGGTGAACATGCAGAATATGAAATTGAACTCGATGTGCGCAATCCGAATCCGGAGATGACCGATGCTTATGAAGCGGTGGTGGATCCCGGACAAACCTGGTCGAGTGATTATTCTCCGGTGGGTGTGCTCGGAACAAATAAAGGAACACTCGAAGTGAGTTCCATTCCGCCGATCAATCTTGGTGAGCGGTTGAATTATCTTCTTTCCTATCCGCACGGGTGCGTGGAGCAAACCACTTCGTCAGTGTTCCCGCAACTTTATCTTGCTGATGTGATGACACTCGATGATAAAAAGAAAAATATTATTGATGTGAATGTGAAAGCGGGAATTCAGAAGTTGAATAATTTCCAGACTTCTTCCGGCGGACTCAGTTACTGGCCCGGAGAAAGTGAACCGAGTGAATGGGGAAGTAATTATGCCGGGCATTTTCTCCTCGAAGCGCAGGCAAAAGGATACACCGTTCCTTCCTCGCTCATCGACAACTGGAAAAAATTTCAGCGCGAGCAAGCCATCAACTGGGCGCCGCATTACGATAAATATTATTACCAGTATGATGATTTTATCCAGGCGTATCGCCTCTACACACTTGCTCTTGCAAAATCTCCTGAACTCGGTGCGATGAATCGTTTGCGCGAAGTGAAAACACTTTCGCTCTCTGCAAAATGGAGATTGGCCGCAGCTTATCAGCTCGCAGGCCAGCCCGAAATTGCGGGAGAAATTGTGAAGGATCTTGCAATGGTAGTTCCCCCGTATTCAGAAATGGATTGGACTTATGGTTGTGGTGATCGCGATGATGCTATGATCCTCGAAACGCTGAGCTTAATGGGAGGAACATGGAGAACGAAAGGCGCATCGCTCGCTAAAAATATTGCGGAGACGATGGACAAATCCGGTTACTGGATGAGTACACAGTCCACTGCTTACTGTCTCATCGCGCTTTGCAAATTCAGCGCATCAGATAAAACTGCGACGGGTGTGAATTATAATTATTCCTTCACCGGGAAAACAGGAAATGTAAATGACAAAAAATCTGTTTCGCAGGTGGATATGAATATCAAAGACACGAATCCGGGAAAAATAACGGTAAAAAATAATGGAGGGAATACTCTTTTCGTTCGCGTGGTCATGAGTGGAATTCCATCTGCCGGACAGGAAAAAGATGCGGAAAATAATCTGAACCTCACTGTTTCTTACACTACAGTAAATGGTTTGCCGCTCGACGTTTCTAAAATAGACCAGGGAACAGATTTCGTTGCATGTGTTACCGTTTACAATCCCGGATTGCATGGTGAGTATCGTCAAATGGCGCTCTCGCAGATCTTTCCTTCCGGTTGGGAAATACGCAATGAAAGAATGGAAGACGGTCCATCGACAGTCACCAGCGATTATTCCGATTACCAGGATATTCGCGACGATCGTGTGTACACTTATTTCTTTGTTCCGCAGCAGAAATCAAAAACGTTCCGCATACAATTGAATGCTGCTTATGCCGGACATTATTATCTGCCGGGAATAAATGTAGAAGCGATGTATGATCACACCATCAATGCGCGCAAGGCGGGACAGTGGGTGGATGTGGTTGGAGAATCGGATATTCAGTAAAATTATTTTTGATTTTTGATTCTACATTTTAGATCGGAAATTCTACGGATAAAAAACTCTCCCTTCAACGGGGGAGTTTTTTTTATTTAATTTCGGTTGAAGATGAAGGAGCTGCGAATAATATTTTTTTTCCTGGTTGTCATTTTTCTTTTTTCCTGCGATGAAGAAGGAAAGAAAAAAAATGATGCGGGTACGAATTCATTGGTTGCCATAAAATATCCATTGCCGCAGAATACGGATTCACTGATTGCTCTTCTTAAAACTCTTCCTGGCGATACGAACAAGGTGAATGCGTTGAACGCACTCTGTTGGCAAATGAAGAACGGAGATCCCGATACGGCCCTGGTCGTTGGCAATGATGCGTTGAATCTCGCTGTTAAATTGAAGTGGGAAAACGGGCAGGCCGATGCGTTGGGGAACATCGGGGTTTGTTACCGGAACAAAGGTGATCATCCCAAATCACTCGATTATTTTATCCGCTCGCTGAAGATTTTCGAGAAAGAAAATGACGGGCTGGGAATCGCAGCACGGCTTGGCAGTATCGGTACCGTTTATTTTTCTGAAGAGGATTTTCCAAAAGCAAAAGAATGGTTCCTGAAAGCACTCCGGAAATCACAGGAGTTGAATGACAAAAGCAAGATTGCGGCACAACTCGGGAACATCGGCAATGTTTATTTCAAAGAAGGGCAATATATTGAGGCCATTGATTACGATAACCGCGCCCTGAATATTTTCCGGGAAATCAAGTCAAAGAAAGAAGTCGAATTGAACCTGAGTAATATCGGAATCAACTACAGTTTCATGGCCAAAGAAAAAAACGATCCTGCTGAACGGGATACGCTTCGGCGGAAAGCAATGCAATATTATTCGCAGGCTTACCAGTTGTCGCTGCAAATGCACAGCAAAAGAAGGCAGGCAAAAAATCTCGGGATGATCGGTTCACTCTATGGAGAAGAATATAATTTTAAACCTGCCTACGATTATGTTTATAAGGCGCTCACCCTTTCTGACAGTATCGGTGCAAAAGATTATGTGAAGGATTGGTATGAAGGATTGAGCACACTTTACGAAGAATCCACCATTCCTCTCCCCGATTCCATTGGCGGAAAATTACTCAACATGGAACAGATGCGTTTGCGTTCGCTCCATTATTTTAAAAGTTATGTGAATCTGCGCGACACACTTTTCTCCCAGGAAAATAAAAAGCAACTCGTGCAGAAGGAAATGAATTATGAATTTGATAAAAAGCAGGAG